>JASJBV010000210.1 GCA_030066335.1 Gammaproteobacteria bacterium
GCCGAGAGTATACTGCAATCATTCCTCCAATGTCCGCTCTAGCTCCCGGGTCTTTTGTTTCTTTTGCTGGATTTCCCACAGCGAGGCATAGACGCCCTTATGCTCCAGCAACTGCTCATGGCTGCCCTGCTCCTTGATTTCACCGTGCTCCAATACCAGGATTTCATCGGCATCGACGATCGTCGACAGACGATGAGCAATGACCAGGGTAGTTTTATTCTGTGAAATTGAGTTCAACGCGGCCAGGATATTTTTTTCCGACTTACTGTCCAGGCTGGAGGTAGCCTCATCGAACACCAGGATGGGCGGATTCTTCAACAACACGCGGGCAATGGAAACCCGTTGTTTCTCACCACCGGACAGTTTAAGTCCGCGCTCGCCAACAATCGTGTCATAACCGTCCGGCAAACGACTGATGAAATCATGGATGTCAGCCAGTTTTGCCGCCTCGACCACCTCTTCGGTGGTGGCATCCGGCCGTGCATAATGGATATTGTAGAAAATACTGTCGTTAAACAACACCGTATCCTGCGGTACCATGCCGATGTAGCGCCGCAGGCTGTGCTGGGTCACGGATTGGAGCGGATGACCACTGATCTTGATCTGACCCGAAGTGGTGTCGTAGAAGCGAAATATCAGTCGCGCCAGGGTGGATTTGCCCGCCCCGGAGGGCCCCACCACCGCCAGTTTTTTCCCGGCCTCGATCTTGAAGCTGACATCATGCAGGATGGGGCGATCCGGTTGATAATGAAATCCAACCTGCTCGAATTCGATGGTCGGGCTTTCAATCGTCAGTTCCCCGGCCTCAGGGCTGTCCACCACTTCCAGCGGCCGTTTCAGCAGCTTCAACACCATATCCATATCGGCCAGGGCATATTTCAAAGACCGATAAATGATGCCGAGGAAATTCAATGGCAGGAATAATTGCAGCATCATGGTATTGATCAATACCAGGTCGCCCAGGGTCAGGCTTCCCTCGACTACCCCATTCGCCGCATAAAACATCACCAGGGTGACCCCGATCGCGATGATCGCGCCCTGGCCAAAATTCAGCAGGGACATGGTCGTCTGACTCTTGACCGCGGCATCCTCCCAACCGCGCATGGTATTCTTGTAGCGAACGATCTCGTGCTCCTCGTTGTTGAAATACTTGACCGTTTCATAATTCATCAGGCTATCCATCGCCTTGCCGTTGGCCGAGGAATCCAATGCATTCATCTCATGCCGAAAGTGCATCCGCCACTCGGTCACCAGCAGGGTGAAAACGATATAGATGAGTGCGGTGGCAAACACGGTGATGGCGAATTCGATGTCGTACTTAATGAATAATATCGTCGCCACCATGAGGAATTCTGCCGCGGTCGGCACGATGTTGAACACCAGGTAATTGAGGATTGAGCTGATGCTTTGCGCACCGCGTTCCATGTCGCGTGAAATCGCGCCGGTATTGCGCTCGAGGTGAAAGCGCAGGGATAGATCATGCAGGTGCTGTAAGGTCGTTACCGATAACTCGCGCATTGCGTGATAACGCACCCGGGCGAAGA
This sequence comes from Gammaproteobacteria bacterium, assembly GCA_030066335.1. GTDB lineage: Bacteria > Pseudomonadota > Gammaproteobacteria > JACNJF01. The sequence goes on from JASJBV010000210.1 coordinate 1,545, forward strand.
TCGCATCGCGTAACTCGTTAAATCCCGAATTGACAAATCGCAGGGCACCGTAAGCCAGCAACAGCACAACGGGCACCGCGATCACTTCATTTTGCTGGCCATCCAGGCCGTCGACGATAAACTTGAGGATAATGGGAATACCCACCATCGCCACCTTGGATAACACAAGGCTGGCCAGGGCCAACAGCACCCGGCCACGATAGGTCCAGATGAAGGGGAACATCTCCTTGATGTTGTCCCAGTCTTCACGATTGGAATGGGGTTTTTCGGTACGTCCGCGGACGGAGGAAACGGGCATGATGTAGCGAGCTGCTTAGCAAAAGGCAGTTATTCTACCGCGCATCGGGGCGGAAGCGTAGTCGGTTGAGCCAACTGAATTCGCGTCGATGGACGCTGGTAGAATTAACTACCAGCGTCGGTACCGGGGTAAAAGGTCTTTTCATCCACCCGGCGCTGACGTTGCAGGAAGTACAGCAACAGGAACAACACGATCGCCGGGCCATACATCAACTGCTTGGGCGGACGATTGGTCTTGGTCTGGATGGATTTGATCTCCCAGTCGAAATCGATCCCGGCCTTCTCCGCGGGACTGCCAAACACGATATTGTCCACCAGCCACTTGCCGTCTTCTTCGCGCAATTCCAGACCAGCCTGGTTGAGTCGGTCCTCGGCGGATTCCGCAGCGGCCATCTGCAACATGACGGTTTTATCCACCAGCTTGCCCTCCAGGGTTTCTCCGGCAACTCTTACCCTCAATTGCCCATCGGCCGGGGTGTCGTCGATAATATTCAAGATCTGGCTGGCCGATGATTCCTCCAATGGCGGATAGATCTTGTCCCACCAGTAACCGGGTTGGAAAAAGGTGAAGGAGATCACCAGCAGCATGATGCCTTCGAGCGCGGTGTTGCGCACCAGGAAAAAGCCCTGGGTGGCAGCGGAGAAAGCCATCATTCCGGCCATACAGCCGAACACAACAAACAGCAGGTGGATCGGACCGGTGATCCCGATCATGATCAGTTCGGTATTGAAAATGAACATGAACGGTAGGATTGCGGTGCGGATATCATAGGTGAAACCCTGGATACCAGTGCGGATCGGGTCACCCTGGGAGATCGCTGCGGCAGCATAGGCCGCCAACCCTACCGGTGGCGTGTCATCGGCGAGAATTCCGAAATAGAACACGAACAGGTGGACCGCAATCAACGGCACGATCAGACCATTGGCCGCACCCAGGCTGACAATAACCGGGGCCATCAGGGTCGATACCACGATGTAGTTGGCCGTCGTCGGCAGTCCCATGCCCAGGATCAGGCTAATGAACGCGGTCAACAACAACATCAGGATCAGGTTACCGCCGGAGATGAACTCGACGAACTCGGTCATGACCAGGCCTACCCCGGTAATAGTGACGGTACCAACGACGATACCCGCGGCCGCGGTGGCGACACCGATACCAATCATGTTGCGGGCACCCGCGACCATGCCATCGATCAGGTCGGTAAAACCCTGGCGATTGGCCTGGCTTAATTCGGTCTGCTGTTGCTTACGGAAAAATACCTTGAGTTGACGATGGGTGATGACGACAAAGATCATGAACATTGCGGCCCAGAACGCGGACAGGCCGGGTGACAGACGCTCGACGACCAGGCACCACACCAGGACCACGATCGGCAGCAGGAAATGCAGGCCGGATTTGACCGTGGGGCCGACCTCCGGTATCTCAGAGATTTCATGACTGGTCGGCAGATCGGGGACCTTGGCCGCATTGCGTACCAGGGCGACATAAGCCACCAGCAAAACCAATGCAGCGATGTAAGGTGTGGCATCGCCGGCCACATCCTTGGTCCAGCTCAGGCCGTAATAGATCACTCCGGACAGGATAATGATGCCACCAACGACAAACACGAAGGTCATCAGCTTTTGCATGAAGGGGGAAATGGTTCTGCGCGGCAGCCCCTGCATGTTGGCTTTCATCGCTTCCAGGTGCACGATGTAGACCAGCGCGATATAGGCTGAGATCGCCGGCAGGAACGCATGGGTGATGACCTCGATATAGCTAATACCGACATACTCGATCATTAGAAATGCGGCAGCCCCCATGATCGGTGGCGTCAGCTGGCCATTGGTCGATGAGGCCACCTCGACCGCACCGGCTTTCTCTGCAGGGAAACCGACCTTTTTCATCAGAGGTATCGTGAAGGTCCCGGTCGTCACCACGTTGGCAATCGACGAACCGGAAATCAGCCCGGTCATCGCCGAGGAGACCACCGCGGCCTTGGCCGGTCCGCCGCGCATGTGGCCGAGCAGAGCGAAGGCGACGCGGATGAAATAATTACCGGCACCGGCGTGTTCGAGCATCGCGCCGAATAGCACGAACATGAATACCATCGAGGTCGAGACTCCGAGCGCGACCCCGAACACACCCTCGGTGGACAGCCAGTAGTGCGACATGCCCTTGTTCAGGCTGGCGCCCTTATGCGCAATCACATCCGGCATGAAGGGTCCGGCAAAGGCATAGATCAGGAATACCCCGGCCACCACCATTAATGGTGGACCCAATGCGCGGCGGGTGGCCTCCAGCAGGGTAATCAGGCCGGCTATCGCAACGATGAGATCGAGCGTGGTCGGCAGACCGGGTCGCCCTGCCAGCTCTTCATAGAATACATACAGATAGGAAGCACAAAAGGCGGCGATGAAGGCCAGGACCCAGTCCTGGATCGGAATGTAATCACGCGGCGAGCGTTTCATTGCAGGAAACGCCAGATAGGCGATGAATACCGCGAAGGTCAGATGAATCGAGCGTGCCTCGGAGTCATTCAGTACCAATAAACTAGCCAGTGCGGGGGAAAAATCCCGCAACGCGGCACTGAGCATGAAGGGTAACGGGGAAGCATAATACAGCTGGAACAACGACCACAACAGTGGCGCGATGAACAAAACCTTGGCCGGCAGCCCACTTGGATGACGACCGCCGGCATCGGCCTCGGCGATCATCTGCTCAACTTCTTGTTCCCGTTGTTCTATCTCGGAGATTTTTTCATCCGCCATCGTGTCCCCTCTAGGTCGGTGTTTTTTATTTTCTATGTCGGTATGTTTTTTTAATGCTTACTCTTTGAATAAACATTAAAAAAAGGGGGCCAAGCCCCCTTTTCGCAAGAAGTTTACATCAAGCCTGCTTCTTTGTAGTACTTCTTGGCGCCGTCATGCAGCGGAGCAGACAGACCATCCTTGACCATTTCCGATTTCTTCAGGTTGGCGAAAGCTGGATGGAGCTTTCTGAAATCATCGAAGTTTTCAAACACCGACTTGACCACGTGATAAACCGTGTTGGACGAGGTACGTGAGGAACTGACAAAGGTCGCACCAACACCGAAGGTCTGGGTATCGCTGTCATTACCACGATACATACCGCCGGGGATGGTGGCATAACGATAATAATCGTTCTCCTTGACCAGCTTGTCTACCGCGGGGCCGGTGATATTGACCAGTACACTATCGCAGGAAGTGGTAGCTTCCTTGATCGAACCGCTGGGATGACCCACGGTGTAGACCATCGCATCGATCTTGTTATCGCATAGCGCAGAAGATTGCTCGGATGCTTTCAGTTCTGATGAGTGCAATGGGCTGGACCAAGGCCACTTTTGCCCTGGCGTCAGAACTTAAAGCATCCGAGCAATCTTCTGCGCTATGCGATAACAAGATCGATGCGATGGTCTACACCGTGGGTCATCCCAGCGGTTC
>JASJBV010000003.1 GCA_030066335.1 Gammaproteobacteria bacterium
CCTGCAACGTAATTATGCAGAGCTTTGTTATTATTTTGACGGCGAATGGTAATTCATTAATAAGCTTATTGCTATCTTTTATTAGATGCAGCCCCGAGCTAACGATACTGATCGTTTATTTCCACAAATAGCCCCTAACATGTTGATTTTTATTTGATTTTATATCGACCAGGGACAGATTAGTGGCCTATTGAAATGTTTAAGCTTCGGCCAGGTAATGATTATTCTTGAGGATTTCGATCTGGTCCCTGATCCGAGCGGCTTCTTCAAATTCCAGGTTGCCGGCATGTTCATACATGCGGTCTTCCAGGGTCTTTAATTTAGCCTTTAACTCCTTGCCGGACAGCGCATGGAATTCCGGCTTGTCCTCGGCTACCCGCAACTGTCCGGTATTCGGTAACCGGGCCTGTCCCAACTCCATCACATCACTGATCTGCTTGACGATACCCTTGGGCACGATATCGTGTTCCTCATTGTACGCGATCTGCTTGTCACGCCGGCGCTGGGTCTCATCCATCGCCCGTTGCATCGAACCGGTGACATGGTCCGCATACAGAATCGCCTTACCATTGACGTTACGCGCGGCGCGGCCGATGGTCTGGATCAACGAACGATCGGAGCGCAGGAAACCCTCCTTGTCCGCATCGAGGATCGCCACCAGCGAGACCTCGGGCATATCCAGCCCCTCCCGCAGCAGGTTGATCCCAACCAGCACATCGAATTCACCGAGACGCAGGTCACGGATGATTTCCATCCGTTCGACGGTATCGATATCGGAGTGCAGGTATCGCACCCGCACCAGGTGCTCGGCCAGGTACCCGGTCAGGTCCTCGGCCATGCGCTTGGTCAGGGTGGTGACCAGCACCCGTTCACCCTGCTCTACCCGCAGGTTTATCTCCGACAACAGATCATCGACCTGGCTCAGCGCCGGTTTGACTTCCACCACCGGGTCGACCAGGCCGGTCGGACGGACCACCTGCTCCGCCACCGCCGAGCTGTGCTTGCCCTCGTAATCCCCCGGGGTGGCCGACACGAACACGGTTTGCGGTGACATGGCTTCGAATTCCTCGAATCGCAGCGGCCGGTTATCCAGCGCCGACGGCAGGCGAAATCCATATTCCACCAGGGTCTCCTTGCGCGACCGGTCGCCACGATACATACCACCGATCTGCGGGACCGTGACATGACTTTCATCGATAAACAGCAGGCAATCATCGGGCAGGTAGTCGAACAGGGTCGGTGGCGGTTCACCCTCTTGCCGTCCCGACAGGTAGCGCGAATAGTTCTCGATACCACTGCAATAGCCGAGCTCGATCATCATTTCCATGTCGTAGTTGACCCGCTGCTCCAGGCGTTGCAGCTCGACCAGTTTATCCAGCTCCTTGAGCCGGGCTAGGCGTTCATCCAGCTCCAGCTTGATCTGGTCCACTGCCTCGAGGATGGTGTCGCGCGGGGTCACGTAATGGGTCTTGGGGTAAACCGTGACCCGCTGCACCCGCTTGAGGACCTCCCCGGTCAACGGGTCGAAGAAACTGAGCTGTTCGACCTCGTTGTCAAATAACTCGACGCGTACCGCCTCGCGTTCGGAATCGGCCGGATGGATATCGATGACATCGCCGCGTACCCGGTAGGTACCGCGCTTGAGCTCGATGTCGTTGCGGGTGTACTGCAGTTCCGCCAGGCGGCGCAGGATACTGCGCTGATCGATCTGGTCGCCGATCACCACGTGTAGCAGCATCTTCAGGTAGGATTCCGGATCGCCCAGGCCGTAGATCGCCGATACCGAGGCGACGATAACCGTATCGTGCCGCTCGAACAGCGACTTGGTCGCCGACAATCGCATCTGTTCGATATGATCGTTGATCGACGCATCCTTCTCGATAAAGGTATCGGATGCCGGTACATAGGCTTCCGGCTGGTAGTAATCGTAGTAGGATACGAAGTACTGTACCGAGTTGCACGGGAAAAATTCCTTCATCTCGCCATACAACTGCGCGGCCAGGGTCTTGTTGTGCGCCATGATGATCGCCGGGCGCTGTAACTCAGCGATGACGTTGGCGATGGTAAAGGTTTTACCGGAGCCGGTTACCCCGAGCAGGGTCTGATGCAATAAACCGGAATTGATCCCATCCACCAGTTCCTCGATGGCCTGGGGTTGATCGCCTGCAGGTTGATAATCGGTTGCCAGTTCGAATGCTTTTGCCATGCTGGAGCTCGTACAAGAAAAAATTTCAAAACTACCATGTTAAACGCTTTACAGCGGGAAATCAGCCAGTATCCTAAGGGCTATCTCCCATCACCCGTCGATACAGGAAAAACGCCTTGTTTAACGATCTCTCAGACCGCGTTAACGCGATTAAACCATCACCCACGCTGGCCGTGACTACCCTTGCCAATCAGCTGCGCGCCCAGGGCCGCGATGTTATCGGCCTCGGCGCCGGCGAACCGGATTTCGATACCCCTGAACATATCAAGCAGGCCGCAATCCAGGCGATCCACAACGGCCAGACGAAGTATACCGCGGTCGATGGTACCGCCGAGTTGAAGCAGGCGATCATCGATAAGTTCGCCCGTGACAATGACTTCCACTACCAGCCGGAACAGGTGCTGGTTTCCTGTGGTGGCAAACAGTCTTTTTACAACCTGTGCCAGGCGCTGTTGAATAAAGGTGACGAAGTCATCATCCCGGCCCCCTACTGGGTGTCGTACCCGGACATGGTGATCCTGGCCGATGGCAAACCGGTCATCATCGAGACCGGGCTCAAGGACCAGTTCAAGATCACGCCCGACAGCCTGCAACAGGCGATTACCGCGAACACCCGCATGCTGGTCATCAACAGCCCGTCCAATCCCACCGGTGTTGCCTACAGCCGGGCAGAGCTGGCGGCGATTGGCGAGGTACTGTTACAGCATCCCGAGATCCTGGTCGTCACCGATGACATGTACGAACACATCATCTGGAACGACGAGGGCTTCGTTAACATTCTCAATGCCTGTCCGGACCTGGGTGATCGCTGCATGGTATTGAACGGCGTATCCAAGGCCTACTCGATGACCGGTTGGCGTATCGGCTATGCGGCGGGTAATGCCGACATCATCAAGGCGATGAAAAAAATCCAGTCGCAGAGCACTTCCAACCCGACCTCTATTTCGCAGGCGGCCTCGGTAGAGGCGCTTAACGGTCACCAGGCCTGTATTCAGACCATGCTCAAGGCCTTCAAGGAACGCCATGACTACGTGGTGGAGACCTTGAACTCGATCCCGCATATCGAGTGCATGCCCTCCGACGGGACCTTTTACAGTTTCCCCAACATCCAGTCGTTCATCGATAGCCGCAACGGTATCAACAATGACGTGGAAGCCGCCAACCTGTTGCTGGAACAGGTCGGGGTTGCCGTGGTGCCAGGCTCCGCTTTCGGTGCCGAGGGCTATATGCGACTTTCTTTCGCCACCTCGATGCAAAACCTGGAAAATGCGCTACAAAGAATACGCGAGGTTTTTGCCGCAGATTGATTAAAAAAACCTGCAAAATTCGCGTTGGTGACTATTGCCGAGCAGGCATGAATCCATTACCATACGCGCCCACTATTCCCCGGTAGCTCAGTTGGTAGAGCAAATGACTGTTAATCATTGGGTCGCTGGTTCGAGCCCGGCCCGGGGAGCCACTTTTCTTTCCCCTGGATTGTCCCTCAGCGTTGATCCGAGAAAATCGATAATTTCCTGATCGATAATCTATATCATCTGCCCGATCCGGCCATCCCGGCTGGATCTCCGTATTTAGTGACCAATGTCACAAAATTCATCCCGAGCGGCATGGTAAAGCCGATTAATCCAACTATGCTTTTATCAGGCTCCAGGGATAATTCCTACAGTTTGTAGTCGCTGTGAGGATTGTCCAGAGGCCCCTGGTTGAATTGAAAAGCACGTGTTTGAGCGGTTAATCGTGCTAACTAAACATATCTGTATCTACTGCTGCCGCCATGTCATCACAGCAAAACTCCAATAACGTCATCGCTTTTTCCGGTAATACCATGCTTTATGAATCGGTCAAACGTTTTGCCTTGAAGGGGCTTAACGACCTGATCCGCGTATTGATGGAAAACATCGATGATGCCCTGTTCGAACTCAGCGAAAAGGTCGGTAGCGACCGTGAGCGCAACATGTATTTCGACGCCATGCGTCAGATTCGCCTGCAACGTCAATCGATCGAGGAAGCCTTCGATGCCGGCATGAACCAACGCTTTGCTGATTTCCTCGCGCGCCGGGCAGCAGGCGAAAAACGACAGCAAGCGGAACCCACCCTGGATGAAATGAAGCTGGTCGATCAGGATACAATGGAGGGTAAGCTCGCGATCGATAACATGATCAGCAAGGCCCGGCCCCAGTTCGAGGACGACCTGTTTGCCGTTGCCGAGCGCTTGCGTACTATCCTGCAGCGCAAATCTATCGACGAAGATGTCAATCCACTGGATCCCAAGGCGATTTGCGAATGCTTTCACCTGGCTTGCGAAGACAAGGACCTGGAAATCCATGTCCAGTTGATCTTCTACAAGATGTTCGACCGTTTCGTGTTGAGCCAACTGAGCGGATTTTACCGGGAAATGAACGATTATTTCGTCAAGAAAGGCGTGCTGCCCGAGTTCGAAGCATCCAAGGAGCGGATGAAACATAGCACCAAGTTCATGGCCAAGCGGATTGCCGAGCACGAAACGGAAGCCCCTCCAAGTGAACAGCAAGCAGTCGATAGCACTCCTGCTGGAGCGCCCACGGGCCAACCAGCTGAGGGTGGATTACTCGGCATGCTGCAACAGGCCCTGGGCCAGGCCGCGGTAACTTCGACTGGAGTGATTACCGGACAGCATCCGGTGGTTACCTCGGATGGATCAGGCCAGAGCGTGGCCGGGGCCAGCGGCGGTTCGATAACTGGCGGAGTCAATCAGGCTTCGGTTGTAGCCCTGGCCGGTTTGCAACATGCGGTATTGCAGCAGGCCTCACCGGCGATCAGCACCGACCCATCGGTGCAGAAGACCGAGATGAATCAGCAGTTGCTGCAATTCAAGCAGGAACATGCCGCGGATATCGATCAGGACAGTACCCAACTGATTGATATCGTCACCATGCTGTTCGATATTTTCTTCGACGACGACGCCCTGCCCGATCCGATAAAGGTATTGATCGGCCGCTTGCAGATACCAATCCTCAAGGTGGCGATGATCGATAGCGGCTTTTTCAACAAGAAAAAGCATCCGGCAAGACAATTCCTCGACACGCTCTCGCAGGCCGCACTGGGCTGGAGCAAGGAACCGCAGCGCGAGATCAGGCTGGTCGAAAAAATCGAACAACTGGTGGAGTTTTTACTCACCGAGTTCGACCAGGATATCGCGGTCTTCACCCAGGCCTGTCAGGAGTTGGAAGCTTTTCTCGAGCAGGAAAATGCCAAGGCCGATGCGGAGCTGGAGGAGATTCAACAACAGGAACAGGATCGCGAACAACAGATCGAAAAGGCCCAGCAAACAGCCTATGCATTCATCCAGAAGATGCTGGGCAAGGGAGACTTTGAATTTCCGGTGATCGATTTTCTTGAGGGGGTCTGGCGCACCGTATTGATCAATACCCTGCTCAGCACCAGCGAGGATTCGCGCCACTGGCATAACCTGAAGCGCATCACGACCACCCTGATCTGGTCCCTGATTCCCAAGAAAAGCGAGAAACAACGCCTTAAGTTATTGAAGGCATTACCGGCATTACTGCGCGCATTGTCCAGGGCGATGGAGCTCAACCAGGTCAATCAGACCGTGTGCGATGAAGTGTTCCAGATGCTGGTTATCCAGCACGCCCAGGTCGTCAAAGAAACCAGTAAGAACCTGGCTGAGCGGAGGGCTAGAAAGTCGGCTGCTGCAGAATCTCAGCATGAGCAATTGCCAGACGTGATGCTGGATGCTAACGATGAGGGTCAGGCACTGGATTTTGAATTCACCGACGCAGACTCCGGTGACATCGTGGTACAACCAGATAAGCTGGATGTCGAAGCCCAGACCGAATCTATTGAAACCATTACCGCAGCATCATTACCTGAAGTCGTCAGCGATCTCGACTCCTTCTCCCAGGAAGTCAAGGATGGAGAAGTGCAGATCAGTGAGGATATTGTCATTTACGGCGATGCCGTCATGCAACAGGCAAAGGATTTCGCGCGTGACGGTCTGGACGAGCAGGCTCGCGAATTGAATATTGGAGACTGGATTACGTTTAAATCTGCCGGCAGTAAACCGGTCAACGCCAAGCTGTCCTGGAAAAGCAACGTTACCGGCAAGTATATCTTCGTCGATCGGCATGGCGCCAAAACCAGGGAAATGACGGTCACCGACCTGATCGCAGAATTTCGCAATGGCAACGCGCAAATGATGAAATCGATTTCAGTGTTCGATCGCGCAATAAACTCGCTATCCAAGGCCGTTCAATAGACCCTAGCTGAACAGTCCTGGCCTGGGAAAGCAGGTTTCCTTATCTGGGCGAAACCATCCCAGGCCTGACGTTCACCTGTTTGGTCGCTAGATCCGTATACCTTCGATCGACAGGATGATCTCTACCTTCTCCGAGGCTGGGCCCAGGTTCTTGTCGACCCCGAAATCCGAGCGGTTGATCTCTGCGGTACCGGAGAAACCGGAGCGATAACCACCCCAGGGATCCTTGCCCTCACCTATTTTCTCGATATTGATGGCGATCGGCTTGGTCACCCCGTGCAGGGTCAGGTTGCCGTAAAGCATGCCCCCGCTGTCACCGCTGGGACGATACTGGGTACTGGTAAAACGAATTTCCGGGTATTTGTCGGTGTTGAGAAAATCATCACTGCGCAAGTGCTTATCACGTTCGGCGTGATTGCTGTCAAGACTGGCGGCCTGGATGACTACCGAGGCTTTGGCGGCTTCCGGGTTATTCTGGTCATAACTGTATTCCCCGCTGAAATCATTGAACTGGCCATACAACCAGCTGAAGCCGAGATGTTGAATACGAAATTGAATAAAGGCATGCATGCCCTTGGTGTCGATCTTGTAATCTGCCGCACTGACTAATGGACTGAAAATGATCAGGCCGGCCAGGGCCACTAGTTTGAACGATTTCATGGATCTCTCCTCCGATGGTGTTGGTCAGGGTTTACGCAAACCCAGCATGCGTTTCAGGGTTTTATCCTTGTTGATAAAATGATGATGTAAGGCCGCAGCAGCATGCATCAAGGCCAACACCAAAAAAACATTGGCGAGAATCTCATGTAAATCGCCGGCCAACTCACCCCGCTCGGCATTTTCCGGCAACAGCGCCGGCAGCGTGAACATCTGAAACACCTCTATGCCCTTGCCTTTGGCGGTGGAGATCAGGTAGCCGCTGATGAACAACAGCAACACCAGCAGGTAAAACAGGTTATGGGCGATATGGGCCAGCCGATTTTGCAGCTGCTTGTCAGTGAGCTCGGCGGGTCGTGACTGCAGCCGGTTCCAGGCGAAACGGAGCAGCATCAGACCAACCAGCAGAATGCCGCTGGCTCTGTGGATATCCGGAGCACGGTTATACCAGGGATTATAATAGTCCAGGTCGACCATCCAATCCCCCAGCAGGTACATGGTGATGAGTAACACGGCCATCGACCAGTGCAGCAGGATCGATACCCAGCCATAGGACTGATCACTGTTTAACGCTGACATGCTTGGGTCCAGATCTGCCGTTTGTCGTTTTCCGGGTCGGAAACGATATTTGAGCGCATAAATTTGATTGATTCAACAGAATGGGAACAAATTGAGGAATAAAATGCCAAATTCAAGGATTACAGGAATCGAGCGAATTCAGCGTGATAGAGCACAAAAATGTACTTGGCAGCGATCTGCTGGACTGTAGCCTGGCGCCGAAAACCGGGTTCTTTCGCGATGGCAGTTGTCGTACCGATGATCAGGACCGGGGACTGCATACGGTCTGCGCCATCGTCAGCGATGAGTTTTTACAATTCTCCAAGGCTCAAGGCAATGACCTGATCACGCCAATCCCGCAATTCGATTTCCCCGGTCTCAAGCCAGGTGACCGCTGGTGCCTGTGCGCCAGTCGCTGGAAACAAGCCCAGCTGGCTGGCGTTGCCCCACAGGTGGTTCTGGAAGCCACGCATGCCAACACCCTTGAAATCGTCGATCTGGATACCTTGTTGATGTACGCAGTGGATATCCCCACGAATGCCTAGGAGTCATATCATGCCCACACATACACCCTTCATGCAAAACATCGAACAGCTGCCGGAAACCCTGCCAATTTTCCCGCTGGCCAATGCCGTGGTGCTGCCCGGCGGCCTGTTGCCGTTGAATATCTTCGAGCCTCGCTATCTGAACATGACCCAGGACGCGATGGAAACCCATCACCTGATCGGCATGATCCAACCGCGGGATGACAGCAATGAACCGGACTTATTCCAGGTCGGCTGTGCCGGCCGCATCACCCGCTACCAGGAAACCTATGATGGCCGCCTGGAAATCGTCCTCACCGGACTCATCCGCTTCCGCGTCATGGAGGAGTTGAGCACGACCCGTGGCTACCGCTTGATTAAACCTGAATGGTCTGATTACATTCCCGATTTGAATGAAGTCGTCGAACCGGACGAACAGGACAAATCAGAGTTTAATACCGCGTTGAGATCCTACCTGGATAACAACAAGCTGGAAGCGGACTGGAGCATGATCGAAAAGCTCAATAGCGAACAATTGACCAACTCGCTGGTCGGCCTGCTGCCACTGAGCGATACCGACAAACAGATGCTGATCGAAACCGATACCCTGGCCCATCGCCTGCGGGCCTTTACCGCCATTCTCGAGGGCGATAACCAGCTGCCCAACGTTCAACACTGAGCTGGATGATCCACAGTACTGCCTGCGATCATCGGCAGTAGTCATTCCGGCCTGGATAAAAAGGCGCTAGCCAGCGCCGCCCGCTAACACACCACTGGGTGCTCGATGCCAGTTATACTTCAATCATGATTAATCCACGTATATTGTTGCTACCCCTGCTGTCTCTGCTGGTCATTGGCTGTGCCTCAACCCCGGTGTTCGACACCCGGCAGGTCGATACCGGCCTGACCCCGCAACAAGTGATCGATACACCGTCAGCCAACATCGGTGACCCGGTGTTGTGGGGCGGCATCATTCTAAATACCCGAAATCTTGGCGCAGACAGCCTGGTCGAGGTGCTGGCTTTTCCGCTGGATAGCGCGCAACGACCGAAGACCGGCACCCGGGCTCTGGGAAGATTCATGATCCGCTATCAGGGCTTGCTGGAGCCCACGGCCTACAGCCAGGGGCGCAGACTGACCGTGCTGGGTGAGATCAAGGAAATCCAACAGCTTCGGGATGGCGACAGTGATTCTCCGCAGCCGGTCGTGCTATCCCAACAACTGCAACTGTGGCCAGCACAGGATGACTACAGGAGGGGCGGCTTTCAATTTGGCATTGGCATCAGCATTCATAACTGAACCAAACCGCTCGCGCGATAACTAACCACCATGGTGCAGCCTGGCCTGATCTGTGACTGGGAGGCCCATTTCGCGTTCGTCTTTGTTATGCTTGTGCTCAATCGCCATGCACCTGGTGCCGTAGACTCATGCTGCAGAAATCCACGATTCGTCTTGGCCTGATGATGTTAATGCTGTTGCTGCTCACAGGCTGCGCTGTCAAGTTCATCTACAACCAGCTCGACTGGCTGATACCCTGGTATCTGGACGATTATGTAACGCTCGATCCAGTCCAGGCCGTGCAGTTTGATGCCGAACTCGAAAACTACCTGCGCTGGCATCGTACCCAACAATTGCCGGAATATGCGGACTTTCTGCAATGGGTGGCGCAGGCAAGCGAAGATGGGTTCGATCGGCAGGAGGTCGACCAGATCCAACTTCGCTCTCAGGCCTTTGCCGATATCCTGTTCCGTCGACTCGGACCGTCGATGGTTGAATTGCTACAGCAGCTGACGGATGAACAGATCGAGGAAATGTATGTCAATTTCGCCGCGGAGAATGCAGAATTCCGGGAAAAATATATCGAGCAGAAAGTGATCAAGCAGCGCTACAAACGGGCCAAGGATATCCGCAGATTCATCGAACGCTGGACCGGACCGCTGGATGATGATCAACGTCAATTGATCCGGGAGTGGTCACAGGATTATCAATTGATGGGGGCTGAATTCATTCAATCACGTGTCGACTGGCAGGCACGTCTCAAGCTGGCACTGCAAAAACGTGACAACGAAAGCGAATTCGAAGCGGCCGTACTCGAAATTTTTGCCCAGCGTCGGATGGGGCGAACTGACAGCTACTGGAATAAGTTTGAGTTCAACCAGCAACTGATCAAGCAACTATACCTCGATATCGATCAATCCCTGAGCGAATCACAACGCCAGCGCTCGATCGGTAAACTCAACGCCTATGCGCAGGACTTCAGGGAACTGGCCGCCCAATAAGGCATCATCCGGCAGTAATCCAGCGCTTTCCCCTCAAGTTATCTAGACATTACATGGACACCATTTTGGGTCAACAGGCACCATAATGGCGCCTGCAGACCTGGTCATAACCTATTGCTATCTATATCTATAGCATCATAGAGAGAATTAATTATTTTGCCCGTTGAAAACACTTACAATGGCAATACTTAACTTATGTCTAAGACAAACAATGGAACATACATGAAAACTCTACTCGCAACCCTGATCTCTACCGCCCTCGTGGTACCCACTGCCGCCCTTGCCGGCCATTGCTCTTCCAAGGCCTATGGCAAGCACCACGGCTATTCAAAATCCGGTGCCCATCATCCACATGCCTATGGTGCTCATTATGACTACATGAAGAGAAAGCATCATGCCAAGATGAAGCATCACAAAATGATGAAGAAGCATCATCCCAAGTACTACCAGAAGTATCCAACGGGTGGCTACAAGTCCGCGTCACCCCATTCCCAAGGAGGCGATATGTACTACCTTCACTTACCCAAGCAAGGCGAAACTGATAATCTGACGTCCATCCCTGCTCCACAGGAGATTGCCCAGGCTCCGGCCGCCGAGACCGAAAATGCCGTTTTGGCTAATATCGTCAACACCGCAGCCGAGGCTGGTCAGTTCAACACCCTGATCGAAGCGGTCAAGGCAGCAGGTCTCGAGGAGACCCTGACCGGCCCTGGTCCTTTCACGGTATTTGCACCGACCGACGAGGCCTTTTCCCGTTTGCCGGAGAGTATCCTCAAGGCATTGACCGAAGACAGCCAGGCCCTGGCTGACCTGCTGACTGCTCACGTTGTGCCGGGCCGTGTGACCGCCGCTGATGCGATGGGCCTGAACAGCGCCAAGAGTGTCCAGGGCTCGGAGCTGGCCATCGATTCATCAGACGGTGTATCGATCAACGGGGCCAAAGTTATTTCGACCGACATCGAAGCCAGCAATGGCATCATCCACGTCATCGATAGCGTCATCTTCCCGCAATCATAATCAAACACTCTATTAATTCATCAACCCGACCCGGCTCTGCCGGGTCATTTTATTAAGCACTTAGGAGATACATATGTTTCGTCAACCAATCTTTAAAACAGGGAGAATTATTGGTATTACCCTGGCCACATTGACCCTAAGCCTGCCCGGCCACGCCTATGATTATGGCAGTAGCTACGGCGGTTATGACAATCGCAGCGGTGGCGGCATGGGTATGGGTTCAGGCTCTGGCTCAGGCAGCGGTATGGGCATGGGTTCAGGTTCGCGCTCCGGTTATTATGACCGTCGTGGTTATGGTTCGGGTTACGATTACCAGCGCCCGCAACGACCACCGATGCGACCCTATGGCTACCAACGTCCACCACGCGAGCAGATGCGCCCTTATGGTTATCAGCGCCCACCGCGTGAACCGATGCGCCCTTATGGTGGCTATCGTCAGGCACCCATGACGCCACCGGCCGCGGCTACCCCGGCACCATCTGCGCCGGCAGAAGCGGCAGCAGGTGAAGTGACGCTGAATATTCAGGGTATGGCGTTCCAGCCGGCAAGCATGACGGTCAAGGCCGGTTCCACCGTCACCTGGGTCAATAACGATAGTGCCCCGCACACCGTGACCAGTACCGATGGCGGCCCACTGGCATCAGGTACCCTGAATCGAGGCAGCAGCTACAGCGTAACTCTCGATCAGCCCGGCACCTACAACTACGTATGTAAGTTTCACCCGCGCATGCGCGCGAGCATCGTCGTCCAGTAACGACAAGGCCGGGATGCATCTGCATCCCGGCCTTTTACTTCTGCCGCTGAATTCTCAGCCCAGTAATAGTTACAACAGCTTAATGACCGCTTGCGCCGCGCTGCCGCTTGACTGCGGATTCTGCCCGGTAATCAATTTACCGTCGACGACCACGTTATCGGCCCAATCATCAGCTTCGACAAACTCGGCACCGAGTTCACGCAAGCGGGTCTGCAGCAGGAATGGCATCAGCTGATCCAACTCAACCGCACGTTCTTCAGAATCGGTAAAAGCAGTCACCTTACGGCCCTTGACCAGCGCGGAACCGTCCGCCAGCATCGCCCCGACCAGACAGGCCGGTCCATGACATACCGACGCGACGACCTTATCGTTCTCAAAAAACTCAACCACGATACGTTGCACCTGTGGGTTATCCGGCAGGTCGAACATGGTGCCATGGCCACCGGGGAAAAACAGCGCAGCATAATCATCGGCGCTAATCGTTGCATCCAGTTTGCGCGCATCTTTCAGCGCTGACCTGGCGGCCTCGTTTTCCGCCGTCGCCTGATAGTCCTCGAGGCTGCGTTGATCGATCGGCGTGGCTCCGCCTTTGGGACTGGCTACCGTGATCGCGTAACCCTGTTGTTGAAACAGGCCGAAGGGCACGGCGAATTCTTCAAACCATAGACCTGTCGCGTGATCCTGGTCGATCTCGTCATGACTGGTCACTAGCATTAAAATCTGTTTGCTCATTTAAATCTCTTTGGCGATTGACTGACTGTATTAATGTGTGCCTCGATCGCAACTAATCAAGAGATTGCCGATGGCAGAATGGTCAATTAACCAGCCCATGCAGCAGACTGGTTAAAACCGGGCCACAGGGTTCCCTGAGCTGCAACTGGAACAGTTCATCGGCACGGGTTTGGCCGAGGTTGATCGATGCGACCGGCTTGCCCTGCTCCGCGGCACCACGCACGAACCGGAAACCGGAATAAACCTGCAGCGATGATCCAATGACCAGCAAGGCATCGGCCTGCTGCAGCGCATCGAGGCTGCGCTCGACCCGGGCACGGGGTACATTTTCGCCGAAGAACACCACGTTGGGTTTCAATACGCCGCCACAATCGGCGCAGCGCGGAATAACCATCGACGCAAAATCAAAATCCTCCAACAACGCATCACCGTCCGGCGCGTGCCTGACCGATACACCGGTCAACGCCGGGTTGGCCCTGAGCAGCGCCTGCTGTAACTGTTGTCGCGGGATGACTGCCTGACAATCGAGACACACGACCTCGTGCAATCGGCCATGCAGATCGATGACATTTTCATGACCGGCCTGGCGATGCAGCTGGTCTACATTCTGGGTAATCAGGGTATCGACATAACCGTGACTCTCCAACTCGGCCAGGGCCTGATGGGCCTCATTCGGCTGGGCCTGGACAAACCGCGGCCAGCCGAGGGCGGACCTGGCCCAATAGCGTTGGCGGGCGTCATGGCTGCCACTGAATTCGGCAAAAGTCATCGGCTGCTGCTGTTTCCACGCCCCATTTTCGTCGCGGTAATCGGGGATCCCGGACGCAGTGCTGATACCGGCACCGGTCAATACCAGTAACCTGGGGTGGTCTTCGATAAAATGATGCAATTCGGTGATCACGTCTGGCCTCAGGTCAACATTGTTCAACCGTAGTTACTAAGCAATCGATCAAGACTGCAATGAAAAGTTCGCGTCCACTGAACAATTATTCAGCTGATTTAACAAGGTTTGAATTTAGCATGATCCTGCAAGTTTTACTGGAGTTCACACCCTTGCCCGATTAATCTAATCACCATATAAAACAGGGAAGCGCCATGAATCCAAGAGATGTAAAAACCATCGATGACGCGCGGCGTATCGTAGAACTGCGCAACCTGAGTCATGTCAAGGTCGGGCTGTTTGACAACGACGGTGTCATGCGGGGCAAGTATATGAGCCGGGAGAAGTTTTTTTCCTCGCTGGAAAAAGGCTTCGCGTTTTGCGACGTAGTGCTCGGCTGGGACGTCAAGGACCAGCTCTATGACAATGTCAGCTATACCGGCTGGCATACCGGTTACCCGGACGCACCGGTGCGGATCCTGGCGGAGAGCTGTCGCGAAATCCCCTTCGAAGGCGACATGCTGTTATTCATTGCCGAGTTTGCCGAGCATGCGCAATCCGTATGTCCGCGCGCTACCCTGCGCCGGGTGATCGAGCGGGCCGAGGCCATGGGTTTTACTCCCCATGCCGCTTTGGAATACGAATATTTCCTGTTCGATGAAACGCCGGACAGTATCCGCGACAAGCAGTTCAAGGACCTGAAGCCGATGACCCCCGGCTGGTTTGGCTATTCGATGCTGCGTAATTCGACCCATGCCGAGCTCTATCACGAGATCCTCAATATGGCGGAGGTGATGGATTTTCCGTTGGAAGGTATCCATACCGAGACCGGTCCCGGCGTGCTGGAAACCGCGATTACGGTCGATCATGCCGCCGCTGCCGCGGACAAGGCCGCATTGTTCAAAACCTTCATCAAGGTGCTGGCCCAGCGCCATGGCCTGATGGCGACCTTCATGGCCAAATGGTCTAACGACTATCCCGGCCAAAGCGGGCATATCCACATGTCCCTGCGCTACCGGGATAACGATCGCTCCGCGTTCTACGATGCGAACAAGGAGCATCAGATCAGTGATATCCAGCGCCACTTTCTTGCCGGCCAGCAAAAACTGATGCCGGAATTCCTGGCCATGGTCGCTCCAACCATCAACAGCTACTCGCGCATGGTTCCGGGGTTCTGGGCGCCGACGGATGCCACCTGGGGGGTGGAAAACCGTACCACCGCGCTGCGCGTGATCAGCGGCGGTGAGAAATCGCAACGGATCGAATATCGCCTGGGTTCCGCGGATGCCAATCCTTACCTGACCACCGCCGCCGCGCTGGCCAGTGGCTTGTATGGCATCGAACAGGCATGGGAGCCGGAACCGGCAATCACCGGCAATGCCTACGAGCAAGCGCAACCCGAGCACCTGGCCTTGCCGACCAGCTTATGGTCAGCCGCGCAGGCATTGAAAGCTTCCGCGGCTGCCCGCGACTGTTTCGGTGATACCTTTGTTGAACATTTCGCTGCGTCCCGGGAATGGGAAGAACGAGAATTTCGCAAACATATTACCGACTGGGAACTGGAACGTTATTTTGAAATCATCTGACTGGAGTCATTATTC
Organism: Gammaproteobacteria bacterium; assembly: GCA_030066335.1. Taxonomy (GTDB): domain Bacteria; phylum Pseudomonadota; class Gammaproteobacteria; genus JACNJF01. Next base: position 15,464 of record JASJBV010000003.1, read on the forward strand.
GACAACAAACCGTCGCTAAGCTTAGCCGGTTACAACCGCCTGGAATCCATATGTCCCAACGTCTCACCACGATTAGCCCGGTCGATAACTCGATTTACCTGGAACGCGAGCTAGCCGGCAACGATGAAATCCAGCAGGCACTGGCACTGGCGCGCCAGGCCCAACAACAATGGAAATCCACCAATCTGTCACAAAGACAGGAACTGTGCAGCAAGGCGGTCGATTATTTTGTCCAACACAAGCAGGCCATTGCCGAGGAAATCACCTGGCAGATGGGCCGCCCCATCCGCTATGCCGCAATCGAAGTCAACGGTCTGGAAGAACGCGCACGGACCATGATCGAACTCGCCGAACAGGGACTGCAACCGGTACAGATCGAACCCAAACCGGGGTTCCAGCGCTGGATTCAACACGAACCGCTGGGCACCATCTTCGTCATCGCGCCGTGGAACTATCCTTACCTGACCGCGGTGAATGCGATCATCCCGGCTTTACTGGCCGGTAATGCGGTGATCCTCAAACACTCGGCGCAAACGCCGTTGGCTGCCGAGCGCTTTGCCGAGGCCTTCGCCGCGGCCGGCTTGCCGACGGGGGTGTTTCAATATTTACACCTGTCACACCAGGATACCGAACAGGTCATCAAGGACCAGTACATCGATTATGTGGCTTTCACCGGCTCGGTGTCCGGTGGTGAGATGGTGGAAAAAGCGGTGGCCGGTCGCTTTATCGGTACCGGGCTTGAACTCGGCGGCAAGGACCCGGCCTACATCCGTGCCGATGCCGATCTAACCCAGGCGGTGGATACGGTGATGGATGGAGCCTTCTTCAACAGCGGGCAAAGTTGTTGTGGTATCGAACGCATTTATGTCCACGAACAGATTTACGATGAATTTTTAGCCAGCGCGATTGACTGGGTCAGGCAGCTTAAACTGGGTCGCCCCGATGATAAGGCCACGACCCTGGGGCCATTGGTCAGGGCCAGTGCCGCCGATTTCGTGCGCAGCCAGATTGCCGAAGCAATCGACAAAGGGGCCGAGGTCCATATCGATGAAAGCGACTTCGCCATGAGCCAGCCGGGCACGCCCTACCTGGCTCCACAACTGCTAACCGCGGTCGATCATAGTATGCAGATCATGACCGAGGAGACCTTCGGCCCGGTGGTCGGAGTCCAGAAAGTGGCATCCGATGAAGAAGCCATCGGGCTAATGAATGACAGCATCTATGGCCTGACCGCGGCCATCTTCACCAGCGATATCGACATCGGCGTCAGCCTGGGGCATCAGCTTGACACTGGCACTTTTTTCATCAACCGCTGCGATTACCTGGACCCCGACCTGGCCTGGTGCGGGATCAAGCATTCCGGCCACGGCTGTACCCTGTCGGTGCTGGGTTATGAATACCTGACCCGGCCCAAGTCGTTCCACATCAAACAGACGAACTGAGAGGACATTAGCTTGAACTTGACTGCCAACTGGAATTATCCAACCAACATCCGGGTCGGTGCAGGACGTTATACCGAGCTTGCCGATCTATGTCGAAAAATGGGGATCAAGTCACCGATGATCGTGACCGATCCGGGATTGGCCGAGATGCCGATGCTAGGTAAGGTGACCAGCCAGATCCGGATCTCCGGTCTGAACTGTGGCTGTTTTTTCGATATCCAGTCCAATCCCACCGGGGATAATGTCGAACAGGGAGTGACCTTCTTCCATGACAACCTACACGATGGTATCGTCGCCATCGGCGGCGGTTCGACCATAGATGCTGCCAAGGCCATTGCCTTGATGGTCGGCCAGCAACGCCCGATCTGGGATTTTGAAGATGTCGGCGAAAACTGGACCCGGGTCAATACCGCGGGTATAGCCCCGGTCATCGCGTTACCGACGACTGCCGGCACCGGTTCCGAGGTGGGACGGGCATCGGTGATTACCGATACCGACCAGCGGGTGAAGAAAATTATCTTTCATCCCAACATGTTACCGCAACAAGTCATCCTCGATCCCGAGTTGACCGTGGACCTGCCACCGGCGCTGACCGCCGCCACCGGCATGGATGCACTGTCGCATAACCTCGAGGCATTCTGCTCCCCTTTCTATCATCCACTGGCCGATGGTATTGCGGTTGAAGGTATCCGCCTGGTCCAGCAGTACCTGCCTCGCGCCTTCCATGATGGCCAGGATATCGAGGCCAGGACCCAGATGCTGGTCTGCTCCAGCATGGGTGCCACCGCGTTTCAGAAGGGCCTGGGCGCTATGCATGCGCTGGCCCATCCTCTCGGGGCGCTTTATAATGCTCATCATGGCACCCTGAATGCAATTCTGATGCCCTACGTATTACAGGCAAACCTCGGCGTAATCGAAGACCGCCTGACCCGGCTGGCTCGCTTTCTGGACCTTGCCCAACCCGGTGCCGAGGGATTTATCCAGTGGGTGTTGCAACTGCGTGAAGAATTAAACATTCCCGCCAGCCTTGCTGCGATAGGTATCGATGATAAGGATGCCGATCTTGTCGCGCAGATGGCGACCGAGGATCCATCCGCGGCTGGCAACCCAATAGATTTCAGCATCGATCAATACCGCCAACTATTCCTCGATGCTATTGATGGAAGGCTTTAGTCATCATGAAGGTTGCTATCTTACTCTGTGACCAGGTAAAGGAAGAATATCAGGAACGGTTCGGCCTTTACCAGGATATGATCGCGAGCATGTTGGCACCTTTTTTCGATGAGCTGGAGATCAGTACATTCAATTGCCACCTCGGAGAAATACCCGATGACCTTCATGCCTTTGATTTTTACATATCCAGCGGCAGTCGTAGTAGTGTGTATGACGACGAGCCGTGGATCGGTGAATTGATCGAATTCGTTCAACTACTAAATCGACATCAAAAAAAGTTTATCGGTATATGTTTCGGTCATCAACTGATAGGTATCGCATTGGATGGCAAAGTCGAGCAATCGGACAAGGGCTGGGGGATAGGTATCGCAACCAAGCAAATGTTAACCCATAGCGATTGGATGACGGAGAAACCACAACAATTGAAGCTGTTGGTCAGTCACCAGGACCAGGTCATCGAATTACCCCCGGAAGCTGAAATCGTCGCCGGCAGTGATTTCTGCCCCCATTTCATGGTGCAATGGAATCCGCATTTCTTCAGTGTGCAGGGGCACCCGGAGTGGTCGCCAGATTATGCTCACAGGTTGATCCACGATCGACGTGATCAGTACCCTGAGGCGACCTTCAACCAGGCCCTGGAATCGTTTATCGAGGAAACAGATAATCTTGTTTTCAGTCAATGGATCAGGCAATTCATTGACCAGGATTAAAGCGCTGTTATCTGCGCGTAAAAATATTTATCTGTCGGGGATATTCTGGGCACAAATCCAGTCTAAAAACCATTCTTGAGCTACCCTTCCACGACCGCAACTACCCAGCCATGCCTGAGCATCACGACACCGGATTCGATACCCGCTACCAGCGGATCCTGGACCAGATTGACAGGGTCAAACCGGTCAGCTACGGCAAGACCCGTAATTTTGCCGATGGCGCGGTCACCCGCCTATCGCCGTACATCTCACGCGGAGTGATCTCGACCCGGATGGTCCTCGATAGCATCCTGCAACAGGACCTGCCTTACTACGCGAGCGAGAAGCTGATCCAGGAACTGGCCTGGCGCGATTACTGGCAACAGGTTTGGATCGCCAGGGGCGACGACATCGATGAGGATTTAAAACAGCCGCAAGCGGATGTCGCCCATCACCAGATGCCGCTGGCGCTGGATCAGGCAACCACCGGTATCGACGCGATCGATGCGGCAATCGAGGAGCTCTACCAGACCGGTTATATGCATAACCACATGCGGATGTATGTCGCCTCCGTCGCCTGCAATATCGCCAGAAGTCACTGGCGGATGCCGGCGCGATGGATGTATTTCCATCTGCTGGACGGCGACTGGGCAAGCAATGCACTGAGCTGGCAATGGGTGGCGGGCAGTAACGCCAACAAAAAATACTTTGCCAACCAGGGCAACATCAACAAGTATTTTTACTCCGAGCAGAAAGGCTCTTTCCTCGATCGCGACTATCCCGAACTGGTATCGATGTCGATCCCAGCAGTCCTCCGCGACAAGCTAGAGCAATCGCTGAGCTGCGAGTTACCGGTGACTAAACCACCCGTACTCTCTCCGCAGTTACCCACGCTAATCTACAACTACTACAACCTGGATCCGGCCTGGCGCCGGGATGAGCCGGCCAATCGCATCCTGTTGCTGGAACCCTCAGTCTTCAACAGGTTTCCGATTGCGGCGAAGAATATCGATTTCATGCTGAAACTGGCCGACAACATCCCGGGTATCCAGCTGTTCTGTGGCGAGTTCGCTGAATTACAGGGCCTGCTTCAAGCCGGGACTGTGTACTACAAGGAACATCCACTTAATCAGCATTATCGAGGCCACGAGGAACCACGTGACTGGATGTTCCAGGTCGAGGGTTACTACCCGTCATTCTTTGCGTTCTGGAAACGCTGCAAAAAGGAGATCAAGTCATGGTAGATGAAGCGATCAATATCGTCTGGCTGAAACGTGATCTGCGGACCCAGGACCATGCGCCACTGGATGCCGCCGAGCAGGCCGGCCTGCCCTACCTGATCGTGTACCTGTTCGAGCCGGAGCTTATGCGACATGCGGATATGTCCGAGCGTCACCGCCAGTTCATCTTTCATTCGATCCGGGATATGAACCACAGATTTGCGGATTACGGCCGGCGGGTGGACATCTTTCACGCCGATGCTGCCGAGGTTTTCCAGTACCTGATCGATCGCCTGGCGATCCACCGTGTATTCTCCCATCGTGAGACCGGGGTCCGCCTGACCTGGGAGCGGGACAAGCGGATCAAAAAAATATTGGCGGAAAATGCGATCGATTGGATCGAATTCAAACGTGACGGTATCGAACGTGGCATCGGTGACCGCGATGGCTGGGATGCCGCCTGGTTCAACACCATGCGCCAACCGCTGACCGAGAACCATTTCAGCACTAACAGCCTGGCCGAGCTGGAGCACCCTTATCCGCTGCCAGCCGCATTGACCGCCAGCCTCGACAGCTACCCCACGCAATTTCAGCCGCCGGGTGAAACCCATGCCTGGCAATACCTGACCTCGTTCACGGACGGGCGCGGCAGCAGCTATCATCTTGATATCTCCAAGCCGGAGCAAAGCCGTCGATCCTGTGGACGTCTGTCGCCCTATCTGGCCTGGGGCAATCTGAGTATCCGCCAGGCCTATCAGCACATTAAATTCCATCCGGATTATGGCAACAACAAACGGGCCTTTAGCGGAATCCTCACCCGCCTTAAATGGCACTGCCACTTTATCCAGAAATTTGAAGTGGAATGTGAATACGAAACGCATTGCATCAACCGCGGGTATGAGTCACTTGAACACGAGCATAACCCGCAACATATCCAGGCCTGGCAGACGGGGCATACCGGTTTGCCGCTGGTGGATGCATGCATGCGCTGTCTGCAGCACACCGGCTGGATCAACTTTCGGATGCGGGCGATGCTGGTTTCCTTTTTCTGTCATCACCTCGACCAGGACTGGCGCAGCGGGGTTTATCATCTGGCCAACCTGTTCCTCGATTACGAGCCCGGCATCCACTATCCGCAGTTCCAGATGCAGGCCGGGACCACCGGCATCAATACCGTGCGCATGTATAATCCAGTCAAACAATCCAGGGACCATGATCCGGAAGGCCAGTTCATCAGGCAATGGGTGCCAGAGTTACAAGCGGTACCGTTGGAATTCATTCATGAACCCTGGTTGATGAGCGAATTCGACCAGACTTGCTGCGGAGTGATCCTGGGGAAAGACTATCCTCTACCCATTATCGATCATGTAGAGAACGCCAAACTTGCGCGCAAGAAGATCTGGGGACATCGAAGAAATGAGCTGGTCAAGACGGAACGCGAGCGGATTCTGCACACCCACACGCGCAATAGCCCACGCAAGGCACAGGCATAAGCCTGAGGTCGTCAATTTACTTGGTTAATTTGGTTTAACTCGATGAAAAAACAACAGCTGCCAAGCAAGACCTGCCCGGTTTGCCAGCGCCCCTTTAGCTGGCGTAAGAAATGGCAACGCGACTGGGATTCGGTGGTCTATTGCAGCGAGCGGTGCCGGCGCAACAAAACGTCCCGGCCATCGGTGATAAGCTGAAACCAGTCGTTGGGTTTAACTAAGGGTCGCTACAGGGTCTGCCCATGAACAATAATACGACCCGAGCAAAAGCGGGCGATCCTCAGCGCCCTGGCCATCGTCTCGAAATGCGCCACCACCGCCTGGGTCGATTGCATCGCTGCCTGCAGCACCGGACCAGCCTGACCCACCAGGTTCGCGCCCAGCGCCATCGCCTTGGCCGCATCCAGGCCATGCCGGATACCACCGGAGGCGATTAACGCCAGCTCGGGAAACTCAGATCTTATTGCCATAATTGCGCGGGGAGTCGAGATACCCCAGTCGGCAAAGATTTCTCCCAGGTCCTGCAGTTGCGGGTCTCGGGCCCGTTGACCCTCAACCCGACTGAAACTGGTACCGCCGCGGCCGGCAACATCGATCGCCTGGACCCCGGCATCGATCAGCTTCCGCGCGACGCTGACGGAAATCCCCATCCCCACTTCCTTGGCGATGACCGGCACCGATAACCGCGCTGCAATCTGTTCCAGCCGGGACAGGATATTACCCCAGTCGGTATCACCGTTTTCCTGCAGCGCCTCCTGCAATGGGTTGAAGTGAATGATCAGGCCGTCGGCCTCGATCATATCGATGGCTTGTTGGATTTCGGCCAGGCCGAAGTCTTGTTGCAGCTGGGCCGCACCGATGTTGGAAAATAGCGGGACGCCGGGGGCATATTGGCGCAGGCGGCGATTCAGGCCGCTATGGGCCGGAGATTCAAGTGCTACCCGCTGTGAACCTACCCCCATGGCGATACCCAGCTGTTGTGCCGCCTCGGCCAGATGTAGATTGATGGTCTCGGCCCGACGTGGGCCACCGGTCATCGAGCTGATTAAAAACGGTAGTTTCAGTTGATGTTGCAGAAATTCGGTGGTGAGCTCTATATCCGCCAGGTTCTGCTCCGGTAAAGCATTATGTTCGAGCTCGATCGCATCGAATGCGTTGACCGGTTTCACATCCTGTTGCTGGGCCAATACCAGGTCGATGTGATCTATCTTGCGTTGGAGGATTTCATTCATGGCTGAGCTCCCTGGATTGGAGTCGTTGGATCATTTCAATCAGAATCATGTGGGGTACGGTTAATACTATCAGGCCAACGAAGATGATTTGCAACAGGGTCTGTGACCAGTCCTGCCCTGCCAGCAGTTGGAAGCTGAGCCAACCCAGGATGACGGTCAAGCCGGTCAGGCCGGCAGCCGTGGTCAAAACCGTCAGCGGTTTTTCCCTGCGTGCAATCGACAGCAGGTGGCGGGGGCTGTGCTGCAGACAGAAATAGACCATAAAAAATACCAGCGGTGGTAACAACATCGCGGCTAACACGATAAACAGGATCTCGAGGCTGGCATGGATATCCCTGCGTACGAGCTGCAGCACACTGCTGACCAACAAAACCAGGACCAGTGGCCATAGCTGAGCTGTGATCGTAACCAGCCCGGCGGCATCGTCGGCATTCACCAGGTTGCTGTAGATGGTCTGGACATCGACCGGATGAAACAGGCTGGGCAGTACAATCAGGGCGAGCGCCACACCCAGTCGGTTGATCAAACCAAGCTGGTGGCGCCAGTCATTGGCAAAGTGCCAGACTGATAACAACAGGAACAGGCTGAAGGTTAAACTGCTCGCCCACAACCATAAACCGAGCGTCAGCGCGGCAATCAACAGGTAAACCGCAAGAAACCTGGCTAACTCTACCCCATCGCGCCACAAGCCATGCCGATAGGCAACGATCGGATCAAGTGCACCATGCGGTAAGCCCAGCAGGACCACCAGAACAGTCAGTATGACGAGCTGCCATTGCATCGAGAGACTGACGCCAGACAGGAACAAACTGATCACCACCAGCGTGGACAGGAAAAACAACCATTGCTGGAGTCGATAGGCCACGCTAGCCCCGGTGGACATGGTCCGCTGGCAGCTTGGGATTACGCAATCTGGCCGGGTTAAGCTGTTTGATAAAAGGCCAGGCCGGCAGCGCCAGAACCACCGCGAGCATATCCTTTAACCTGGGTTGGTCGGTCAAGAAACGTACCAGAGCGGCTGGTTCGACCTTTTCCGCCAACGCCATGAAGAAGTCGGGGGCCAGTTCCGGATGATGCCGAATGACCCGCAGGAAAAACTGGTCCATTAAACCGAGCAATGCCGGTTCGGCTGGTTGCGCAATGATGCGATCCTGTTCCAACAGTTGATCCGCACATTGCCGCGACCAGTTCTGGATTCTGCGAAAGGCATAGCCGGTGGCGGCCCGGATCGCTCCGCCGCCACTACCAGCCCTGATCCAGTTCGGCGGCAGTGTGTCGGCTGCAGGTTCGAGCCCCATCGGGATCACACCCTGCTCCCGCCGCACGATCTGGTAATCGGCGCCGCGACTGTAACGCTTCAACGCTTGCTCGAGGTCTGCATCGAGCTGGCGGATGGCAGCACGATCGCGGCAGAAACGGGTACTCTCAATCAGGATATGATTGGATGACATGGGTAAGATGTAGTTGAACTTGAAGCCGAATTCATCGCTTGCCATATCCTCCATCAGGCCAACCTGATCAGACTTGACCAGGGCCTGCTCGCTGCGTATCTCAACCCCGATGAAGGCCTGTAACAGGGTTGACCTGGCATGATCGTCAGTGGTCGGTGGCCGGGTATCTATGACCTTATCGGCGATAATATCTCCATTCAGGGTTTGCAGCCTAAAACTGCCATCCAGCGGTTCGATGGTCTTGACCTGGTCTCCCTTGCGTAATTCAACCCGGTCATTAGGGCCGATCAGGTTCAACGCATGCTGATAGAAATTGACCGCGGGTATGCAGTGATAAGACCAGCCCTCGCCCGGTTCATGCAAATGTTGCTGTCCCTGTGACGAGAAGCTCCATTGCCGCCACTGCCGCTTGACCAGCGCTCGCTCTGACCCGATATTCTGGGACCAGAAACACCAGGTGCGATCGTTTGCATAACCCGTTCTGGGCTCGATGATAACGGTCCTGGGCAGGCTGGTCTGATCAGCACTGCGCTTGATCAGGTCACGGGCCAGGGATAGACCCGCGCAACCGCCACCGATGATCGCCAGGTCATAATGCTGGCTCATCAGCGACTGGGTTCCGTCAGGTAGCTGCCCGGTAAACCACGAAGCGGACGGTGTAATCTTTGATCATGCCTGGCTAGTTTAACGTGGAATCGCGGACGACTGCAGAATTCGAATATGGTTTTCGCGGCGATAATAAATTTTGCCCGCCGGCTGACCTGGGCGCGACCAAGCCAGGTGGCATAGCCTTTGCCGGCCAATTGATGACCGATCGCACGGTAAACCCTGGCCGCGACCAGAATCGCAATCCGAGCTCGCCACGGCAGGTAGGCCAGACCCTGCTCACCGGACTTATAATAACGTTCGGCCTCGTCGAGTAAAGCCTTGACCCCAGTGGTCAGATCTTCACGGTGCCAGACGTCGGCATTCGCAATCAGTTTCGGCGACAGGTTGCCGACGATGTTCTCCGGCAAATAACGCCGTTGATTTCTCGCATCCTCGGCGACATCCCGGGCGATGTTGGTCAATTGCATCGCAATACCAAGATCTATCGCATGCTTGTGTGCCCGTGGGTCTCTGACCCCGAGTACATCGCACATCAACAGGCCAACGGTACCCGCCACCCGGTAGCAGTAGCGCTTCAACTGGGCTGAATCCTTGATCCTGACCGTATCAAGATCTGACAACAAACCCTGGATCAATTGGGTCACCGGTGCCATGTTGATCCGGTGTTCCTGCGCCAGGGCGAGAAAATCATTGACCACCGGATCGAAGCTGACAGCGGACTGTAATTCATTATAGATCTGTAATAACCGGCGAAATGAGTCCGCACCATCCGCGGAGGAATCCGCGAGGTCATCCAGGTAGCGACAGAAGCTGTACAGTCGAGCACAGGCCTGTAGTTGAGAAGCGGCCAACAGACGCCCGGCAAAATGAAAACTTTTTCCATGCGTCTCCAACACCCCTACCGCCCGGTTGAGCGGCAGGGGTTGCAGGGATTTTACTTCGAGGGCTATGGGTAAGGTCATGCGGCTGCCTCCTCGTGAATAGGTTGGTTGGGTAACAGGTTTTCCAGCACCTTGGCCGAAGACAGCACCCCGGGAATACCCGCTCCGGGATGAGTACCGGCACCGACCAGGTAAAGGTTTTCCGGTCCCTCGGCGCGATTATGAAAACGGAACCAGGCGGACTGGCGGAACAATGGAGCCACCGAGAAACCAGCCCCGTGTTCGCTCAGGTAATCCTTGGCAAAATCCTCTGGGGTCATGAAGAATTCGCTGGTTATGTGCTGATCGAGGTCGGGCAGGATCGTCGCCGCCAGGGCGTCGACAATTCTTTGCTGCAACAGGGGGCCTTCACGTTGCCAGTCGATGTTGGCTTTCAGATTGGGCACCGGGGCCAGTACATAAAATGAATCACAGCCCTTCGGGGCAAATGACGGATCGGTTGCGGTCGGCCGGTGCAGATACAAAGAGAAATCCTTGGGCAATTCAGTGCCGTGGAAAATATCACGCAATAACTCCCGGTAACGATGTCCCATCCAGATGGTATGATGCGCTACATCCGGATACTGACGGGTGCTGCCGAAATAGAGCACGAATAATCCCATCGAAAACTGCGAATGCTTGTGCTTCAGCCCAACCAGGCCACGCTGGTGACGCCGGTCGAGCATGTGCTGGTAAAGGTAGGCCGGATCGACGTTGGAAACCACCGTGTCAGCGGCTATCTGCTCACCACTGTCAAGCTCGATACCCGCAGCCCGACCGTTTTTCACCAGCACCCGCGATACCGTCTGCTGCAGATTGATATCTATCCCCTGCTCACGCATCAACCGTTCCAGCGCATCGACGATAGCACCGGTGCCGCCCATCGCGAAGTGGATACCCCACTCTCGCTCGAGATAGTGGATCAGGCCATAGATGCTGGTGGTGTCGAAGGGATTACCACCCACCAACAACGGTTGGATGGAAAAAGCCTGGCGCAGCTGCGGATCTTGCAGATTACCGCTGACCAGGTCCCACACCGATTGCTGGCAATTCAGCCGCAGCAGGTTCGGTACCTGTTTGATCATGCTCGAGACCGAGTGGAATGGCTGATCGGATAACTGGGTGAATCCGACATCGAATATGCGACGCGATTGCTCGAGCAAATTTTGATAGCCGGCCACATCAGCAGGATTGAATTTTCTGATCTCGTTGAGGGTGTCCTCGACACTGCCGCCATAATCAAAGGTGGCTCCGTCACTGAACCAGAAACGGTACCAGGGTGACAGCGGCACAAAATCGACATAGTCCTCGCGACGACGGCCGAACAAGGCAAACAACTCATCGAACAGGAACGGGGCAGTAATTACGGTAGGCCCGGCATCATGGCGAAAACCGTCGCGTTCAAATACCTGTGCCCTGCCGCCGAGACGGGAACAACGATCATAGATAGCTACATCATAACCACGAGCCCGCAGGCGCAAGGCCGCAGCAATCCCGCCAAAACCACCACCTATAACGACTGCTTCAGGCATCGATGATCACCTTGAGCTTACCCAGTAATTGCTCGGCAAGCTCATCGAGCAGATAGCCGCATTGATTGGGTAACTTGTTGGCGAGTGACGTGGCCAGATGCAGGTAGTTGCGCGCCATGTTGGCGGCGACGTCCCGGGCCTGATCTTCACCCACTTCCAGCTCCAGGGCGAGTACGATGTTGGCGATGGCGCCCTGCTGCCGATCTTCATCTCGATCGGCGATGTCATCGATGATCTGGTAACCGGTACCAAAGGCGCGCGCGGCGTCCCTGGCAAATGGAACAAAATCCTGGTATCCAGCAGCCACCAACGGCAATTCCAGTCCCAACGCAAACAAAGGGCCGGACTTGGCACGCGCGACCTCCAGGCACAGCTTGGAGTCAAGCTGATCGATATCATACTGACCAACGTCATAGGCCTGGCCATGCAGGGTTTGCGCGACTGCGCCGTGTAAACGCCGGATCAACTCGGGTATCGCATCGACTCTACTGACATCAGCGATGCCGGCAAAGGCTGCGGTGATCAACAGGTCGGTCAAACCCAGCGCGGTGTTGATACCAAAACCGCTCCAAACGGTCGGCTGACCTCGCCTACTATGGGCGAAGTCCTGTAAATCATCCTGCACCAGCGATGCGTTGTGCAGTAACTCGACACCGACAGCGATTGCCAATGCATCTTCCCGGCTTAAGCCGAGGGCATAACCGGCAGTTAGAGCGAGTTTACATCGGGTGCGGCCACCACCGGCTGCCAGGTGATAACGTAAGGCTTTGAGTAGAACATCATTGTGGGCTGGCTCGGCACAGAGACGATACATCTGTTGTTCGACGAGATCGACATCCTGCAGCCAGGTTTGCAGGGTATGTTGTAATTGATTGCCGAAATGCTTGGCAGCGGTATCAATATTGACAGGGAGTAAGGGCTGAGTCATAAGGTTAAAGCCGGCCGGTGTCCTCACCGGCCGACTCCTCGGGGTTAGGCAGCTTCCTTGGCCGCGTCAGCTTCTGATTTGCGTACCGCGATCATGTAGATCAGTACCCCGAATACCGCCTTGGCGACGATGTCAGCAATGGTGTAGCCGACTTGCACCGCGGTTTCGGCAGCGCCTCCGACCAGACCAATCATCGGGAACACGAATACCACCGGGTAAAAGGACCAGGACAGTACGGTCAGCCAGCGAGCCTTGTTAACCAGGCCGCGGACGCTCTCAGGTTGCGATGCAATAGAGTCGCGCAAGCCGACAAAAAGTTCGTAAACGATCCACAGGAAAGGAATCATTGCCAGGGTCCACCACAACCAGCGGGTACCGGCTACGTCTGAAATCTCGCCTGGGTAACCCAGAATGACCATGATCGCGGCCAGCAGACCCAGACGCAGTGATTTGCTGTAGGTCTCGTCCTTGGACAGACGCATAACCAGGATCAATTCGATCAGCAGTAACGGCACGGTCAGCAGCCAGTCGACATAGCGATAGGCGTCGTTGAAGGCGATCCCGGTCTGGACCAGCTCACCGTTGATGACGTCGTAGCTGGCATCCCAGCTTTCATAAATACGCAGGTAGTGGTAAAGCGCGATGAAGGTTACCAGTCCGGTAATGGTCAACGCAGTTTTGTAGTGCTTGGAAACCTGGCCTCGTCCGAGCCAGAAGAAGATGGTGGCCGCAGCCATGGTAGCGATAGATAACGAAAAAAAGTTCGCTACCAGGTCATATTGAAAAGCAGTTATGGTCATATTGTAAATCCTCTCTTCGTTTATGGACAGCTCATGCGAGCCGATCTCCGTCATTGTTGAAGGTCAGAATGACCAACCCCTCGGCGATCGTTAAATAGACAAAAGCTGTACAAACTACGATCGAAAAACCCAAAACTACTAAGATATTAAGACTTGTACAACTTTTGTCCTGAACGAAATATATCAATTAATTAACATAAATCAAGAAGAAAATGACAAATTGTCCAAAATATATCTGGACAATATCTTGACATTTGGTGTTTTGGCCGTGGTTTAGCTAGTTTGTCCAGGAACCCAGATCATGCCCAAAGTTACAGCATGGTCACAAATGAAGGTGTTTGGGCGGAAAAGATTTGGCAGACGCTGAATCAATTAACGGGTGACCAGGTCAAGATTTCACTGGGCTTCCCTGGCCAGGCATGGCGAGGAGGCAAATGATTTTATCTGCACGAGATATAGATAAGAAATTATACTCATGACTAGGCTGATATCAGCTTTCTAACTCTAAGTCACAGCGTTAAGATTAAGTTACAGAAACACCTTAGGCGGAGATAAAGCATGAGCATCGATACTGAAAACCTTTCACACAACCTGGTCATATTCCTGGCCCATCATGGCATCGCCTATGACATCGTCCACCACCATCATGCCGACAGCAGTGTTAACGTTGCCCAGGCTGCACATATTCCGCTGGAAAAAATGATCAAATCGGTGGTCCTGGCGGATGACGATGGTTATGTGATGGCCCTGGTTTCGGCCGACCACCACGTCAATATTGCTGCCCTGAACCACCTGCTCCATCGTAAACTCAATCTGGCCAGCGATGATGACATCGCCCGCTTATTCAGTGATTGTGAGGACGGAGCCATTCCCCCCATAGGCGAGGCCTACGGGATCGATGTCGTGGTCGACCAGGGGCTGGACCAGCAGCATGATGTCTACATCGAGGCGGGCAATCATGACGACCTGTTGCATTTAAAAGGTGATTCATTTCGCAAGCTGATGAAACATGCTCAGCATGCTCACATCGGTAAGCACTAAGCTGCGGCGAAATCAGTCTCGACCACGGGCTTGTGGCGCCGGGGCCTGCTCAGATTAACCGACCCGATGGAGGTTTGTGATAGGACGCTGGATGCGGTTTACGTGTCAGCAAGTTCTTGAGCTGCCAGTGCTCGCTGACCGGAATGCGTTCATCGATACGGATATCACCGTTCTGGTCGGTGGCGATCGGCTTGCCATTCCGATACAGGATACGGTGACGGGTCTGCGCCGCGATACGTTTCCCCGGGGTGATGATACCGGTCAGGTTGAGCGGATCGGCACTGCTGATTGCAATCATCTGTTCGCTATCCTGTTGTTTGCGGGTTTTGCGCAACTGGGTCACCGCCTCCGGCAGGGCGAACTGTTCCCCGGCAAAACCCTGGACAAAGCGGCCGCCGCGGATTTCCCCGCGCGCTTCGAGGCGGCGGTATACATACAGCAGGTCGCGCCAGGTCGGCAGGCCACTCTCACGTTCCAGTAGCTTGCGGAAGACCACGCCATAACGTGACAACAGGCTACGGGCGATGTGTTCCACTCGTTCGTGCTCATCCTCGCTGGCTACCGAGGGTCTCAGCAACGACCAGCGGCCACCCGCGGCCAGCGGGGTTTGCAGCACCGCGCGCCGATGACGTTTTTGTTTCTGCTGTTGCGGTGCGATCAGCGCACGCAGGCCCTGGAACTGGTCGGAGTTGACCAGGCCCCAGGCGACCAGCTCACCGAGCGCCTGTTCGAGCTGGGTTTTGAGTAACCCGCTCTGTTGCTGCAGGTCTTCAAAGAAACTGGCGCCCCATTGATGCAACAGCTTCAGCACCTTGCTCGCCGCGGAGCTGAGGCCGGCGGGCTCATTGATCTCACTCTGACACCAATACATCAGATGCGGCCGGTAGATGAAGGCGATGGGGGTGGTCCTGATCGCCGGGTTCTTGCGTTTGTTGTCCTTTTCCGCTGGTGCCTGCAGGCGCAGCCAGGCCAGTTTGCCGGAACCGCTGAGTTCATCCAGTTGGTTGCTGAAATAGGGTTGTAACCGCGTCGGCAGGATATCGCTCTCCCAGCTACCAGCCGGCAGACTGAAGCCCTCGAGCTGCAGCATCACCCGTTCCAGTGCCGCTACCCCCTCGGCCGGTTCTTCCAGGCCCTGCCACTTGAACAGGAACTGCATGAAGACAGCCGGGCTGACCGGTTCCACCTCGCTGCGTAATTGTTTTAACGTGTAGCGATGAATCCTTGCCAACAGCCCGCGCTCACACCATTGCCGGTCACTGACCGCTGGGTCGAATTGGCCCTGGATAACGAAACCTTCCTGTTCGAGGGCGGCCAGGGCCTGGCTGACCTCGCTCTGCGCACGGCCGATCGGCATCGCCAATTGTTCGAGGGTGACCGGTCCCAGGCCTTCGAGCCGACTGCGCACAATCTCCTGCAATGCCAGTTCTGTGGTCTCGCTTTCATTACTGGGTAATGGCTCGAGCGGTGGTGACAGCTGGGTATCGGGCAATAGCCGCCGCATCGCAGCGAGCCTCTCCGCGGCCACCCATAGCAGGCGGCCATCAGTAGCCTGCAGTCGTCCGGCGCGACCCGCCTGTTGCAGTTCAGCCAGGCATTGCTGCCAACGTTCCAGTTCGCCGGGCACGATTTCGTTTTCAGCGATGAAGCCGAGGATCGTCAGGGCATCATGCAGTTCGTCGGCATTGCGCGCTTGTGGCCAGGCCTCCTGTCTGACCCGCGTAATCGCCTCCGGATTCAGCCGCCCCATGTCGGCCGCGGTTTGCGGATCCATACCGCGCCGTTGCTGCACCGCCAATGCGCGCCGCTCCTCGGCCGGGGTATCATCGAGGAAAGCATAGGGACGGGCATTGAGAATTTCGTGCGCCATCGGCGACGGCGTCGGCAGGTCACGGCTGATGACTTCGATCGTTTGTTGCTGGATGCCATCCAGCACCTGTTTCAGGCCATCGATGTCCATCAGTTCATGCAGGCAATCCGATAATACCTGGTTGACCAGCGGATGATCCGGTACTTCGCGTTCGCCCTGGATATTCTCGAAACAGGCCAGCTGATCCGGGAACACCAGCGCCACCAGGTCTTCCGCATCGTTGCGCTGGAACGGCGCCGGTACCTTCTTGCCGGCCCGGAAACGCGGGACCGCCAGCGCGATATTGGTCACCCAGCGCCAGCGCGCGGGGAACATCGGGGCATCGAGCAAGGCTTGCACCAGCACCTGCTCGACTGTGTCGGATTTCAGATAAGCGGCCGGTTCCTCCAAGGGAAAACTGTGGGTAGGACCCAACGACAGGATCAGGTTGTCCTCGTTGGCCGCGGCCTGTAGTTCGAAATTGAACCGCCGGCAAAAGCGCTTGCGCAGGGCCAGGCCCCAGGCCTTGTTGACCCGCGAGCCAAACGGCGCGTGGATCACAAAATGCATGTCACCGGTTTCATCGAAGAAGCGTTCGAACACGATCTGTTGCTGGCTGGGGATGACGCCCAGCATGGCCTTGGTCGAGGCCAGGTATTCGAGCAGCTGTGAGGCGGCGAGTGGATCCAGCTTGAGATCCTGCAACAGGTAATCATTGACCGCCTGCTGGCCCTGCTCCAATAAGCGGTCGATCTTGACCCGCAACCTCGACACCGCCTGCGACAATTCATCACTGCGTCCCGGTGCCTCGCCAAACCAGAACGGAATACTCGGCGGCTGGCCATGAGCATCCTCGACAAACACCCTGCCCTGTTCGATCTTGAGCATCTTGTACGAGGTGTTGCCGAGCTGAAAGATATCACCGGGCATGCTCTCGAAGGCAAAATCCTCGTTGAGGGTACCGACGAACAGGCCCTCCGGCTGCATGATCACGTCGTAATCGAATTGATCGGGGATCGCCCCGCCATTGGTGATCGAGGTCAGGCGGGCACCACGCCGGGCCCGCAACACGCCGTTGACTGCATCCCGATGCAGATAAGCACCGCGCCGTCCCCGCCGGGTATGAAACCCGTCCGCCAGCATCCGCGTGACATCGGTGAACTGCTTGAAGCTCAACTCCCGGTAAGGCCAGGCCGACTTGCAACATTGATATAGCGCCTGTTCCGACCATTCACGATTGGCCACCTCGGCGATAATCTGCTGGGCCAGCACATCTAGTGGAAACTCCGGCACCGGGATCCGGTCCAGCTCCTCGCGCTGAATCGCGTCAAGCATCGCCACGCATTCGACCAGGTCATCCCGGCTCAAGGGGAACAGGCGCGCTTTCGGGACCCCGGTCAGTTGGTGACCGGAACGCCCAGCGCGCTGGAGGAAGGTGGAGATTGCATGCGGTGAACCCATCTGGCACACCAGGTCGATGTCGCCGATATCTATCCCCAGTTCCAGCGAGGCGGTAGCCACCAGCGCGCGCAACTGCCCTGACTTGAGGCGTTGCTCGGCATCCAGCCGGTGTTCCTTGGCCAGGCTGCCATGATGCGAGGTCACCGCGTCTTCACCCAGCTTTTCCGCCAGTGCCGCCGCGGCGCGTTCCGCCAGGCGTCGGGTATTGACGAAGATCAGGGTGGTGCGGTGCTGCTCTATCAGCTGTTCCAGGCGCCGGTAGATTTCATCCCAGGCCTCGTTGGCCATGATCGCTTCCAGCGGGGAACCGGTCATTTCAATCGCCAGGTCGCGTTTGCGCACATGCCCGGTATCGATGATCCGGCACTGCCTTGGCTGCTGGTCATCATGCTGCCCGGACAGGTAAGCCGCCATATCCCCGATCGGTTTCTGGGTCGCCGAGATACCGATCCGAACCGGCGGTTTTTCGCACAATTGCTCGAGGCGTTCCAGGCTCAGGGTCAGGTGGGCGCCGCGCTTGTTGCCGGCCAATGCATGAAGTTCATCCACGATCACGCTGCGCACGGTGCTGAGGACCTGGCGACCGGATTCCGAGGTCAGCAGGATGAACAAGGATTCCGGGGTCGTCACCAGGATGTGCGGCGGCATTCGCTTCATCAGGTTGCGCTCGGCCTGCGGGGTATCACCGGTACGCACCTGGGACCGGATCGGCACATCGGGATAGCCATTCTCGAGCAAGGCATCGCGGATGCCATTCAGGGGCAGTTCCAGGTTTTTGTGGATATCGTTGGACAGGGCCTTCAGCGGCGACACGTACAATACATAGGTTTCATCGGCGAGGGGGAATTGCAGGCCATCATGCACCAGTTGATCGATCGCGGCGAGGAAGCCAGCCAGGGTTTTACCGGAACCGGTGGGGGCGGCGATCAGGGTGTGGGAACCGGACTGGATCGCCGGCCAGGCCTGCGCCTGGACATCCGATGGGCCGTCAAAATGACGTTCGAACCAATCTTTGACCGCGGGATGAAACTGGTAGGTTTGCATCCTGGCATGATACCCGTTTTAGCGGCCTTGTCACCAAATAAATGAGAACAAAATAAGAACTTTTATGCTTCGGTCAGAACCCAGGGCGCAAGTTGTTGAGGCCTATTCTGTTTGTTAACCGGGTTAACGGCTGCTTGCTTGTCGCAAATCGATGCTGAACTAGAGATTAGTAGATTCATTATCGATAACTGAGTTGGGTGAATAGTAAAACTGTCCCTTCTTCTTCATGTAGTTTTTTACCTTGCTCTGGTCGAGACCGTCATACCTCTTGAAATACAGGTAACTGTCATGCTCCAACGGAATAGCCTGTTGTTCAATCGGCTCTACTTCCTGCAGGCTATAATCGAGGTCAAATTTAAACAGGTGATAATAACCATTGTGAGAACTCTGCTCATAGACCAGGACTTTATTCTCTGGATAGATTTCAATGGCAATCACTTCATGATCAAGCCTGTGCTCAAGGCTTTTGATCAATCTCTCTACCTCGACAGGTGCTGCCACAGGTTGATCTGATCTGGATACAAAATGATTCCCGCTCCAAACAAAATAATCCCGGTCTAACAGTCCTTCCCCGTGGTTTAATTTAGCGACTGGTATACCCTCTGCCGCATCAATTGACAGCTTTCCTCGTAACTGAATTAATTGCTTGGCTTGTTGATGAAACTTTACCTGGACCAGACCACGGTCTTCCAGTAATCGAAATGCCTGGATCTTTGTTTCAGGCTGCTCCTGTGCATCAGACTGCAAGATAATAAGTTTTGCCCGGTTGGCGAATAAATTCTCGGTGCGAATGGTCGGATGTGATACCGGCATACCCTTTAGCCTGAGCTTGTGTTTTAACCTTAGCTGGCTGGCCTGCTGTTGCAATATGTTCAA
>JASJBV010000089.1 GCA_030066335.1 Gammaproteobacteria bacterium
ACCACTTATCTGGGTTGCAGCACGCAGTGGCTGCCTCATCACGCGGTTGATCGCAGCAAACTGGGTCGAGGCAATAACGGGCTGCCGGACGAACGCTCCGGCATCTATCGTCATGAAGAGGACATTCAGCAACTCAGCAACGGTGACGTTGCCTTGCTCAAAGGTGCGCGCTGGGAAGGCAGTCAGTACAGCAGCCTGGTGCATCGGTCGCCCACCCCAGAGCCCGGTGAAACACGCCTGTTGCTGACCCTTGATTTCGTGATGAAAGACCAGGCTCGTTTCTCAATATCATAAGATGCGATTCAACCAGGCAATCTGAAAGAGAAACATCATGCGCAAGCTAGAGGCCATCATTGAACATGCCGATCAGCAGTGTAAGCAGAATGGCGCCCGCTTAACCGCCAAGCGCAAGCAGATACTCTCCGGTTTGTTGCAATCTGACAAAGCGCTGTCAGCCTATGAACTGATCGATTACTGTAAAACCCAGCACGGGGAAACGATTCCTGCGATGTCGGTTTACCGGATCCTGGATTTCCTTGAAAGCCAGCATTTGGTGCACAGGCTGAACCTGGCCAATAAATACGTGGCCTGCGCGCATATTACCGGCCAGCATGAGCACGCGGCATCGCAGTTTGTGATCTGCCGGCAATGTCAACGGGTCAAAGAAATCGATATCAACGACTCGGTGGTGCAGACCTTGCAACAGGACGTACGTGACGCCGGCTTCGAGCTGGATGGTCAGCAACTGGAAATCAACGGCTTATGCGAAAGCTGTGTAAAAAGCAGTGCATGATGCTGTTCGTGGGAAAACATGCAGGTTAATGGGTAGAAGTAGACTGATCGATGAAAGCAGCTATAGTAAAGCCAGGAGGTGAATAAGTTGCGTATTGGTCTGATCTCGAAAGTTACGATGGGTCTATTGATCAGTGGGTTGTATATGCAACCCGTGGCAGCGCATCCGCATTACTGGATCAACCTGAAGGCCGACATGATCCTCGACGAGCAGGGTCGCCTGACCGCGATCAGGCAACATTGGGCTTTCGATGTTTTCTTTTCCATGATGACCACGGCGGATGTGGTCAGAGAGCATGGTGACAAAGCGACCGGGTTAAGCAAGATGGGCGACCAAATGATCAACAACCTGGCCGGGCACCAGTATTTTTCCGAGTTGAGCATCGACGGCAGCGAGATTGCCATGCCCCGGCCGTCTACCTATCGATTGACCGAAAATACCGAACCGGAGCAACCGATCCTCGAACTCGAAATGCGCTTCGACATATCGCCTCCCCTGGCGATCAAGGATAAAAGCCTGGTCTGGTCGGTGTACGATCCGACTTACTATATCGCGATGAATTATGCGACCGTCGACAATGTCACCATCCAGGGAGAACAAGGCGCTCAATGCGGGTTGAATCTGGACGTGCCGAATCCCTCCAGTGAGCTCATCGAGTATGCCCAACAACTCGATCGCACGCAGAGGGAGACCGATGGCCTGGGCATCAACTTTGCTGAAAAAGTTCGGATTAATTGTTAGAAGAATCAAAACTCATGAATCACTTTAGCGCCGCACTGCGCGGCCCGCATCTCGAAAAATTACCCAGGCTGTTTTTGTTGCTGCTGGTGGTTCTGCTCGTCTTCGCGCTGTACTGGCATTGGAGCACTATCATCGCCCAGGTCATCGAGTGGCAACGGGTCTTTCATGCCAAGCTTGGCAGTCATATGAATGCGGTGGCCAAGGATGCAGCGACTTATGGCTGGGCGCTGATTGGACTGAGTTTCGCCTATGGCGTATTCCATGCGGTCGGGCCCGGACACGGCAAGGCGGTCATCGCCACCTACCTGGCGACTCATCGCGAAAGTATTGGCAAGGGTATCGGCATTTCCATGGCCACCGCGCTGCTGCAGTCGATTGTCGCCATTGCCCTGGTCAGCTTCCTGGCAAACATCCTGCGTTTGAAGTTTGCCGATATTGACAACTATGGCGAAGACATGGCGCTGGTGAGTTATGTGCTGATCATGATTCTGGGTCTGGTGCTGGCGGCTTCTGCACTACGACGTCTGTTTCACTTACGGCGTTCAGCAAGGGAAACAAATCACGTTGCGCATCATGAACATGACCATGACCATGACCACCAGCATGAAAGCGCCCACGCTGAGAGTAACTGTGGCTGTCAGCATGCGCATGTGGTCACACCCGGCCAGTCTTGGATGCATACCCTGGCAGTCATTTTCTCCAGTGGCATCCGGCCATGCTCAGGGGCGATCGTGGTGTTGATCTATGCCCACCTGGTCGGGGTTTTCCATTATGGGGTCATAGCGACGCTGGTCATGGGACTGGGTACCGGGCTCTCGATCAGCGCGATCGCGCTCGGCAGCCAATATGCCCGTCACTGGCTCGAAGGCATGATGTTGACCAATTCAGGCGGCAATCATGGCTCGCACAATCACGCCTTCCTCAGCATATCCGTGCGCCTGGCCGGCGGGGCAATCCTGATCCTGCTTGGCTGGGGGTTGTATCAAACCGCTTTACAGACCAGCCTTAACCATCCCCTGGTGTAGCTATACATCTCACTCCTGATTCACCCGATTACGGTGTCAAAAATGCTCATTTACACGTGTAAACTGCACGTTTTTTCCTTGTACTCGGATGAATCAGGAGCAATCTGAATAGCTACAGGCATGTTTGTAGCTCGGATTATTTTGTCGGCATGGGTCCCACTAGCAGCGAGGGATCGATGCGGCGTTCGAACAGGTTGATGCGCCAATCCAGGTGCGGTCCGGTCGAGCGGCCGGTGGAACCCACCTCGGCGATCTTGTCCCCGCGTTTGACCACCGCGCCTTCTTCCACCAGTAATTTGGACAGATGGGAAAACCAGGAACTGAGACCATGCCCGTGGTCCAGGGCTATGAGTCCACCGTTGAAATAGGTATCGGGATGGGCCAGGGTGATGACGCCGTCGGCAGGGGCCACTACCGGTGTTCCGTTGGGTGCCGCGATATCGATGCCGTAGTGCGGTCGCCTGGGCTGTCCATTCAGAATTCGCTGACTGCCATACACCCCGGAGATGCGGCCAACGCTGGGCCAGATGAAACCGGTCTTGTAATCGGTGCGGTCATCATCCAGTTTGCGGGCTTGCTTGATCAGCTTGGTCTCAGCGCGAATCCGCTTCAGGTCTTCTGCGTTAGGCGTGACCTTGCGCGGGGGTAAGCCGTCGATGCGTTGGATATTATAATCCCGCTTCTCGATTTCGAGCTTCCTGGTCTCCACCTTGCCGTCAGGGTAGACCAGCTTGAGACTTAACCCGCTGGCCTCGTCACGGTGGAAACCAACCAGGAAATCCCCAGCCCTGGACACCCGGACCGGTTCCCCGCCGATCGACACCTCGGTCCCCGGCGGGACCTGACCCTTGACCAGACCACCCTGCACCATCGGGCCATCCAGCACCAGGGGCTCAGCCCATGCCGCGAGCGACCAGGTCAACAGGAGGATGGTAAATTTGCTGCGTAGCATTCGATCAGCTCTCCTCGAATGGAAAAGGAGACTTTATACCATTTGCTCAATCATGTGCACTGATTCAGGCTTGCTAAAAGCGCCTTGAGTAAATTGGTGTAGTGCTCTGTGCCGACTTCAATATCGGCGCCGAGGGGATCCATGACGCCAATGGTGGTCACCTGGGTGTTCTCGAATACGCTGCGCACCATGCCAGGATTGTATTGCGGCTCGGTATATACGCAACGGATGCCCAACTCGGTAACCGTGTCACGAATCTCTTTAACACGTGCCGGACTTGGATCCGAAGCATCTCCCAGGGAAATGGCACCGCTGGCCTGAACGCCAAAACGCTGCTCAAAATATTGATAGGCATCGTGAAATACGATGAATTTGATACCTGCAAGATTTTTGCTTAGATCATTCATGACCGTGATCAGGGTATCCAACTCCTCAACTGCGGCGGCCGCGTTGCGTTGATAGACGGAGGCATTGGCTGAATCAATTCTGGAAAGCTCTGCGGCGATAACGTTTAACCAGATTTTTGCGTTTTCCGGGTCCAGCCAGGCATGTGGATCATGCTCTCCATGATGATGTTCGTCATGATCACCGTGTTCATCTTTGTGCGCATGCTTGTCGTCGTGTTCGTGCTTGTGTTCATGTTCGTCGTGATGCTCGTGCTCATCTTTGTGCGCGTGTTCGTCGTCATGCCCATGTTCGTCTTTATGCGCATGCTCATCGTCATGACCGTGTTCATCTTTGTGCGCGTGCTCATCGTCATGATCGTGCTCATCCTTGTGCGCATGCTCGTCGTCATGACCGTACTCATCTTTATGGCCATGCTCATCGTGATGCCCGTGTTCATCATCTTCATGGTCGTGTGCCTCGAAGGTCGCGCCTTCGCGGAAATCATGCAGGGTGATTCCCGGGACTTCCAATAGTGCTAGCTTATTGGCAGCGCCCGCCAGGTTTTCCAGTGGAGATTCGAGCCATGGCGTCAGTTCTGTGCTGACATAAAAAACCGCATCGGCACTTTGCAGCGCCCGGGCTTCAGAAGGCCGCAGGGAATAGCCGTGTGGTGAAGCCCCTGGCTGAATGATAAGATCAGGCTTTCCCACGCCCGCCATCACCTGGGCAACCAGTGAATGCACCGGTGCGATATCGACGGCGACGTTGGGCGGATTTGCCACTGCCGTCAATGGCAGGAACAGGTAGAGGAATGATCCAAAAAATAGGCTTCGCAACATCGGTAGCTCCGGATAAATTAATAGAAAATAGTTAGATATGTTATAACATAACAATTATGCTTATTTTTTCTTTCTACAGCAATCCTGTTTTAGCCATCGATCTTCCCCTTGCAACCAGATCTAGAGCCAAGTTCAGATGTTGATCCAAACCAACAACCTGTTTGTCCACCTGGGCCAGAGGCTGGTTCTGGAAGACATCAATATGGAGGTGGAGAAAGGCGAGATTGTCAGCATCATAGGGCCCAACGGATCGGGTAAATCGACCCTGCTCCGCGCATTGATCGGCGCCGTTGAACCAACATCCGGCCAGGTACAGCGCGCTCCCGGGCTCGCGATCGGTTACGTGCCACAACGCCTGCACATCGACGAGACCCTGCCGATGTCGGTGCGCCGCTTCATGAGCCTGCCGCACCGGCCAACGGCCGCAGAACTCGATGCCGCGATGGCGGTAGCGGGTGTATCCGGGTTGGATAAGCAGCAGGTGATGTCCCTGTCCGGTGGCCAGTTTCAACGGGTATTGCTGGCGCGGGCGATACTCGAGAAGCCGGATCTGCTGCTGCTGGATGAAGCGACCCAGGGACTGGATCATCGCGGTTCGGCGGGCTTCTACCATCAGATCGAGACCGTCAGGCAGGAGCTTGGCTGCGCGGTGATTATGGTCAGCCATGAACTGCATGTGGTCATGCGCAGAACCGACCGCGTAATCTGCATCAACCGCCATGTCTGTTGTCAGGGCCTACCCGACGTGGTCAGCACCTCTCCCGAATACCAGTCCCTGTTCGCTTTGGATTACCAGGAGGAAGCGGTTTATCTGCACCGGGATCATCACGGATACAGCCATAATGGGGGAAAACACTGATGTTTGATGATTTCCTGGTTCGCGCTGCTTTAGCTGGTCTTGGCGTGGCCCTGGCGGCGGCGCCGCTGGGTTGTTTTATCGTCTGGCGCCGGATGGCTTATTTCGGCGATGCCACCGCGCATGCCGCGGTACTCGGGGTCGCCCTGTCGCTGACCCTGGAAACCCCGATTTTCGCCGGTGCGCTCGTGGTGTGTTTGCTGATGGCGACCCTGGTATCTAATTTGACGGGCCGGGGATACGCGATGGACACCCTGCTCGGGGTCATGGCGCACTCGTCACTGGCGATAGGCCTGGTCGCAGTCTCGTTCCTGCAAGGCGTTAGGATCGACCTGATGGCCTACCTGTTCGGGGATATCCTGGCGGTTGGCAAGACTGACCTTGCGGTTATCTGGGGTGGGGCCGCGATGGTGCTGTTCCTGGTAGGTTACCGCTGGTCCGGGTTGTTGCTCGCCACTCTCAATCCCGATCTGGCCCATGCCAGTGGCATTTCTCCAAAGCGTGAACAACTCATCCTCACCATTGCCCTGGCGATAGTGGTGGCGGTGGCGATCAAGGTGGTCGGCGTGCTGTTGATTGCAGCGATGCTGATCATCCCGGCGGCCACTGCACGGCCTTTTTGCAGAACGCCCGAGATGATGGCGGTATTGGCAGCCATCATTGGTTGCAGCGCCAGCCTGATTGGGCTTAAGGCTTCATATGAATTCGACACCCCTACCGGCCCCACCATCGTCTCCATGGTGGCGTTGATGTTCGCGTTCTCCAGCATCGTCTGGAATATTTCCCATCGTGCCAGGGCCAGGGCCAGGACAGACAGCTAGTATGCAAGCTGGCGGGCACGGGATTGCCATGCTGGTGAAACCTGGCAGGAACGGCGGACCATGAAGAACGACTTTTTTCAGCCCATTGAATCGCTAGTATCCGGTGATGCAGTTCCTCTGGATGAAGTTATCGAGCAACTTGCCTTCAACGACCAGGGCCTGATTCCGGTGATCACCCAGGATGCCACCAGCAAGGATGTATTGATGATGGCCTGGATGAACAAAACCGCGCTGGAACGGACGCTTGCCAGCGGCCGCATGATTTACTGGTCCAGAAGTCGGCATGAATTGTGGGAGAAAGGTTTGACCAGTGGCCATACCCAGGAACTGGTTAGTATGACATTTGACTGCGATGGCGATGCGATTCTATGCCAGGTGAAGCAAACCGGCGCGGCTTGCCATACCGGAAGACCGAACTGTTTTTATCTGAGGGTAAACAGAGAACTGAACCAGGTGGAAATTATTGGATCAGGCCAGTGAATATCAGGGCCTAACGCCTTTGGTAATTCGCCCGGCTGGGGATGACATTGCGAATTCCGCCTCTTGGGTTTTCCACATCACCCTCGTAGCGCGGCAGCAAAATCACGTGTAAATGATCAATACTTCTACCTGCTGCGCGGCCGTCGTTATTGCCCACGGTATAGGCATCGGGTTTTCTACCCAAAAATGGCAGTTGCAGGACATTATCGATATGATCCATCGGCCTGCCCTGTAAATAATCCCGACTTTGCATTTCTGTGTATAGCTGATGAAAATCAGTGTTTTCAATAACGCCTTTTACCCGCTTGATCGCCGCGAAATAATCATCCTGTTCCATCTCGTTAAGTTCGAACACAGAGGCGACGTGTCGCTTCGGAATGACCAGCGCATGTCCGGGATTGACCGGGTTGGTATCAAATATGCTGACAAAAGAACGGTTCTCAAAAATAAATGGATCAGTCTCGCCGCTAACGACGGTGCAAAAATAACAGCCTTGCTTTCCCATGAGTGTGATGGCTCGAAGCCCTGTCTTATGTTGAATTGCCAGATAATGGCCGCGGATTATATAGGGAATTGTTCAAATATGCATTTGTCTCCAGGTTCAAGGTCTAGTCTGGAATCAGGCCTCGAATTTGGTGAAATCGGTGCGAATGACTACGAGGTTCTGGTTGTATTTATGTTTTAGGTGACTGCATCGGGCACGCAAAAAAAAAGCCCCGATATCTCGCGATATCAGGGCTCAGGAATTGATGCCTGCAAACAGGCTCAGCGAAACCTTATCCTGGCTCCGTTAATTGATTGATGTTCATGGTTGCCGAACATTTACCCTTTCTCCGATCACTTTTTCAGCCGTGACCAGACGTCACTATAACCCGGATGCGGTTTACGCTGTTTGTGGTTTTTCTCCTCGGCTTTTTCCTCGGCCGCGGTGTCCACCGATACCGAGAAATCCGTAACACCCGAGAAAGTGGCAGTGGTAGTACCAGGATCGACGCTACCGACAATTCCCGTATCGATGAACAAGCCGCTGTCCTGATCATACTTGAACAGAGTCAGCTCCCTGCCCGGGTTAAGCGGCGATAATAACGGCAGTGTGATCGTGGCCCCAGGGGACGGCAATGCAGCGGACGGATCCAGGGTGATGTCGACAAACAGCGTGCCAAAGCTACCAAATCCCGCAGGGGCATCGACATTGAGGTCAATCACCTCGATCGTCACGTTGGTGTCTGTTGGCAGCACATAGGCCTCGACGCTAAAGCTGGCATCAGGGTTGTCCGTGTCGACGACGCTACCACCGGCGGCTCCAATGACCCCGTCTGCCTCGGCAGGATCGACGATTGCCAGACTGAAATAACCACCGCCACTGACCTGCATCGCATTCGTCAGGTTGCTGACCTGAACCGGAACGCTGCTGGAGTAACAGTTGACATCGAGGGTGCAGGCATTACCCAGCTGACCTCTAAAGTTTGCTCCCCATGCCCAGACGCTGCCGTCATTTTTCAAGACGAGGTTATGTGAACTTCCTGCATCGATGGCCATAACATCACTGAGAAAACCGCTGGCATGGTCAGGGTCCTCGACCTGAACCGGCGTAGCGCTCTTTGCGCTGTCTGAGCCCGTAACGGGATCACCGTCGCCTAATTGCCCGGACATGTTGTGCCCCCATGCCCAAACGGATCCGTCCTCTCTGAGGGCAAGGCTGTGGTGAATGCCTGCGGCAATACTGACTATTTTGGTCAGGCCGACCACCCGGGTCGCGGTCGATGACCATCCACCAGCTGTACCATCGCCCAATTGTCCATAGTAATCCGACCCCCACGCCCATACTGTACCGTCATCTTTGAGGGCGAGGGTATGAGCACTGCCGGCAGCTACGGCGATGACGCCGCTGAGCATGCCCGAGGGATCCGCGGGGTCGATGACCTGCGTTGGCGTATCCTCACTGCTGAACACACAATCCGATAGGGTTGGGCCACAGCCATTGCCTAACTTGCCATTATCGGCCGAGCCGCAGGCCCAGACGGTTCCGTCCGCCTTTGCCATCGCGCTGTGGATTTCCCCGGCGGCTATTGAAACGGCTTCGGTTAACCCATCCAGCATGACAGGGCTATTCTGATGGCCGATAGTGCCATCGCATAATTGGCCGAAGGTATTCCTGCCCCAGGCCCAGACCTGACCAGTACCTGTCAGTGCCAGACTGTGTTTGTCGTGGGTCGCCACCGCGGTGACACCGGCGAGGTTATCAACCAGGACAGGTTGGCTGAACGAGGAAGTAATGCCTATCCCCAGCTGTCCCTCTTGATTTCTGCCCCAGGCAAACAGGCTGCCGTCGGACTTCACCGCAAAGGCATGAGAAATGCCTGCCTCAATCGCCACAAACTCGGTGAGTAGAGGGGCTGATACCGGGGTAGATGAGTCGTTCAAAGACCCATTACCCAGTTGGCCCAGACTGTTTGAGCCCCAGCCCAAGACGTTGCCAGATTCGGGTACGGGGTCAAGCAATGTCGCTGCGGTGTTGTTGGTTTCATCTGATTCCGTGACTACCCCACCCCAATCCGCTTTTAACGTCAGGAAGGGATAGCTGGCAGGGTCAAACACCACCGTGGCGCCAAATGAACCCGAAACGCTATCACCGGGTTGTAACTCGCCCAGCGGGGATACGCCGATGATGGTGCCACCGGCCGGGAGGTCGCCGGCATTGTTGAATACCGGATCGTCCGACACGAACGCCTGGACGCTGACATTATCGTAATTCGCCGCTCTCGGCCCGTCCAGATCTGCGGCCGTGGAGCCCTGATTGGTGATCGTGTAGCTATAGTTGATCCTGTTGCCGTCGTAACC
>JASJBV010000211.1 GCA_030066335.1 Gammaproteobacteria bacterium
CAGTTGCTGGATGATTTCCTGCAAAATCGTATCGCCGCGACTGCGGTGGTGCAGGGTACCGGGATCAATGAACCCGGAAAGTTACGGCTACTGGTCAAAACCGAGCTGGTACGTTTGATCTATCAACAACTGCAGCAGCAACTGTCGAATGGCGTCAAGCGACAACTGGCCGGCCTGTTAGACCTGATCCAGCATAACGAGCATTACTTGCGAATCGAGGATAATAATCTAAATTTACAAATACAGCTGGAAGATCTGCTAATATCCATGAAACGGGTTCTAACACGAGAATAACTATGGCCGCACCCAGTCAGGGCATCCTGTCCCTCAATATCAAAGATAAAAGCGCTTTGTATGCCGCGTATATGCCGTTCGTGAAGAATGGCGGGCTGTTCATCCCGACCAACAAGAAATACAACCTCGGTGACGAGGTGTTCATGCTGTTGACCCTGATGGATGACAAGGAACGCCTGCCGGTAGCCGGCAAGATCATCTGGATCACCCCGCAGGGCGCGCAGAGCAACAAGGCCGCCGGTATCGGCGTCCAGTTTTCCGACCAGGACAACGGCACCACCCGCAACAAGATCGAGGGTTTCCTCGCCGGTGCATTACAAGCGGATAGACCTACCCATACCATGTGATTGACTCACAGCAATTAAGTGTATTTTTCGAAAAAGGCCTGTAAAATCAGGCCTTTTTCACGTTCTGAGTCCAATGTTCTTCGATTCCCACTGCCATCTCGATCGCATCGACCTGGCGGATTTTGACAACGATTTCAATAACCTGCTGCAACAGACCCGGGCCCAACAGGTCGAGCAGATGGTCTGTATCTGCGTCAATCTCGAATCATTCGACGACATGTATGAGAAGGTCGCCCCGGTCGACGGGGTCTATGCGACGGTCGGTGTGCATCCCGATTACGAGGAGGTACAGGAGCCGGAAGTCGGGCAACTGGTCGAACTATCGAAAAAAGACAAGATCGTCGCGATCGGTGAGACCGGCCTCGATTACTACCATACCGACGGCCCGGAGTGGCAACGTCAGCGCTTTCGTATCCATATCGATGCCGCACTCGAGACAGATTTGCCGCTGATCATCCACACCCGCATGGCCAAGCAGGACACCATCGGTATCCTCAAGGAGCACCAGGCCGATAAGGTCGGCGGCGTCATGCACTGTTTCACCGAGGACTGGGAAATGGCCAAGCAGGCGATAGATCTGGGATTTTATATCTCCATTTCCGGTATAGTGACCTTTAACCAGGCGCAGAATGTGCGGGATATGGCGGTGCAGATCCCCGATGATCGGCTGCTGATCGAAACCGATGCACCTTGGCTGGCCCCGGTGCCCTACCGCGGTAAAACCAATTATCCCGGGCATGTGCACCTGGTGGCCGAGAAACTGGCGGAAATCAGGGGCTCGGATGTGGAGACCATTGCCGAGTTAACCCGCAATAACGCGCAACGTTTATTCAGACTATGAGCCAATCGGTAGAATTACTCGCCCCGGCAGGCAATTTCAAGAACCTGCAATATGCCATCGCTTACGGCGCCGACGCGGTCTATGCCGGCCAGCCGCGTTACAGCCTGCGCGTGCGCAATAACGATTTCAACCTGGAGACCCTGGCCAAGGGTATCGACTATGCGCATCAGCACGATACGCGGTTTTTCGTCGCCAGCAATATCCTGCCGCATAACAGCAAGATCAAGACCTATATGAAAGACATCGCCCCGGTCATCGAGATGCAGCCGGATGCGCTGATCATGGCCGATCCGGGCCTGATCATGATGGTGCGCGAGCAATGGCCGGACACCGAGGTCCATTTGTCGGTCCAGGCCAACGCGGTCAACTATGCCGCGGTCCGATTCTGGCAATCGGTGGGCATCAAGCGGGTGATCCTGTCGCGTGAACTGTCACTGGAAGAGGTCGAGGAAATTCGCCAGCAATGCCCGGACATCGAGCTTGAGGTATTCGTGCACGGTGCGCTATGTATCGCTTATTCCGGGCGTTGCCTGTTATCCGGCTATGCCAATCATCGCGATCCCAACCAGGGCACCTGTACCAATTCCTGCCGCTGGAAATATGATGCGCATGAGGCGGTGGAGACCAATGAGGGCAACTACAAGGCGATCGAACCGGAAGTGAATTTCGCCCAACCGACCCTGGGGGAGGGGGCCAGCACCGACCAGGTCTACCTGCTGCAGGAAGAGAATCGCCCGGGTGAATACATGCCGGCCTTTGAGGACGAACATGGCACCTATATCATGAATTCGCGCGATCTGCGCGCGGTACAACATGTCCAGCGGTTGATCGATATCGGGGTCGATTCGCTCAAGATCGAGGGTCGTACCAAGTCGCATTATTACGTGGCCCGCACCACCCAGGTGTATCGGCGGGCGATAGACAATGCATTACAGGGCAAGCAATTCGATATGGCGTTGATGGATGACCTGGAAAAACTGTCCAACCGCGGTTATACCGAGGGCTTCTATCGGCGCCATGTGCATGATGAATACCAGAGTTACGAGCAGGGCACCTCGGTGGCGCAGAAGCAGCAGTTTGTCGGCGAGGTGATAGACGTCGACCGGGAAAACGGCCTGATTACGGTAGAAGCGAAGAACCGTTTCGCGGTCGGTGACGAGGTCGAGTTAATGAGCCCTACGGGTAATCAGCATTTCAGAATCGAGCACATGGAATCCGAGAAGGGAGAACAGCGCGAGGTCGCGCCTGGTTCCGGGCATGTGGTCAGAATTCCGGTCGATACCGCTGATATCGATAAACGTTCGCTGTTATTGAAAGAGATCGATAAACCCATGCACAGTTAGCAGAGGACAGGCCCGGGTTAAAAGTCAGGCTTGCGCTGCTCACTCTCCATCCCATCTTCCGGACGTCCAAAACGCCGCGCGGAAAATGCGAACACCATGATCGCCACGCTCAGGATCAGAATCGCAAACACGATGGCTACGATCAGGATGATATGGAATTCCTCGGTGACCTTCTGCATATCGATGACCAGGTGGCGGGCCAGCGCAGTAATCGCGATATAGATCAGAAACTGCACCGGTAAGCGGTGGGTCTTGAAGTAAATCCCCACCATTGCACCCAGTTCCAGGTAGATGAACAACAGCAGGATATCTTTAAGATCGGCATGCCCCTGCTGCATGATGTGGATATATTCGTGAACGGCTGACCACACGATGGTGCCGCCGATGACGAATAACGCGAAATAGTGGAACAGATCCACCATTGCATCGCCGACTGTTTGAATTTTTTCCGTGGTTTTTTCGAATTGTTTGCCCATGGTTACAGACTGCTGGTTGTGGTTTAAATTTTCCGGCCACAGTACACAATCTGCCTATTACAGGCAAATGCTATTCGTGATTTAGCCGCCTGTTATAACGAGGACCAGGCATCATCCGGGGTAAAGCGCTCGCCAAACTTCTGCTCGAACTGCTGCAGCGATTGTTGCAACGAATTCACCCCCTTTTCCCTGGCGTAGTGGATCGGACCGCCACGGAACGGCGCAAACCCGGTACCGAAGATAACCCCGGCATCCAGCAGATCGATATCCTCGACGATAGCTTCCCGTTTACAGGCCGCGGCTTCATTCAGCAAACGAAAAATCAACCGATTCTGGATCTCCTCCTGGTTAGCCAGATCGGCATCACGATCTTTTACTGCCTTGCCTTTCTTGTACTGGTAAAAGCCGGAACCGGATTTCTTGCCGAGATTCTTGTTGTCGACCAGTTTCTTCAACACCTCGGGAATCTTAAAGTCGTAGGTCTGGGAAAGACTCTCAGCCACCGATAGACAGATATCCAGACCCACGGTATCCGCCAGCTCAACCGGACCCATCGGCATGCCGAAATCCAGTGCAGCCTTGTCTATCGCCTCGGCTGCCTTGCCCTCGGTATAGAGATCCAGCGCTTCCATCAGGTAAGGGAACAGGATCCGGTTGACCAGAAAGCCCGGCGAACTCATCACCGGCAACGGCAATTTACCGATGTGGCGACTAAATGCAGAAGCCTGCTGCACGATGTTATCCGGGGTCTTGCCGGTCTTGACGATTTCAACCAGCGGCATCATCGGCACCGGATTGAAGAAATGCAGACCCACCAGGCGCTCGGGTTTCTTCAATACCTCGGCCAGGGTTTCCAGCGGAAAGCTGGAGGTGTTGGTGGCCAGGATCGCATCTTTTTTCATCCGCGGCTCGATATCCTTGTAGATGGCCTGCTTGGCCTCGACATTTTCGAAAATCGCCTCGATGACGACATCGGCATGGGCGACACCCAAACCCTCACAATCCGGAATTAGGCGATCCATCGCGTGGTTGCGTTCATGCTTGGT
Organism: Gammaproteobacteria bacterium; assembly: GCA_030066335.1. Lineage (GTDB taxonomy): Bacteria > Pseudomonadota > Gammaproteobacteria > JACNJF01. The sequence continues at coordinate 4,348 of JASJBV010000211.1, forward strand.
CTTGAGCTTGCGCGAGAATAATTTGTGCGCGCGCTTGAATGCATTCGCCAGGTATTTCGGTTCACGTTCCTGCAAGGTCACCTTGAACCCTTTCAGGGCACACCAGGCGGCGATATCGCCTCCCATGACTCCGGCCCCGATCACGTGAACGTGCTGTGGCTGAAACAGTTTCTTGTTACCCAGACCCTTGAGTCGGGTCTGCAGGAAGAATACCCGAATCAGGTTTCTGACCGTATCACCCAGCATCAGTCGGCCGATCGACAGTGCTTCCTGTTCCATCATCTGCGGGCTGCCGTAATAACGACTCCACAGGTCGAGAATGGCATAGGGGGCAGGGTAGTGCTCGATCTTGGCTTTCTTCGCCACCTGCTTTTTCATGTAGTTGCTTAACAGTGGCCTTACCAGCGGCAACGACAGGATCTTGCCCAGCAGCGGCATCTTGCGTTTCTCGGGTGTCGACAGTGCCACCTGGGTTGCTGCACGGATCAGTTGCCGCCGTGGTTGCACGAAGTCGACCAGGCCCATTTTCTTCGCTTGCCGGGCTGCCAGTGAGCGTCCGCTGAGCATCATTTCCAGCGAGTGCAAAGGACTCATGATCTTGGTCGCCCTGACCACACCGCCATAGGCCGGATGGATACCGAGTTTGACTTCAGGCAGGCCGATCTGGGTGCGCGATTCATCCAGCGCTATGCGGTAGTCACAGGCCAGCGCCAGCTCGGTGCCGCCGCCCATGCAGAAGCCATCGATAATCGCAACCGTCGGGCAGGGTGAGGATTCGATCTTGTTGAAGACTGCCTGGCCGCTTTCGATCATCGCCACGGTTTCCTGCGAATTCTTGAGGTCGAGGAACTCCTTGATATCGGCACCGGCGATGAACCCCGAGGCTTTACCGGACTGAAAGATGATCGCGGTCGGAATCTCGGCACGGGTGATATCGAGAATACCATCCAGTTCTTTCAGTACCTCTTTGGACAGGGTATTGGTG
>JASJBV010000090.1 GCA_030066335.1 Gammaproteobacteria bacterium
AGGCTGGCCAAAATGCCATTACGCGAGTCCTCAAACGCCACACAATCCGCGGCATCCAGGCCCAGCTTTTCCAGCACATAGAAGTAGATATCCGGAGCGGGTTTCTTATGCGGCACGATGTCCCCGGCCCCGATCACCTCGAACCAGTCCAGGCTGTCGGCACCCAGCGCGTTTTCCAGCAACGCGGTGACATTATCCGGTGTGGTCGTGGTCGCGATCGCAAGGCGGATATCCTCGTCGCGCGCTTCCTGCAACAGGCGCTGGATACCGGGGCGTAACGGAATCGCGCTGTCACTCAACAACTGGACGTAATTCCGTGTTTTCTGCGCATGCAGTTGCCTGATCAGTTGCTCCAGGTCATCGCGCTGCTGCTCAGCCTTGTCGTGGGTCTGCACATAATGCAGCATGCGTTCCTTGCCCCCGGTAACCGCCAGCAGTTCCCCATAGGTTTGCTCACTCCAGTGCCAGTCCAGCCCGAACTGTTCGAAAGCCTGGTTGAATGCGACCCGGTGGCCATGACGCTCGGTATCCGCCAGGGTACCGTCGACGTCAAAAATAAATGCTTTAATCATGCTGCTGTCTTGCTCGTGTGTGATGGGCAGGTTGTGGCGCTTCAGGCGCCGATACGGATGGCTTCAGTCAGCAGGGTCTCTACATCCAGCATACCCTGCTGCAGGGCTGTTTCGATCATCGCCATGCTGATGTTTTCATCCTTGATCCCGGCGGCCCAGTTGGCGACGACCGCCACCGAGGCATAGTCTATCGATAACTCGCGCGCCAACGCCGCTTCCGGCATCCCGGTCATACCTACCAGGTCACAGCCGTCGCGCTGGAGCCGCTTGACTTCCGCGGCGGTTTCCAGCCGGGGTCCCTGGGTACAACCATAGACCGCGTTTTCTACCACGCTGAGGCCGGTATTATCCCTTGCCTGTAACAGTGTTTTTCGTAACGGTTCGGAATACGGCTGGGTAAAATCGATGTGTACGACCTTTTCCAGATCCTCGGCGTAAAACGTGTGTTCGCGCCCCCAACTGTAGTCAATCAACTGGTCGGGTAACACCAGGCTTTGCGGGGGGCATGACGGATTCATCGAACCTACCGCGTTGACCGCGTAGATTTGCCTGACCCCGACCTTATGCAGCATCCAAATATTGGCCAGGTAGTTGATCTTGTGCGGCGGCAGGCGGTGAGTGAACCCATGCCGAGCGAGGAAAACCACCTCTTTGTCGAATAACTTGCCCTGCACCAGCGGGCAGGAGGGCTCGCCATAGGGGGTGTTGATGATTTCCTGGTGGGTTTTGGTGAAGCCACCCATCATCGCATACAGGCCGGTGCCCCCGATTACCGCTATTTTAGTGGACATCACGGCTACCCGGTCTATCTTCCAGCCTGTTCATTGGGTACCGCGTAGATACCCGACAGGTTGCGGAAGTGACTGGAAAAATCCATTCCCGAACCGTAAACGTAGAGGTCCTCGCATTCCAGCGCCGCGTAATCGGCCTCGATGTCCGCCTTCTTACGTTGATGGGTTTTGCGGATCAGGAACGCACTGGTACATTTTTTCGCACCCTGCTTCAGGCAGTAGGCCTTGATCTCTTCCAGGGTATAACCCTGGTCGAAGATATCATCAACGATGATGACATGCCGGTCCTGCAGGCTGTTCTGCGCATAGGCTTTCCACAGCACGTTGCGTCCCAACGTGGACAGGCGGTAGCGGGTGGCATGCACGTAATCCACGGTCATCGGAAAATCCCAGTAACGCATCAGTTGCCCAGTGAGGTAGAGGCCACCATTCATGACGCATAACAATAACGGGAAATCATGCTCGATCTGGGCCCCGATGGTCTCCGCCATGGCCTGGATGCCGGCATCTACCTGGGATTGGTCGAATAGCTGTTGCGCCTGCTGGTGGATTTGCAGGGCCTGGTCAATCGGGATTGGTTTCATACACAGTTACACGGATATTTCTTTGTTATTACTTGGATGTTGCCGCTTCCGGCAACATCACGGTGGTGGTCGGGAAAGCGATCTCGGCCTTATTTTGCTCAATGATGTGCGCAACCTTCAGCAGCACGTCCTGTTTAATCTGGTGGAATTTAACCCAGTCGGTGGTTTTGGTAAACGTATAAATAAAAAAATCGACCGAACTGTCAGCGAAGGCGTTGAAATTGACGATCATGGTCTGCCCGGTATCGATCTCCGGATGATTGGTCAGCATGTCCTTGACCGCCTCGACGATAGCATCCATTTGCTGGATATCATCGTAGCGGATGCCGATGGTCTCGTAGATCCGCCGGTTGGACATGCGGGATGGGTTTTCCACAATGATATTGCTGAACACCGAGTTCGGTACATAGATCGGACGCTTGTCAAAGGTCCGGATCTGGGTCATGCGCCAGCCGATATTCTCCACCGTGCCCTCGAGTTCCTTGTCCGGCGAGCGGATCCAGTCACCGACCTGGAACGGCCGGTCGAGGTAGATCATCAGGCCACCGAAAAAGTTGGCCAGCAAGTCCTTGGCGGCAAAACCGACCGCGATACCACCGACACCGCCAAAGGCGAGGATACCGGAAATACTGTAGCCCAGGGTCTGCATGGTAACCAGTACCGCGGTAATGATGATCGCCAGCCTGACCAGCTTACCGATCGCCTCGGCAGTGTGCTGGTCGATGCCGGATTCAGCTTTTCTCGACAGCGCTACTGACTCTGCCCCTTTTATAAAACGCAACAGAAACCAGGTAATACAGACCAGGGTGCCGATATCGCGAATGGTATCATTGGCGAGAAAAATCGAGGTATTGGTTTCGGCATAAATGATATCGGCCGCAAAGATGATACCAACGATCCAGATCAGCCAGGCCAGGGGACGACTGGCTGCATCGAGTAACACATCATCCCATTGACTGTCATTTTGCCCCAGTTTATGGGCCAGCCTGGCCAGCAGGCGGCGGGCGATAAAATTGGCCACCACGGTAGCCAGTACCACCAGGAAAACCGACAACACCCACAGCCATTCACTTTTAAATTGGAGTATTTGGGCAAAGTAATCGTTCATGGTGATACTACTTCTACTGTTGGCTCGTTATCCGTTCTGACCGCTCTGCGCAAACAGGTCATCACTGTCCGCGGCGCGCGCCAGGTGCATGAATTCATGTAATTTAGCCACCGACTGCTGCCACCTAGGCGTTTTGAACAGGCGCTTTTTATCCCGCGGATGACCATGCATCCGCACCAGCCTCAGCTGCGATACCGGATTATTATAATCCTGCAGGGAGTCCAGAACTTCATCCGCGCCGGCGGGATTATTGCACACCAGCAGCATATCGCAGCCAGCCTTGAGCGACGCCTGGGCCCGTTGTGGATAGCCGCCCACCGACTCGGCACCACTCATGCTCAGGTCATCGCTGAACACCGCACCCTCGAACCCAAGCTGTTGGCGCAACACCTGCTCAATCCAGTAATCCGAGTAACCCGCCGGCCGCTCATCCACTTGTTCATAAATCACATGCGCCATCATGATACCGGCAAGGTGAGTCTGGATCACCTGGCGGAATGGCACCAGGTCATGCGCCATGATGGTATCGCGGCTGCGCCGGTCGAACGGCATCACGTGATGGGAATCGCCTTCCACCGATCCATGACCGGGAAAATGTTTGCCCACCGCCTCCATCCCGGCCTGGTTCATCCCGCGGATCAGCGCATTGGCCAGCCTGACGATGATCTCGGGCCGGGTATGGAATGCGCGATCGCCGATCACGGTGCTGATCTTGTGGCCGAGATCGAGCACCGGGGCGAAACTCAGGTCGATGCCGTAATGCAGCAGTTCCGCCGCCATGATCCAGCCCACGGTTTCACTCATCTGGATTGCGGCTTGCTGGTCGCTATCGAACAGATCACCCAAGGCGGCCATCGGCGGCAGGGTTTGAAATCCCTCGCGAAAGCGTTGCACCCGCCCGCCTTCCTGGTCCACCGCGACGATCAGACGGGGATTGCGCAAGGCATGGATTTCCTGGACCAGGTCATACAGCTGTTCGGGTGATTCATAGTTGCGACTGAACAGGATCACGCCACCGGTTTGCGGATGCAGCAGGCGCCGACGGTCCTGCTCGGTCAGGACCAGGCCCTCGACATCCAGCATCACCGGGCCCAGGCTCACAAGCCTCTCTCCAGCAGAACCACGGCATGCACCGCTATACCCTCTTCGCGACCGACATAGCCCAGGGTTTCGGTGGTGGTGGCCTTGATATTCATGCACGACAGCTCGCAATCCAGCTCGTCGCACAAGTTGAGTTTCATATCATGCAGGTGGGGAGCCATCTTCGGTGCCTGGGCAATGATCGTGATATCCGCATTGACCAGGGTAAAACCATGTTGCTCGACCAACTGGTTGACCCGGTGCAGGAACACGCGGCTGTCCATGTCTGCATACTGATCATCGTCATCCGGGAAATGTTGGCCGATATCGCCGAGAGCGGTAGCACCCAGTAATGCATCACACAGGGCATGGATCAGCACATCGCCATCGGAATGTGCCAGAAGTGCTTGATTATGTGGAATTTCTACGCCACCCAGGATGATGCTGTCGCCTTCACCGAAAGCATGCACATCAAATCCGTGGCCAATACGCAGATTGGTCTGCATTATGGTGTATATCCTGGCCCTAAAGCCGCGGATTATAACCCTGTTGAGCCTGGGCCGGTAACCCCTATTTATCTAACCGCTTGCCGGCACCAGCACGACAGGGAAAAGGCCCGAACAAGGCCTGGCTTATCTGAGGCTGGACAAATTGGTGATTAGCGCCTTCTTGGCGAGTTCCAGCTCCTGGTTGAGTTTATGCGCCAGGTCCTGGTCGGCGCTGCAACACAGGTTGATAACATCGGAACTGCTCTGGCTCATCTCCGCAACGGTATCGCTCATGGCGGTTTGAATGACTTTGCGTAGCTGCTGTTGCTGCTCGTCGGTTAATTCAGTATCGAGTATCTTCCCCAGTTGATCGAGGGTCCTATCAACTCTGCTATCTACACCCATGTTCTTCTCCAACACTATTGGTTATGCAGCTAAGTGTAAACCAATCCGCGGCTGATGATGTATATTTTAATTCCAGGCCCAGGTCAGGTGGTCTCAACCGGGTCTGCTCAGGGCTCCCGGGTTCCTGCCGACAGAGTGGCAAACTCGCTGGCTAAGCTCTGTGAATAAGGCCTGTCGCGGTTTTTGCTAGAGACGACATCACTGCTATGTGGCATAATTGAGACTTGCACAATGTTTCTGAGGGAGACCCAATGATCAAAACAACAATGCTTTCTGTTGCCATATCGGCAATCGTTTCTATGTCAGCTATGGCCCAGGCACCATCAGCCGCAGATCGCTCAGCAGGGCCTTACTATGGTTACCAGCCACAAAAACCCATGCCGCCACGTTTTCGTCAACGTGATTATAAACCGCGTGCTTACAATGAGCGCAGACAGCCGCGTCAACCAAGACCCGCATTTCCGACGCCCCAACAGCTGGAGCGGATGAAGCCGGCGGAACCGATGAACGAAGCAACCATCAAGCAATACTATGCCGAGCGCAGAGCCAGGATGGAAGATCGGCTTAAGCGGGATCGTGAAGCGGCGAGCAGCTACTCAACCGATTTCGAGAAACTGCAACAGCATGAGAACGAAACCCTGAAGAAAATGATGGATCGCGCGGAAAAACGGCGCGAGGCCATGCTCAAGCGCCTGGCAGAGCAAGAAAAACGTTCCCTCGATCGTTTCAAGAAGTACCAGGAGTCTGCGGCCAAAACCGAACAACCGGCCCAGCCAGCACAATAAAGCACACTATTGGTGCGGGCTGAGCTGTTTCAGCCCGCAACCCCTCTCCCAGAACCCTGCAGCCAGCGCTGTTTAGCTCTGCCTTTGTTTTTCTGATATACATACGCCAACCTGTCACTCTCTGCTTTCACCATGTCTGATCAATCCAAGGCTTCGACTTCGGTCAACGATAAAAAACTGCGCTCCCGGGTCAAACTGCTGGGCAAATTACTGGGTAACGTACTGATCAAACACGAAGATCCCCTGGTATTCCGCTCGGTGGAAAAACTACGCAAGGGCTTCATTCAGTTGCGCCGCCAGGATGATGCACAGACCAGACAAAGACTGATCAAGCTGATCGACCAGCTGCAACCAGACATCATCGAGCAGGTGATTCGCGCGTTCTCGATTTATTTCAGCCTGGTCAACATCGCTGAAGAAGATCATTTTCACCGCGAGCGCCGGCGACGGGTGCTCAAGCTCGGTTACCCGGACTGGAAAGGCTCTTTCTACCAGACCATGGCCGAATTCAAACAGAATGGCATCGACGAGACCGATCTGCAGTTGTTACTGGATAACCTGTCCTATCGCCCGGTATTCACTGCCCATCCCACCGAATCGAAGCGTCGCACAATCATGCAGCTGCAGCGGCGGATCTTCGAAATCATCGATGACCTGACCGACCCGCGGGTATCGGGTTATGAAAAGGATGCCCTGACCGAACGCCTGCAGTTTCAGATCGAGGTGTTATGGCAGACCAACGAGGTGCGGGAAAAGCGGCCGGAAGTCACCGACGAGGTCAAACTCGGCCTGACTTACTTTCAGCGTGGGCTGTACGATGCGGTAGCCACCGAATACCGCCACATCGAAAATGCCATCAGCCACCTGTATGGCGAGGACGAACTGGGCATGCCGGTGGTGCGGGTGCCCAGTTTCATCCAGTTTGGTTCCTGGATTGGTGGTGACCGCGACGGTAATCCCTTCGTTACCCCGGATACCACGCGCACCGCCCTGCGCATGCATGCGCAGGAGATCATCCGCGAGTACAGTCAACGCGTGTTGCAACTGACCGAATCCCTGACCCATTCTACCCGCTGGTGTAAACCCAGCGATGCCTTCATGCAAAGCCTGTTGCAGGATGAAGCCAAGGGGATCAAGGCCTTCGATGAAACCCGCGACCGCTTCGAGGAAGAAATATACCGGCGCAAACTATATTACATGCATCACCGCCTGATCTCGAACCTGAAAAGTGTCAGGGCCAGATTGAAAGGCAAGGCGGTCGACCAGGACATCCATTGCTATCAGAGCAGTGAGCAGTTCCTGCAGGACCTCTACCTAATTTATGACTCACTGGTCAGCCACAATGACCAAAGTGCCGCCAATGGACCGTTGAAGGACCTGATCCGGCTGGCGGAAACCTTCGGTTTCCATATGCTCAGGCTGGATGTGCGCCAGGAGTCCACCCGCCACAGTGAGGCGGTACATGAAATCCTGCACCAGGCCGGCGTTGCCGATTACCTGTCATTGCCGCAAAAATCTCGCCTGCAGTTCCTGTCCGACCAGATCGGCAGCGGGCTCAAACCGAATACCATCGAATCCGCGCTCAGTGCCGACACCCTGCAAACCTTGCAGGTGTTCCAGGCGATGCGCGAGATGAGTGAGGAAATCAGCGCACAGGCCTTCGGCAATTACGTGATCTCGATGACCCACAACGCCAGCCATATCATGGAGGTTCTTTACCTGGCCTACCTGGCCGGCCTGGCCGGCCACATCGAGGGCAAATATTTCTGCCATATCGAAATCAGCCCCCTGTTCGAGACCATCGAGGATTTGTCGCATATCGATGATGTGCTGCACAAACTGCTATCGAACGAGATCTACCGCAAGATGCTCGCCGCCGGCACCAACACCCAGGAAGTCATGCTCGGTTATTCCGATTCATGCAAGGATGGCGGTATCGTCTCCGCAGCCTGGGGGCTGTACAAGGCGCAGAAAAAGGTCATTGCGATCACCCGCCAACACGACATCAAGTGCCGTATGTTTCATGGACGCGGCGGCACCATCGGCCGCGGTGGCGGACCCACCCACGATGCGATCCTGTCGCAGCCGCATGATACCGTGCATGGGCAGATCAAATTCACCGAACAGGGCGAGGTGTTATCCAACAAGTACAGCAATCGGGAGACCGCCCTCAACGAATTGTCGATGGGAGTTACCGGGCTGATGAAAGCCAGCCTCAATATCATTCGTGAATACACCTTTAATCACGAATTGTTCTACCAGGACATGGAGCAGCTGGCCCAACTGGCGGAACAAAGCTACCGCGAGCTGACCGATCACGCCGAGGGTTTCTTTGAATATTTTTACCAGGCGACGCCGGTCAATGAGATCGGCCTGATGAATATCGGCTCACGCCCCAGTCATCGCCGCAAGGGTGATATGTCGAAAACCTCGGTCAGGGCCATTCCCTGGGTATTCGGCTGGGCGCAGTCGCGGCATACCCTGCCCGCCTGGTACGGCATGGGGTCGGCAATCAGGCAGTGGCTGCAACTGCATCCGGAGGATGGGATGCAACAACTGCAGAAGATGTATAATGACTGGCCATTCTTCAATGCAATGATTTCGAATACGCAGATGGCCCTGTTCAAATCCGATATGCTGACCGCCAGTCATTATGCCGATCTCTGTGACAACAAGGAGTTGTCCGCGCGGATCTTCGGCATGATCAGCGCCGAGAATGAACTGATCATCGATTATGCCTTGAAGATTCCTCAAGTTGAGCGCTTGCTGTCGGCCCAGCCGCAGCTGGAACTGTCACTGACCCGGCGTGATCCCTACCTCGATCCGCTGGGCTTCATCCAGATCAACCTGCTGCAGAAGTATCGTGATGAGAGTATCAGCGAGGATCAGCGCGACCAGTGGAGAGACGCGCTGCTGAGCTCGATCAATGCGATCGCCGCCGGCATGCGCAATACCGGATAAACCTATGCATAACTGGCGGCAACAACTGGCGCAACCGGAGATGCTGCTATACATGATGGCGGCGGCGGTGCCGTTGTCCTTTGCCACCTGGCGCGCCCTGATCAATAACTTCGCGGTAGAGCAGGCTGCCTTCACCGGGATCGAGATGGGTATCCTGCAAAGCCTGCGTGAAATACCCGGCTTCCTCGCATTTGCCGCGGTGTTGTTCCTGTTATTGTTCCGCGAGCAGACCTTCGCCACTCTGGCCCTGATCGTGCTTGGCATCGGTACCGCGCTGACCGGATTTTTACCCAGCGTGATGGGGCTGTATTTCACCACGGTACTGATGTCGATCGGTTTCCATTACGCCGAAACCATGCAGCAATCGCTGTCGCTGCAGCTGATTCATAAAGATCAGCTGCCGGTCGTCATGGGCAAGCAGATGGCGGTGGGTTCTTTCACCGGTTTGTTCGTGTTTGCCGGGCTCTACCTGCTGCTGGATCTGCTGCATGTTGACTATGCCTGGATTTATCTAATCGGTGGCAGCGCGACCGTGGTGCTGGCGATATTCATCCAGCGCAGTTTCCCCCATTTCAAGGGTGAGGCGGAACAGCACAAGAAGATGATCCTGCGCAAATGTTACTGGCTTTACTATATGCTGACCTTTTTATCGGGTGCCAGACGCCAGATCTTCGTCGTCTTCGCCGGCTTCCTGATGGTGGAAAAATTTGATTTCAGCGCTGCCGAAATTACCATCCTGTTCCTGATCAACGGGGTATTGATGATTTACCTGGCGCCGCGCATCGGCGCCCTGGTCAAACACTGGGGTGAGCGACGCTCACTGACCCTCGAATATATCGGCCTGATCATCATCTTCACCTCTTATGCGTTTGTCGACAATGCCATGATTGCGTCGGTGTTGTATATCCTCGACCATATCTTTTTCGCCATGGCCATTGCCCTGAAGAG
>JASJBV010000004.1 GCA_030066335.1 Gammaproteobacteria bacterium
CGCAATCCATGAAAGTGCTGGCAGCCAACCAGGGTCTGTACAATGGGTTCCTGGCGGCAGGCCTGGTATGGGGACTGCTGCAAGGAGCCGATGGCTACGAGTTTAAAGTATTCATGTTGCTGTGCGTGATCACCGCCGGGCTTTATGGTGCAGTAACCGCCAGTAAAAGCATACTGTTTATCCAGGCGCTACCGGGGCTGCTCGCGTTAATTTCTGTTGTGCTGGCCTATTGATCAACCGTTGTTAATGGGCAGGTTGATGACTACCAATGTCAGCGTTTGCAATGACCATCGATTTGCCAAGATCGTCGCCAAATGGCTGGCAGAGATTTAGCCAGGATTCACGCTAGGCCAGTTTACTGACCGAACTTATGTTCCAGGTAATGGATGATATCGGATGACTCGTACATCCAGACATCATTATCCCCGTCACGCATGTGCAGACAGGGCACTTGGATCCGGCCTCCGCCCTGCTCGAGCTCCTGGCGATGAGGACTACCCTGTTGCACGCCACGGGTTTCCATCGGCAGGTTAAGACGACGCATGGCGCGACGGGTTTTAACGCAGAACGGACAGGCATACAACTGGTACAGGGTATAGTCTTTCAGTTGCTGCTCGACCAACGCCTGTTGCTCATCGGAACGTTGCATCTTTGCCGGGCGGGTCAGCCAGTCGATAAAAACGATTATCCGCCCCAGGCCTTCGCGTAGTATTTTTAACAGCATTAAAAAATCTAAAAAAAAGGGAGCTAAGTGCTCCCTTTTTCAACAGCCTGGATTAGTGGTAGAAACTAACCATGGATTCCAGTGACTTGACATGGATCTTATCGGCATGACCGGCACAACCGAATGACTCGAAACGTGCCTGGCAGATATCCTTCATGGCAGCTGTCGATGCCTTGAGGAATTTGCGCGGATCGAAGTTACTGGGATTTTCCGCCAGGTGCTTGCGAATCGCGCCGGTGGAAGCCATCCGCAGATCGGTATCGATATTGACCTTGCGTACACCATGCTTGATGCCTTCCTGGATTTCTTCAACCGGTACACCATAGGTTTCACCCATATCACCACCATAGTTGTTGATGATTTGCAGCCAGTCCTGGGGCACCGAAGAAGACCCGTGCATCACCAGGTGAGTGTTAGGAATCCGGGCATGGATTTCCTTGATACGCTCGATGGCCAGGATGTCACCGGTCGGCGGACGGGTGAACTTGTAAGCACCATGCGAAGTACCGATCGCGATCGCCAGGGCATCAACACCGGTCTTTTCAACGAAATCGGCCGCTTCTTCCGGATCGGTCAGCAACTGGTCCATCGACAACTTGCCCTCGGCACCATGACCGTCTTCCTCACCCATTTCACCGGTTTCCAGTGAACCCAGGCAGCCCAGTTCGCCTTCTACCGAGACTCCGCCGGCATGTGCCATTTCCACCACTTCACGGGTTACCTCAACATTGTATTCGTAACTGGAAGGGGTTTTCATGTCGGACATCAGCGATCCGTCCATCATCACCGAGCTGAAACCGGACTGGATTGAACGCAGGCAAACCGCCGGCTCAGAGCCGTGGTCCTGGTGCATCACGATCGGAATATGCGGATACATTTCGGTCGCGGCAACGATCAGGTGACGCAGGAAAGGTTCGCCCGCATAGGAACGCGCACCGGCCGAACCTTGCAGAATAACCGGGCTGTTTACCGCGTCGGCCGCCTGCATGATCGCATGAACCTGCTCCATGTTGTTTACGTTAAATGCCGGCATACCAAAATCGTTTTCTGCCGCATAGTCTAATAATTGTCTCATTGAAATAAGCGCCATACTGACTCCCTCTATGTGTTTAACATGTTAAATAAGTTTGATAAAAATGAACCCGAAACGGATGAGCTATGATTTCCCGCTGAAAAACCATATCTCATCCGCCGCAGTCCGCCTAATCTGCAAGTTTGGGCATCGAGCCCACCTTGACAATCTTCATCGCGTTGGTACCACCACCGGTACCCATCAGGTCACCCTTGGTGATAATCACCAGGTCACCGTCCGCTACCACACCCTCTTCCAGCAAGGTATCGATCGCAACCTGGTTGGCCGCGGCATGATCATTATGCTGGATCTCCGGAAAATCCACCGGTGTCACCCCGCGGTACAAGGATACCTTGCGATTGGTCGCTTCCTGGGTGGAAAGAGCATATATCGGGATGCCGGAACTGATCCGCGACATCCACAACGCGGTGGAACCGGATTCGGTCAATGCCGCAATCGCGCGAACATTGAGGTGGTTGGCAGTATACATGGTTGCCATTGCAATCGCTTCATCTACCCGCTTGAACGTCGAGTCCATGCGATGATGTGAACGCAGCGCGGCCGCCTGTTGTTCGGCATTGCGGCAAATACGGGACATCGAGGTCACGGTATCGATCGGGTAGGCTCCGGTCGCAGTCTCGGCCGACAGCATCACCGCATCGGTGCCATCGAGTACCGCATTGGCCACATCGAATACCTCGGCCCGGGTCGGGATCGGATTATCGCGCATCGATTCCATCATCTGGGTTGCGGTGATGACGACCGTATTCATGTCGCGCGACATCTTGATCAGTCGCTTCTGCACCGCGGGCAATTGATCGTCGCCGATCTCAACGCCCAGATCCCCGCGCGCGATCATGATCGCATCCGAGGCCTCGATCATCGCCTCGATGTTATCCAGTGCCTCGGCGCGTTCGATCTTGGACACGATACCGCCGCGACCACCGGCTTCACGCAGCAAGCTACGCGCCAGGTTGACATCCTCTACATGGCGTGGGAACGAGATCGCGACATAGTCCGCATTGATTTCCGCCGCGACCTTGATGTCTTCACGGTCCTTTTCGGTCAGGGCCTCGGCCGACAGGCCGCCACCCTTGAGGTTGATACCCTTGTTGTTCGACAGTTCGCCGCCGACCATGACCTGGGTGTGAATCTTGCTGCCATCTACCTCGGTTACCTTGAGCACAATGCGGCCATCATCCAGCACCAGCACATCATTGGCTTCGACATCCTGTGGCAGGGTCGTGTAAGTGATTCCGACCTGCTGTTGATCTCCATCGTCCCGGCCCAGCTCGGCATTGAGGCAGAACTTGTCATGGGGTGCCAGCTCAATCTTGCCCGACTTGAAACGCTCGATCCGGATCTTGGGTCCCTGCAGGTCGACCAGTACGCCGACGTGGCGGCCATTGGAGCGCGCCGCGGCGCGCACCCGATCGGCACGAATCTTGTGTTCTTCGTGGCTGCCATGAGAGAAGTTCAGGCGAACAACATCGACCCCGGCCTTGACCAGCTGGTCGATCATTTCAACCGACTCGGTCGCCGGCCCCAGGGTAGCCAGGATCTTGGTACGTCGCAGAACGACGTGTTCGTCATTCATGATAATTTATTTATTGGCCTGCTTTTCCAACATGGCGACGGCAGGCAGGGTTTTACCTTCGAGATACTCCAGGAAAGCGCCACCGGCAGTTGAGATATAGGAGACCTTGTCGTAGATATCGTATTTCTGGATAGCCGCGATCGTGTCACCGCCACCGGCAAGACTAAAACAATCCGAATTGGCAATAGCCATAGAAACCGTCTTGGTACCTTCGCCAAACTGGTCGAACTCGAATACGCCGACCGGGCCATTCCATACCACGGTGCCAGCATTCTTGATGATCTCGGCCAGCTCATTGGCTGAATCCGGACCGATATCGAAGATCATGTCATCATCATCGACATCAGCGGCTGATTTCAGCGTGGCTTCCGCAGTCTCGGAAAATTCCTTACCGACCACGACATCGGTCGCGATCGGGATATTGGCACCACGTGCCTGCATCTTTTCAATCAGGCTGCTGGCGGTATCCACCAGGTCGTCTTCGCACAGAGACTTGCCGACATTATGTCCGGTAGCCTTGAGAAAGGTATTGGCGATACCACCACCGACAACCAACTGGTCGACTTTTTCAGACAAGGCCTCGAGCACGGTCAGCTTGGTCGAGACCTTGGAGCCACCGACAATCGCCACCATCGGCCGTGCCGGCTCGGCCAGGGCCTTGGCCAGGTTGTCCAGCTCATCGGATAACAGCAGTCCGGCACAGGCCACCGGTGCATGTACACCGACACCATGAGTCGAGGCTTGCGCGCGATGCGCGGTACCGAAGGCATCCATCACAAAAACGTCGCAGAGTGCTGCATACTGCTTGGCCAGGCCTTCATCATCTTTCTTTTCACCGGCGTTGAAACGGACATTTTCCAGCAGCACCACTTCACCCTCGGCAACTTCAGGTGCATTGCCCAGGTAATCCTTGATCAGGCGGACTTCTTTACCCAGCTTGGCTGACATGTCCTCGGCGATCGGTTGCATCGAATTTTCTTCATCGACCTGGCCCTCTTCCGGACGTCCGCGGTGGGACATGACCTGCACTCTGGCACCGGCCTGCATACAATGCTCGATGGTCGGCATCGATGCGGTAATCCGCGCATCCGAGGTCACCTTGCCATCTTTAACAGGAACGTTGAGATCGGCACGAATCAGCACGCGCTTACCCGCCAGGTCAAGATCAGTCAGTTTGATAAAAGCCATGAAGAATCTCCTTCAAGATTTGATTTACTATAAAAACGGTTTGTTAAATATTGATGAAGCCAAAACTTAACAAACAGTTCTGGAAGAAACCTGCCCGGAGAGAATTCCCCGGACAGATTTTAATACTCGTCTAAGCGAGAGATTTTTTCTGCTGGCAAGGCGGAGGAATAATTTGAGCTGCGCAGCGTATGTAAAATACGTGAGCAGTCAAATTATTCCGACAACGCCGCCAGCGGGAAAAAGATCCGCTTAGATTAGTTTGCGGCTACGTGCTTGGCGAACCGGAGCATGTTACAAGTGTAGCCATACTCGTTGTCGTACCAGCTAACCAGCTTGACGAAAGTGCCGTCCAGCGCAATCCCAGCCTCTGAATCGAAGATGGAAGAGTTGCTGTTACCACGGAAATCGGTCGCAACCACTTTCTCGTCGGTGTAAGCCAGGGTTTCACCGATACCGGGGGCTTCTGAAGCCGCTTTCATCGCTGCACAGATTTCCTCGTAAGAAGCATCGTTATCCAGCTCAACGGTCAGGTCGACAACGGAAACGTCAGAAGTCGGTACGCGAAAAGCCATACCGGTCAGCTTGCCGTTCAGTTCAGGCAGAACCACACCAACCGCTTTCGCCGCGCCGGTAGAGGAAGGAATGATGTTTTCCAGGATACCGCGACCACCGCGCCAGTCTTTCATCGAAGGACCGTCAACCGTCTTCTGGGTTGCAGTTGCGGCGTGAACGGTAGTCATCAGGCCACGCTTGATGCCCCAGTTGTCGTGCAGGACCTTGGCGATCGGTGCCAGACAGTTAGTGGTGCAGGAAGCCGCAGAGATGATGGCCTGACCAGCGTAAGATTCGTGGTTAACCCCGTAAACGAACATCGGGGTGCCGTCCTTGGAAGGTGCCGACATAACGACCTTCTTGGCGCCGGCATCGATGTGCTTCTGACAGGTTTCCTCGGTCAGGAAGAAACCGGTACATTCGAGTACCAGATCTGCACCGATGTCACTCCAGGCCAGATCGGCAGGATCACGCTCGGCAGTCAGGCGAATGGTCTTGCCGTTAACCACAAGGTTGTTGCCGTCGACCGCGATATCGCCGTTGAAGTTGCCGTGGACCGAATCGTATTTCAGCATGTAGGCCAGGTAATCCGCATCCAGCAGGTCGTTGATACCGACCACTTCGATGTCATTGGAAAAATCTTTGGCAATCGCACGAAACGCCATACGACCGATACGGCCAAAACCGTTAATACCGACTTTAATTGTCATGATATATCTCTCCTAAGTTACTTTTCTCAGTCAAAAATTAAGCTACAGAATTTACCGCTTCGACGACCTTGTCCACGGTGAATCCAAATTCTTCAAACAGCTCACCCGCCGGTGCAGATTCACCGAAACGGTTGATACCGACTACTGCACCAGTGCTGCCGACATACTTATACCAGCCGTCGGTGACCGCCGCTTCGACCGCAACCCTGGCGGTTACGTCAGCCGGCAATACCGCCTCGCGGTAACTTGCATCCTGCGTCTCAAACGCGGTGGTTGACGGCATGGATACGACACGGATCTTCTTGTCAGACAACTGCTCAGCGGCACCCACCGCCAATGCGACTTCGGAGCCGGTGGCGATGATGATCGCATCGGGGGTACCGTCACAATCTTTCAGGATGTAACCACCCTTGGCAATATCAGCAATCTGCTGTTCGCTGCGTTGCTGGTGCGGCAGGCCCTGACGCGAGAAGATCAGCGAGGTCGGACCTTCCTTGCGTTCTGCCGCCTGCTGCCAGGCAACTGCGGATTCAACCGCATCACAGGGACGCCAGACGGCCATGTTCGGGATCAGGCGCAGGGTCGGGATCTGTTCGACCGGCTGGTGAGTCGGACCATCTTCACCAAGGCCGATGGAATCATGGGTGTAAACAAAGATCGACTGGATCTTCATCAGGGCTGCCATGCGCAGCGCATTCCGTGCATATTCGGAGAACATCAGGAAGGTCGCGCCGAAAGGCATCAGGCCACCATGCAGCGCGATACCGTTCATCATCGCCGACATGCCGAATTCACGCACACCATAGCGCACGTAGTTGGGTACATCGCTGTTATCCACCGGCTGGTAACCGGACCATTCGGTCAGGTTGGAACAACCAAGGTCGGCAGAACCACCGAACAGTTCGGGCAGCATTGGTGAGTAAGCCTCGATCGAGTCCAGCGAAGCCTTGCGGGTGGCCGGGCTGGAAGCGGCGGCATTGGTTTCGGCGATAAACGCGGCAGATTTCTCGGCCCAGTCAGCCGGCAGGTCACCGGCCATCCGGCGTTCGAACTCGGCAGCCAGTTCAGGATATTCCGCCTTGTAGGCAGCGAATTTCTCATTCCACGCCGCTTCAGCTTTGGCACCTTTTTCTTTGGCATTCCAACCGGCGTAGATATCCGAAGGTACGTCGAAAGCTTCATGGTCCCAACCCAGCGCGGCCTTGGTCAGGTTGATTTCATCCTGGCCCAGGGGTGCACCATGACTGGAGTGACTGCCGGCTTTATTCGGTGAACCGAAACCGATCGTGGTCTTGCAACAGATCAGGGTCGGCTTGTCGGTCATCGCCACGGCGAATTCAACCGCTTTCTCAATAGCTTCCGGATCATGACCATCGACATCGGCAATGACGTGCCAGCCATAAGCTTCGAAGCGCTTGGGGGTGTTGTCGGTGAACCAGCCATCGACATGGCCATCGATGGAGATACCGTTATCGTCCCAGAACGCAACCAGTTTACCCAGGCCGAGGGTACCGGCCAGTGAACAGGCCTCGTGCGAGATACCTTCCATCAGGCAGCCATCGCCCATGAAGACGAAGGTGTTGTGATCGACGATGTTGTGACCACCCTTGTTGAACTGGGCAGCCAGGGTCTTCTCGGCGATCGCCATCCCTACCGCATTGGTGATGCCCTGACCCAGTGGACCGGTAGTGGTTTCGATGCCAGGCGCATAACCATATTCGGGATGGCCCGGGGTTCTGGAGTGCAGCTGACGGAAATTCTTCAGATCGTCCAGGGTCATATCGTAGCCGGTCAGATGCAGTAATGAATAAATCAGCATCGAACCATGGCCATTGGACAGGACGAAACGGTCACGGTCAGGCCAATCGGGATTGGCAGGGTTATGCTTCAGATGGTCATTCCACAGTACTTCGGCGATATCCGCCATCCCCATCGGGGCACCCGGATGACCTGAATTGGCTTTCTGGACGGCGTCCATACTCAGCGCGCGAACAGCATTTGCGAGATCTCTACGAGATGGCATAGCTTTCTCCTCAAACAATAAAAAAATCGTGTGCAGCCTGGCCAGAATAATTGGCAGGACTAAAAATTAAGTAAATTCAATGGCTTATGGCCAAAATAGATAAATAGTGACTATTGAATTTGGCCACAGACAGTCTCAAAGGCGCGCTATTCTCGCTTAGAATGGGCTTTTCAGCAACATAAAAAGATTATCGCGGTATCAATTCTGGCTATGGCTCGATGCTTGAGTGACCGCGATACAAAGTGGGAAAAAAAATTATCAAGTCTATATAATCCGCGTTTTTGCTTTGGGATAGAAAACATGTACGGCGATTTCATCTTCACCTCCGAATCGGTATCCGAGGGACACCCTGACAAAGTCTGCGACGCGGTATCCGACGCGATCCTCGACGCCGTACTCGAGCAGGACAAGCATGCCCGGGTAGCCTGTGAAACCCTGACCAAGACCGGGATGGTCGTGATAGCCGGCGAACTGACCACCACCGCCCAGATCGATTTCGAGAAGATCGTGCGCCAGACCGTGGTCGATATTGGCTACGACAGTTCCGATATCGGTTTCGATGGCAATACCTGCGCCGTGCTCAACGCCCTCGGCCAACAGTCACCGGATATCGCGATGGGCGTTGATCGCAGCATCGATCAGAATCAGGGCGCCGGTGACCAGGGCCTGATGTTTGGTTTTGCCACCAATGAGACCGACAACCTCATGCCGGCGCCGATCAGCTATGCTCACCGGCTGGTGAAAAAGCTGGCGGATGTGCGTCGTATTGGCAGCCTGGGCTGGCTGCGGCCAGACTCCAAGAGCCAGGTGACCTTCGAATACAAGGACGGGCGCCCGGTCGCGGTCGATGCTATCGTCATCTCGACCCAGCATTCACCCGAGGTCTCGCAGGACCAGGTCAAGGAAGGCGTCATGGAGGAGATCATCAAGCCGGTGATCCCGCAGGAATGGATCAGCAAAAAAACCCAGTTTCATATCAATCCGACCGGACAGTTCATCATCGGCGGCCCGGTCGGTGATGCCGGCCTGACCGGACGCAAGATCATCGTCGACACCTACGGCGGCATGGGCCGCCATGGTGGCGGCGCCTTCTCCGGCAAGGATCCGTCCAAGGTTGATCGCTCTGCCGCCTATGCCGCGCGCTACGTGGCAAAGAATATCGTCGCCGCCGGTCTCGCCGATCGCTGCGAGATCCAGGTCAGTTATGCGATCGGGGTGGCTGAACCGACCTCGATCAGTATCGAAACTTTCGGCACCCACCATGTCAATGAAAGCCAGATCGTCGACCTGGTGCACGAACATTTCGACCTGCGCCCCTGGGGCATCATCACCGCGCTGGATCTGCTGCGGCCGATCTACCGCAAGACCGCCGCCTACGGTCATTTCGGCCGTGATGAGGAACATTTCAGCTGGGAGCAAACCGACAAGGTAGAGCTGCTGCGCGCGGAAGCCGGGATGAATAACTGAGCCATGGCCCGGCCAACCACGGTTTACAATTGAATTTTTTTCAGGCTACACTATATTATATCGACACATGATGCCCGCCTCGCGCGGGCACTGTCATTCAAGGAGCGTTGCGACGGTCTGCCGACTGCCAGGCTTGAATGATTGAACCAGATCCAACGGCGCTCATAAATACGACTCAATAGAGGTACTATTTATGGACGCAAACTCCACTCGCGATTTTATCGTTGCCGACCTGAACCTGGCCGACTGGGGCCGCAAGGAAATTTCCATTGCCGAAACCGAGATGCCGGGCCTGGTATCCCTGCGTGACAAGTATGGCGCCGAACAACCCCTCAAGGGTGCGCGCATCGCCGGTTCGCTGCACATGACGATCCAGACCGCGGTCCTGATCGAGACCCTGACCGCCCTCGGCGCCGATGTGCGCTGGGCTTCCTGTAACATCTTTTCCACCCAGGACCATGCGGCGGCAGCGATTGCCGAAGAAGGTGTGCCGGTGTTTGCTTACAAGGGTGAGTCGTTGGAAGAATACTGGCAATACACCCACAAGATCATGGAGTGGGCCGATGGCGGCGCTCCCAACATGATCCTGGATGACGGCGGCGATGCCACCCTGTTGCTGATCCTCGGCAGCAAGGCGGAAAAAGATATCAGCGTGCTGGATAACCCGACCAGTGAAGAGGAGACCGTGCTGTATGCAGCGATCAAGCAACGCCTGCAGACCGAGCCCAACTGGTATTCCATCCGCCTGGCCAACATCAAGGGTGTGACCGAAGAGACCACGACCGGGGTCCATCGCCTGTACCAGATGCAGGAGAATGGTGAGTTACCCTTCCCGGCGATCAATGTTAACGATTCGGTTACCAAGTCCAAGTTCGACAACCTGTATGGCTGTCGTGAATCCCTGGTCGATGGCATCAAGCGCGCCACCGACGTTATGATCGCCGGCAAGGTCGCCCTGGTCCTCGGTTATGGCGATGTCGGCAAAGGCAGCGCCCAATCCCTGCGTGGCCTGGGCGCCACCGTGTGGGTGACCGAGATCGATCCGATCTGCGCTCTACAGGCGGCCATGGAAGGTTTCCCCGTGGTGCAAATGGATGAGGCCTGCAAACAGGCGGATATTTTCGTTACCGCAACCGGTAACTTCAATGTTATCACCCATGACCACATGGCGCAGATGAAAGACCAGGCCATCGTCTGCAACATCGGCCATTTCGATAACGAGATCGATGTCGCCTCGCTCAAGCAATACGAGTGGGAAAACATCAAGCCACAGGTAGATCACATTATCTTCCCCGATGGCAAGCGCATTATCCTGCTCGCCGAGGGCCGCCTGGTCAATCTGGGTTGTGCCACCGGCCACCCCAGCTTCGTCATGTCCAATTCTTTCACCAACCAGGTGCTGGCGCAGATTGAGCTGTTCCAGCACGAGAATGATTATCAGGCTGAAGTCTACACCCTGCCGAAAAAACTGGATGAGGAAGTGGCGCGCCTGCACCTGGAAAAAATCGGTGCCAAGCTGACCTCGCTGACCCAACAGCAATCGGACTATATCGGGATTGACATCGACGGCCCTTACAAACCCGAGCATTATCGCTACTAAGCGAGTTGCCAGCGATGACTACGCAGAACCTGGAGCTCAGTTGTGAGTTCTTTCCACCGCGTACGGATGCGGGCAAGGCCACCCTTGCCCAAACCACCGCAGATCTCACCGTTCTGAGCCCCGAGTTCTTTTCGGTGACCTTCGGAGCCGGCGGTTCGACCCGTGATAACACCCTGGAGACCGTGCTCGGGATCAAGCACAGCAGCCCGGTCGCCGCCTGTCCGCATCTGAGCTGTGTCGGTCTGACCAACAAGCAGATTCTGGAACTGGTGGAAAACTACCGGCAACAGGGTATCAACCGCCTGGTCGTGCTGCGGGGAGATGCCCCGTCAGGGCTGATCGGCCTGGGCGAATGCCGCTATGCGGTGGACCTGGTACGCTTGATCCGCGAGCATTACGGGGATCATTTCACGATGGCGGTGGCGGCCTATCCTGAGGCCCATCCAGATTCCAAGAACCTGCTGACCGAGGTCGATCTATTCGCACAGAAAATGCAGGCCGGTGCCGACTTTGCGATCACCCAGTATTTCTACAACAATGACAGTTACTTTCACTTCATGGAGCTGTGTGCAAAACAGCAGATCGAGCAACCGGTAATCCCCGGCATTATGCCGATCCACAACTTCACCAGCCTGAAAAAATTCTCCAAGCAATGCGGGGCGGAAATCCCGCGCTGGATTAAAAAGACCATGGCGGCCTATGAGGATGACGTCGAATCACAACGCCAGTTCGGCATTGAAATCGTCACCCGCATGGTCGAGGAACTGATCGACTATGGAGTTCCCGGCCTGCACTTTTACACCATGAACCAGTCACGCCTGACCCTGGCCATTGCCCGCAATTTGAACTTGATCTGATCATGCCCAGCAGCAAACGACTTTCGCGGGTGTATGTCGACGCGGAAATACGGCCTGAAGTCGAATTGTTGTTGCCCGCGCCCGCGGCGCATTACCTGAAACATGTGCTACGTTTGCAAACGGCTGACCAGGTCCTGCTGTTCAATGGCCGGTTGGTCAGTGATTACCTATGTGATATTCGGCTGCACGGCAAGCAGGTTTACGCACGCCCGCTGACTGAACGAACCCAGGATGTCGAGTCTCCACTGGCTACCACGCTGATCCAGGCCATCGGCAAATCCGAGCACATGGACCTGCTGATCCAGAAAGCCACCGAGCTGGGTATTCGACGCTTTATCTTGTTCAACAGTAAGCGTACCCAAAGCCCGCTGAAAGGTGCACGCCTGGAAAAAAGACTGCAGCACTGGCGCGGGGTAGCGATCAGTGCCTGTGAACAATGCGGACGTAACCAGCTGCCGGAGATGGATTTTGCCAATGATTTGTCATCCGCGCTTGCCAGCAGCCCGCCCGGTAATAAGATCCTGCTCGATTTTGCCGGACAATCGTTAAATCATCTATTGACGGGTTGTGTTGCGAGCGATGGCTTTGCGTTGCTGATTGGAGCAGAGGGCGGATTGACCGCAAGTGAAATTGAGTTGGCCAGGGAGCAGGGATTTCAGCCCTGTGTCATTGGACCGCGAACCCTGCGTATGGAGACGGCAGCGATCGCCATGGTTGCCCTGATCCAGCACCGCATGGGCGACTCGCCCTGAGGGAAATGCTCAATGGCTGCTGCGTTGCTTGGTCGCTTCGATGATCGCGTCCAGGTCCGGGATATATAACTGTTCGAACATCGCATCCGCCTGTCCCAACAGGTAGTCACAGTTTGCCGTTGCCTGCATTGCCTGCAGACGCTCGGGCTCGGCCAGGTAGGCGCGGGGAATATCCTTTAAGATCAGGCCGAGATAAGGCAGAGATTGATCGCCGTTGGGATTGTAAATGATCGCGATCCGGGTGCGGTGACCGCTTTCCGCGGTTTCCATGCCACACATTTTTTCCACCGACACCACCGGTACCAACACACCCCGCCAGCTGATCTTGCCGTCATACCAGCCACTGCCCTGGTGCGCGGCCTCGGGAGAGGTGTAGCCGATAATTTCCGCCACTGCCGAATTCGGCAGCAACAGCTGTTGGTTGTGCAATGGTAATTGCATGCAGCGGATAGATTCAATCTCAGCCATGTGTGGTTCCAACCTGTTGGATCATCGATCTCAGCCTACCAGCTCTGAAATGTTTTCGATCAATTCTTCTTCCTGGTAAGGCTTACCCATGTATTTGTTGATGCCTATACCCATCGCGTGTTCGCGGTGTTTGCTACCGGTCCTTGAGGTAATCATGATGATCGGGATATTCCGATACCTGGCTTCGTTGCGCATATGGGTGGCCAGTTCGAATCCGTCCATCCGCGGCATCTCAATATCCAGCAGCATTACGTCCGGTTGACTGTCTTCCAGTTGCGCCAGCGCATCCACCCCGTCCTTGGCCGTGATCACTTCATAGTTATTACGCGTCAACAACTTGGTCGCGACCCGGCGCATGGTGATCGAATCATCTACCACCATGACCACTTTCTGACCCGGAGCCTGGGCCGCTTCCTCGATAATCTGGGTTTCGGTGATGACCTGGGTGTGCACCCCGTGCCTGACCAGGCCGTTGATATCCAGGATCAGTACCACCTTACCATCGGCGAGGATACTGCCGCCGGAGATACCCTTGACCGGGCTTAGCAATTTACCCAGCGGTTTGACCACGATTTCGCGGTTGCCGATGATCTCATCGATATGCAGAGCGATGCGTAAATCGCCCGAACGTAGCAGGATCACCGGCTGCTTACTGTTGGGATCAGTGACATAGAATCCCCTGCCGGTATCCAGCATGGTCGACAGGTAGTGCAGTCCATAATGCTGACCGGCATAATCCAGCGCAGGTTTTTCTTCCTGGTAAAAAGATGCGATCTGGTCTGACTCGATACGGGTAATACCCTCGATGTTGATCAACGGCAGGGCATAGGACTCTTCGCCGGCGCGGACCAGGATCGCCTGGTTGATGGAAAGGGTAAACGGCAGCCGCGCCAGGAACTGGGTGCCCTCGGGACTGGTGGAGATCTGCAAGGATCCGCCCAGTTGCTTGATACTGCTATCAACCACGTCCATGCCGACACCGCGGCCCGAGATCTGGCTCAACTGATCGGCGGTACTGAAACCGGGCTCGAGGATAAATTGCACCAGGTCGCTGTCTTCCATCTGTTCATCTTCGGCCAGCAGGCCCAGCTGGTAAGCACGTCGCCGCACCTTGTCGACATTGATGCCGCCGCCGTCATCACTGATTCTAAGCACGATATCGGATCCATCACGGGCGACATCGATCGAAATCTTGCCGGTTTCCGCTTTACCTTTTTTCAGCCGTTCCATCGGGCTCTCAACGCCATGCGCTATCGCGTTACGGATGATGTGCTCGAGCGGAGCAACCATGCGGTCGAGCACCTTGATATCGACCTCGTTCTGCTCACCGGACATCACCAGTTCGGCTTTTTTCGCCAGCTCTGAACTGGTTTGACGGACCAGTCTACGCAGGCGCGAGGACAGGCCGGCAAACCGCACCATGCGGCTGCGGATCAAGCCATCCTGCAAATCGGTGTTGATGCGAGACTGTTGAAGCAGCAGGGTTTCCGAGTCCTTGACCTGTTCGCCAAGAATATTCTGCAGACTGGATAAATCCTCCACCGATTCACTGAGCGCTTTGGATAATTGCTGAATCTGGGAATAACGGTCCATCTCCAACGGGTCGAAGTTCTGGCCGGCCTCCTCATCTTTGTGACTGAACAGGATCTGGGCGTCGGTCTCCGCTTCGAGGGCGCGTAACTGGTTTTTCAAGCGGGCAATGGTCTGCCCCAGTTCACCCAGATGGCTGCCAAAGGAAGAAACCTGTTGTTCCATCCGCGCCCGATAGATACTGACCTCACCGGCCGAGTTGACCAGGTTATCCAGCAGGTCCGACCGCACCTTGACGATATCATGATCCTGGCCGCGCCGATCCCCGCCGGGTCGCTCGGTTTTGCGCCGGTCCTGGCGATGATGACGTCTGTCATCATCATCCTCTTCCTCGGCCGCTTCAGCCGCCGGGGCCGGAGTCGGTTCAGGTTCAGCCGCCGTCGGCGCCGCCGCACCCTCACGCAGTTGCCGAATCGCCCTTATCTGCTCTTGCGAGGATTCCATCGGCTGGCGATTTTGCGCCTGTTCCACCTGTTTCTGCAACAGGTCGAAGCTTTCATGCAATACCGCTACCAATTCATCCGATTTATCCACACGACCATCGATGACCGCGATGAACAACGATTCGAGTTCATGGCTGAGATCGCTGATATTGAGGAATTCCGCCATCTTGGCGCCACCCTTCAAGGTGTGCAGGTAACGCTGCAACTCCATGACCAGGGCCTCGCTGGCCGGATCTCCGGGCTCCTGCTCATTCCATGATTGCAGGGTATGATCACTCATCTCCAGCAGGTCGGTGGCTTCCTCGATAAAGATCTCCACCAACTCATCGTCATACTCGGGTTCGACCGCTTCATTCATCATGGTCAGGGTATCGAGGAACTTGTCCGAGGGCGAAGCCGCTTCGGAAACCGGGATGTCCACGGTATGACTACCCAAATCCGCATTCAGGCTCAGCAGGTCCTGCTTCAGCAGATGCGGAATGGGCGGTACTTCCTTGTTGTCTACCAGCTTTGCAGCCATCTCGCGGATCGAATCATGGCCCTGCCGATACAGATCTAGTACCTCGGCATCGAGGCTCGAACCTTGCTCAAGAATAGTTTTAAGTGGCTTTTCCAACAGGCCGGCGAGTTCGCCGATCGAGCTGATATTCGCCGTCCGCGATGCGCCGTGGATCGTATGCAGTGCGCGATAGAGCTCTTCGGTGGGAACCAGTCCGCCAGCTTCCCTGGCACCCTGGTCAAGGACGGTATTTACGGTGTTTAGGTGCGCCTCGACCTCTTGTTGGTAAATCACCAGTAGCTCCGGATCCAATGCCAGGCCGCTTGCCTGCTCCAGGTTCGGAACTGACCCTTGACTCTGGCTTGCGGGCACGGGAGGTTCTACCTCTCCTCCAGGCACGCTCGCCATTGCGCTTGAGACGAAAGGGTCGGGTGGGGTCTCCTCTTGTTGAGTTTCTGCAGTCTGTGCAGGGGCCGCTTGCGGTTCGGGCTCTGGTGGCTGTTCGGCAGCGGGTGGTGCAGTAACCGGTTCTGGTGCTACCGGCGTAGCTGGCGGTTCCGGTTCAGGTTCAACCGCTGGCGCCGGGGCTGCTGCCTGTTCCGGTGGTTGTTCCGCAGGAGCCGGGGTTGCCGCCGGTTCCGGTTGTTCTGTGGGAGCCGGGGCTGCGGCCTGGCGCACTTCCATCGCCTGCTCGGGTTTGAATTCGGCCAGGTACTGGGCCAGTCCGCGCAGGTGAGGCACTTCTTCAGTAGCCGCGGCTTCTCCTTTCAATTCCTTGACCAGTTGTTCCAGTGCTTTACCGGCCTGCCCGATGGCATCGATGACCTGGTCATTGGGGGGAACGGTCTTGTCGATGACCCGATTCAACAGGTTCTCGAAATCCCAGGCAAACTCGCCAATCTTCATTGCTCCGACCAGTCGTCCACTACCCTTGATGGTATGAAACGCCCGGCGAATGTTCTTCAGTGCATTTTCGTCATTGGGGTGCTGCTTCCAGTCATGTTGCAACTGGATGATATTCTCGGTCTCTTCCTCGGCCTCTTCGAGATAGATTTCCAGAATTTCTTCGTCGGCTTCGCCCTTGAGCACCGGTTGATCATCTTCCACCGGCTGAATTTCCGCGGCCGCTGGTTGCTCGGTTGCAGACGCTGCCACCTGATCTACTGCTATGGGTATCTCGACGGACTGCTCGGGCGGTACCTCAGTGGTACGCATCATGACTTCCTTGACCTGGAATTCAGGTAACACCTCGGGTTCCGGCTCCGGCTCTACTGAGGGTTCAACCTGCTCCGCCGCAGTTGCCGGTTGCGGTATTTGTTCCATCAGCTCGGTCGCTTCACTGGCCCGTTGTGCCTCGGCCGCTGCCTGTTGCGCTTCGGCCGATGCCAGGGTGACGGTCTCCTCGGCGGATGCCAGGGTGACGGTCTCATCTACATCGGCTTCAGCCGGGGCCAGTGTTTCCTGGATCTGTTCCAGGCCGGTACTGATGTCATCGACGATTTCTGCACTGTCTGCAACTGCCTCGTCGATGTCCATCAACTCGGTCATTTCGATCGCGTCTGCGGACGCTTCCACCACGGGCTCTGGTTCATCGCCCAGGTCGGCTTCCATGTTATCGAGGTCGACATCGGCCAGAGCGGCTTCATCGACTTCTTGGACCTCCTCATCGTCATCCGCAATCAGCAGGTCTTGTTCAATCAGTTCACCCTCGGCGGCACCTGCTCCATGCACCTTGCCCTCGAGTAACAGCACCAGCTGGCTATCGGCATAGTCAAGAATGGAATCTGCATCGGCACGCTGCTCACCAACGGCCTCGAGGTAATATTCGATACTGACCACCACCTGGGATAATTGATCAAGGCGATTGGTGTCCATGAACTCGACGATGTCCTGTTCCTTCAGGTAATGAATCAGGCCATCGGCCAGATGTACCGCACGTTCCTCGTTAAGTAACTTCAACGCACCGCGAGTCTCCTGCAGCAGGTTCTCACAGAAACGAATATTTTCTTCCTTGGTTGAATCCTTAATGAAATCGAGAATCGCATCCTTGATTTTCTGGATATCGTCGAGGGCTGCCGTGACCACCGCCGACAGCATGTTATCCATCTCGAAATCGGAGGAAACCTGCTGGCCGGTCTCACCATCGGCATCCAGCGCAGAATATTGCCCTTTCTGCATCAACTCCAGCGCATGATCCACTTGCAGCAGCTCAGCCGCCATCGCCAGCAGTTTTTCCTGCTCCGGCTGGGCCTTGCCTGCAACGATCTCGCCGATGCTATTGATCTGGGATTCGATCATCTGCCGTTGCTGGCCAAGGCCAATCATCGCCAGGGTATCGGATATGACATGTAATTCTTGTGGGATGTCCTTGAGCTGGTCGGTATTGGACATGTCGCCGTTGACGTAGACTTCCAGGGTCGACTTGACCTGTTCCAGGTCGGCCTTGACCGCATCGGACACGGTTTTCAGTAATTCCTGGTTCGGCCCACTGATACTCTCGGCCGCATCCTGGCTGTCCGCGGAGGGCAGAAATTGCTCGAGGCGGTAAGCGGTTTTGATCGCCTGGCTCTTGGGTCCATCACATTCGGGCTGGGCAATATAAAACAACAGGTTCTTGATCAATTCGATCGGCTGCTGGCTGATCAGGTGTTTTTCACCTTTCAGCACCATGTTACGCAACACCGAATCCACCTTGCCCAGTAGCATTTTGGTCGACACGCCCAGTGGCAGGTTATCCCGCCGCATGGATTCGACCAGCGCACCAATGATCCACCACAGGCGTGCCACCTGTTCGGAATTGGAGTGCTCTTCCATGATCTCGGAGATTTTTTCCAGCCGCGCCAGGTTGGCATCGACATCTTTGTCCTTGATCAGGCCAAGCAGGGATATCTGATAGGTTGGACGGACTTTCTTGGCCAGTTGCCGGGTCTGCTGATTGACCGCATCATCGATCGCATCGGCCTCGCTGTCATCCATATGCATCGACAGATCCGGCAGAAACAACAGTTTCTCGGAAAACAGGTCTTCGTTCTTTACCGCGCGGATGTCGTTAAGGATCGGCAGGATTGCGAATGGAATGTCCTTATGGCCGGCCTGCAGGTGCTCGAGATAATCCGGCAGCTGTAACACCGCGCGCAGCAGGACTTCCAGTGCCTGCTCATTATCTTCTTGATTGTCACTGATGAAAGCGCATAAAGACTGCATTTCCTCGGTCAGCATGGCGGCGCCAAACTGCTCGATCATGGTCAGGACGCCCTGTAAATCGGATAGCTTTGCCTGCACCGAGGTCAGTAACGAAGCATCCTTTTCCTCGATGTAGATATTCAGTTCACTGCTGATAGCGGCCAGGTTGTCATCGATGGATTTCTTAACCCACCCCAAGGCACTTTGTTTTATGGATGTATGTTTAAAATCCATGCCTGACCTTTATCCCTTTAGTTTGCCTGTGACTCACGGAAATCCACTTCATCCATGTTATCGACACTGTGGATAATCGTCTGGTCCGACATTTCGCTCTCAGGCAGCTTAAATCCGGCTACCGAGGTTCTCAGGGCCTTAACCATGTCGGTCAGTTTACCGATGGACATGGAGGCCTCGGCGGAATCCTCGGAAGTCTGCAATGTGAGTTGCTGTATCTGCTGCATGCTCCCTGAAATCGATACGGTTTCCTTGGCGTGTTTTTCGGTGGCATCGGAAATCCGCAGGATGCGTTGCGCCAGGTTGGTTGAAACCGTTTCGATTTTTTCCAGCGCACTACCCGCTTCCTCAGCCAGATTCGCACCTTCCACAACGAAGGCGGTACTCTGTTCCATCGAGGTGATCGCTTCATTGGTATCGGCCTGGATGGTTTTTACCAGCGCCTCGATCTGCTTGGTCGCGTCACCGGTTCGTTCCGCCAGGCGTTGGACCTCGTCCGCAACCACCGCGAAGCCACGTCCGGCTTCACCCGCCATCGAGGCCTGAATCGCTGCATTAAGTGCAAGGATATTGGTCTGATCGGAGATTTCCGTGATCAGGTTAACGATATCACCGATTTCCTGCGAACTTTCACCCAGGCGCTTGATGCGTTTCGAGGTCTCCTGGATCTGCTCCCGGGTTGATTCCATACCGGAGATGGTTTTGCGCACGGTTTCACCACCATCGTGGGCGATGCTTACCGAGCTTCTGGCGACGTCGGCCGAATCCGATGCATTCTGCGATACCTTACTCATCTTGCCCGAGATCTTGTCGATGGCATCCGAGGCATCCTCGATCTTATGTGCCTGGACGCCACTGGCCTCGGCCAGCGAACGGGTAGTCGACTGGGTGCTGGTCACCGCGTTGGAAACCGATGCCGCCGCCGAGTTGATGGTACCGACCAGGTCACGCAGGGCGTCGATAGAGTAATTCACCGAGTCCGCGATTGCCCCGGTGATATCCTCGGTAACCGTGGTATGTGAGGATAAATCACCATCCGCCAGATTGGTCATCTCATCGAGCAGACGTAAGATTGCGCGCTGATTGGTATCGTTCTGCTGTTGCGACTCGACCAGGCGTCTTCTGGATTCGCGCACCACGAATACACCCAGTAATACCAGCAGGATGGCCGACACGATCGCCGCCAGATAGGCGCCCAGGGTGACCAGTTGCAGGCGTTCGTCGTAAACCTCGATACTGTTCTCGAGGTCGCGCGCTGCACTCAATAGCTTGGGACTGACAAACTGGATATCACTGGCCGCATCGCGTACCTCGAATAACTGCGGTGAATTCTCCAGGATCAGGTTGACGTTCTTTTTCACCACCGAGAACAAATCGGCCAGTTGCAGCAGCTTGCCAACCAGTTCGTCACCGGTGAATTGCTTGATGCCCATCTCCGGGCTGCCTTCCAGCATCGCGATCAGGATCCGTTCAATGATCGCGGTCTCGCGACCGAACTGATCCGCCGCGGCCATGACCACGTCACCACCGGACAGGATCTGGTTGAGACTGTTCTGTACGGATTGCAGCAGTGCAATCTGCCTCGATGCGGTTGCGATCGCGTCGGCTGAAGCCTTGTTGCTAACCAGGATCTTGACCACATCATCGGACAGGATCATCAGTTCCGGAATCGATTCATTGATCAGGGTGACATATTCACTCACCGTTTCGATCGATTCACGCGCGTTGAGGATCGCGGTGATATTCTGATCATAATTGGTCCAGGCCTGCTCGATTTTATCCAGGTCCGGTTTCAGTTCGAACGGCAGCGGCGGCAGGTCCAGACTGGCATCACCGGCGACCAATTGGTTCAGGGTATTGACATATCGTGCCTGTAATCGCTTGAGCTGAACAAAGGCCGATGAGGTACCAATCGAGGCCTCGAGCGAGAAGGTCGCTATCTGCTGCGACACAACCTGTTGTTCATTGACGATGGAAGCATAGCTTTTACTGTAGCCGGAATGGGTCGCTTCATAATTGAAAAGCAGGATCATCGCCAGGATCGTAATGACGATACCGACCGCAAAGAAATAGATGCTGCGGTTACTACTGGCCGACGCCGTCTTGACTTTCCTTGCTTTGCCAGCAGACGATTTTTTACCAATTTTTGGCTTCAGATTTTTTAATTTTTTTAAGAGCGGCATAACACCCCCAGTTAAAAACTCCTAGTAATCAGACCACCTTCAGAAACTGTTCATGATTCACCAGTTTCTTTACATTAAAGATGTCCCACTTAGTTTGAGCATCACTAAACGAGCCATCCAGGTAAGGTCTTAGAACGTTAGCTTCAGCATAATTCTGCTGTTCGATCATTTCCGGTTTAAATCTTCTTAAACCAAACACTTCATCCACCAGTAATCCGGCATTAACCCCATCCTTGTTAATTACCAGTATGCGGTTATCCTTGCTGGATTGGCTGATTGCTCCCTGTAAATAGTTATTCATGTCGAGAATCGGCATCAGGTTGCCACGGATATTGGCCAACCCCTTAACCCAGGTCTTGACGCCGGGCAGGCGGATCGTGGATGGTGGCGGTAAAATCTCGGTCACATCAGACATCTTCGCGATCAGGCGCTGACCGGCCAGGCTGAAACCTATACCAATCCAGTCCTGTTCCTCCTGCGCACCCGAAGGCAGTCCCGTCGAGTTGTCACGGCAACGCTGATCGATATCCTGCAGAATCTGGAACGGGGTCGCTGTGGCCATAGTCTCAGCTGAGCACCTTGTTGATACGTTGAATTAAATCCGCCTCATTGGCCGGCTTGACGATATAGTCCTTGGCACCCTGGCGCATACCCCAGATCCGGTCGGTTTCCTGATCCTTGGTGGTAATAATGATCACCGGGATATTAGCGGTCGCCGGATTACGGCTAAGATCACGCGTGGCCTGAAAACCATTTTTACCCGGCATTACCACATCCATCAGGATACAGTCCGGTTTAATTTCTACCGCCTTGGCGATACCTTCTTCTCCATCAGTGGCCACTGAGACCTGGATCTGGTTTTTTTCCAGAATGGTTTTGAATACATGAACCTCTGTCGGAGAATCATCAATAATCAGAATATGAGTCATTACCCGCTACCCTCTTATCAGCTCATGATTTATCAACATGCGCGGTGATCGCGCTGATTAAATCTTCTTTGGAAAATGGCTTGGTCAGATATTCCTCAGAACCCACGATGCGACCACGCGCACGATCGAAAATACTGTCCTTACTGGATAGCATAATCACCGGGGTGGACTTGAAGGTCTGGTTATTCTTGATCAAGGCGCAGGTTTGATAGCCATCGAGACGAGGCATCATGATATCGACAAAGATAATGTCTGGATGATGCTCGGTGATTTTTGACAAGGCCTCGAACCCGTCGGTAGCCGTCACCACATCACAGCCGACCTTCTTCAGCAAAGTCTCGGCACTTCTGCGGATCGTTTTACTATCGTCAATCACCATCACCTTGACATTCAGCTGAGCTGCCTGCGCTTGATTGTCTGACTGTTGGGACTCGTCGCTCACTTTTCCCCCGTTAAAAACTCTGTTGATCTTAAGCCAACTTACTCTTCAATGATTATATGCCACTTTCCGAGTAAAACCAGTGCTTTATTCATGTTAAGTAAAGTAAATTCTACTTAACCCACCAACTCATCGAGTGGCTGCAATTTAATTTTTAATATCCACTCTAAACACAGTAGAATAGACGAATATTTACAACTTGATAGATCCATGGCCGCGTTAAATTTACCTACTGTCCCTCATCTGTTGACCGCCAACGCACACCCGCTGGAAGAAATCGAGCGCCACATCCTGGATCACCAGGACGACATCGAGATCTGGTTTCGTCAACAATTCATCCAGTCACCGGCACCTTTTTATGCCAGCGTCGATCTACGTAATGCCGGCTTCAAACTGTCACCGGTCGATACCAATTTGTTTCCCGCCGGCTTCAATAACCTCAATCCGGCATCAAAACCCTTGTGCATCCAGGCGTTTCAGATTGCTCTGGAACGATTCTGTCCGGAAGCCAAAGGCATCGTGATCATCCCCGAGAGTCATACGCGCAATCTCTTTTATCTGGAAAATATTGCCACGATTCAGGAATACATCAGCCTTGCCGGCTATCGTTGTGCATTGGGCACGCTGCGCGAAGACATTAGTTCCGCCACCGAATTCAAACTTCCCTCTGGCCGCGAAATCACATTACATCCGATCAAGCGTCAAAACGATAAAATTAGTATAGGAGACTTTACGCCGTGTGCCATTGTTTTAAACAATGATTTATCCGCGGGGCGGCCACCGATCCTCGAGGGCGTGACCCAGGACCTGATCCCGCCGATGGACCTGGGCTGGTCAAATCGTTTCAAATCCGATCATTTTGAAATCTATGATGACGTCGCCAACTGTTTTGCCGATCTGATCGATATCGACCCCTGGCTGATCAATCCCCTGTTCACCAATTGCGGGGCCATCGACTTCATGAAACGCGAGGGCGAGGAGTGCCTGGCCGATAATACCGAGGCCCTGTTGACGAAAATCCAGCAAAAATACGATCTGTTCGGGATCGATGAGGAACCATACGTGGTGATCAAGGCGGATCAGGGTACCTACGGCATGGGGGTGATGGTCGCCACCTCGGCCGCTGATGTGCATCAGCTCAACCGCAAACAGCGCTCGCGGATGGCTTCGAGCAAGGGCGGCACCACAATCACCGAGGTCATTGTGCAGGAAGGAGTCCCCACCCGCGAAACCTGGGGCGAAACCAAGCTGACCGCGGAGCCGGTGGTTTATATGATCGATCATTATGTGGTCGGTGGCTTTTATCGGATGCACGAAAAAAGATCGGCCACCGAAAATCTCAATGCGCCGGGCATGTCGTTTGAACCCCTGGCCTTCGCCGAGGCCTGCAACACACCGGATCCAAGCCTGGCCGATGACGCCTGCCCTAATCGTTTTTATTCCTACGGTGTGATCGGTCGCCTGGCCCTGCTCGCTGCCGCCCGCGAGATTGCGCAATCGCATAACGACAACGCATGAGCCAGCGCAAAATCGGCATCGTCATGGATGCCATCGACGACATCAAACCTTACAAGGACAGCAGCTTTGCCATGTTGCTGGAAGCCCAGCGCCGGGACTGGCAGATCTACTACATGCAGCAACAGGATCTTTACCTGGAGGACGGCATCAGCTACGCCGATTGCGAATTGCTGCAGGTCTTCGATAACACTGAGGACTACTATCGATTGCAGCCCAGCCCACCGATCAAACTGGCGGATCTGGATGTGATCCTGATGCGCAAAGACCCACCCTTCGATCTGGAATATATCTATACCACCTACCTGTTACAGCAGGCCGAAGAACAGGGCACGCTGGTGGTCAACAAGCCGCAAAGCCTGCGCGACTGCAATGAAAAGCTGTATACCCGCGAATTTCCCCAGTGCTGCGCACCCACCAAGGTATCGAGAAAGCCGGCGCGCCTGCATGAATTCCTCCAGCAACACCGCGACATCATCATCAAGCCGCTGGACAGTATGGGCGGACGCTCGATTTTCCGGATCAAACTGGGCGACCCCAATACCAATGCCATCATAGAGTCGGTTACCGATCACGGCAGCACCCAGGTCATGGTGCAGAAATTCATTCCGGAGATCAGTGCCGGGGACCGGCGCATATTGTTGATCGATGGTGAAGCGGTGCCCTATGCACTGGCCCGCATTCCTGCCGAGGGTGAAAATCGCGGCAATCTGGCCGCCGGCGCAAGTTCCCAGGCCCAGCCGATCAGCGAACGTGAAGCCTGGATCTGCCAACAACTCGCGCCCAACCTGAAGGAAAAAGGATTGTTATTTGTCGGTATCGATGTGATTGGCGACTATCTGACCGAAATCAATATCACCAGCCCGACCTGCATCCGTGAACTGGATAACGCCTACGGCTTGAATATCAGTGCTCAATTATTCGAATGCTTCGAACGCAAGTTGCAAGCCTGAACAAATCACCACGGATTAACCTATTCCTTTGCGTGGTGCTGGTTGCCGGCATAACGGCCTGCCAACAAGCACAGATCCATCAGCAACAATACCTGCAGTTTGGCACCATCATCGATATCAGCCTGATCGCTGATGATTGGCAGGCAGTCGATGCAACATTCGCCGCTATCGACCAGCTGCTGCAACAACGTCATCAGCAATGGCATGCCTGGCTGCCGGGCAGCCTGCAGGACTTCAACCAGGCGCTGGTCAAAGACCTGCGCTCGGCGGTGGCGGTACCGCCTGAACTCAATCACCTGATCCAGTTATCCAAGCAATACCACGAACTCAGCGACGGACTATTCAACCCGGCCATCGGTAAACTGGTCGCGGCCTGGGGATTCCACCAGCAACAGCCACCGGATCTCGAACTGATTGCGCTTATCCAACGCGACATCCCGACCATGTGGGACCTGTTGCTGGAAAATGATCAGGCCCTGAGTCTGAACCCGCATTTGCAGCTCGATTTTGGCGCGGTAGCCAAGGGGACCGCGATCAAACAGATCGCCGCACTGCTGCAGCAACGGCACATAGAACATTTTATTATCAATGCCGGCGGCGACGTCTATGCACTCGGCCACAAACACCAGCGGCCCTGGCGGGTGGCGATCGAAGACCCTTATCAACAGGGCGTCATCGCGACCCTGGATCTGCCGTCGGCGATGAGCATCTTCACCTCGGGTAACTATCGACGCTTTTACCTGGATGCCAATCAGCAACGCCGTCATCATATTATTGACCCGCGCAGTGGAGAGCCGTCAACCCAGATCAGTGCCGCGACGGTGTTGCATGCAGACCCGGAAATCGCCGATATCGCCGCCACCACCCTGATGTTAAGTGAGACTTCGCAAATAAAAGAGACCGCGGCACGACTGGGTATCGACGATTTTTTGGTATTAACCGAGCAAAAACAGGCCTATGTCAGTGAATCTATGCTAAATAAAATTGAATGGCAGGAATCGCAACTACTGAATGTGCACCGACTATAAACCACTACCCGGAATATTAATCACTGGCCGCAATGCCAGCATGTTGGCACAATAATCATTATGACAGCTACCGCCCAGCCCGACCCGACGATCCGCATCAGTGCCGGTGACCGCCTCGGTTTCACCCTGTTCCTGGCCCTGGCCCTGCACGTGATCTTCATCCTCGGCGTGGGATTTACCCAGAGCAATGCCAATCAACCCGAGGCCCTGCCCAGTCTCGACATTATTCTGGCCAATACCAACAGTCATGAACAACCGGAAGACGCTGACTACCTGGCCCAGACCAACCAGATCGGCGGTGGCAACCAGGAAGAAAAAGCGCGCCCCAGCGCCGCGGTCTCGGCACCCACCCCGATCGACCAACAAGGTCTTGCTGACCGCAGTCAACAACGCAAGCTGGCGAACCAGGTCAAACTGGAGCAGATCTATTTCCTGAGCCAGCGCGAGGCCAGTGAATTGATCGCCCAGGCCGAGAAGATAGAACGCAACGAAAACCAGCAGAACAGCGCGGATTCCATCAACCAGCAGCAACGCGATATCGCCAGTCTGCGCGCGGAAATCCGCAAGCTCACCAACGCCTATGCCAAGCGCCCGCGCGAAATCGCGTTGACCGCGAATACCCGCGAGGCGGTTGAAGCCGGCTACCTGGCGCAATGGGTCAAGAAGATCGAGCACATCGGCAATCTCAACTATCCGACCCGGGCCGAGACCGAAAAGATCAACGGCCAACTACGCCTGAACGTACGCATCAATGCTGCGGGCGAGGTGCTTGACGTCAAGATATCGCGCTCATCAGGTAAGACCCTGCTGGATGAGGCGGCGAAAAGAATCGTACGTCTAGCCGAGCCATTCGCACCGTTTCCCACGAAATTGAAGGATAAGGCGGATCAAATCGTCATCGTCCGTACCTGGGAATTTGTTTCCAACAAGCTGACCACCAAGGACAGTTGAGCATGAACGCGGACAGCAACAGCCTGGTCAATCAGTACCTGCTGGCAACGCCCAGCATCCAGGACCCTTTATTTGCCTCGAGCCTGGTTTACATGTGCGAGCATAGCAATGAAGGCAGTATGGGGATGGTGATCAATCATCTTTCCGAACAGAACCTGGGCGATATCCTGCAGCAGCTTGAGATCGACTGTGATGACCCGGAAATCCTGCAAGTCCCGGTATTCATCGGCGGCCCGGTAAAATTACAACAGGGATTTGTGCTGCATGAAGACTATCCGGACTGGGACCGTAGCATGCAGGTTGACGATAACCTGTACCTGACCAGCTCCAAGGATATCCTGCAGGCCATCGCGCACAAACGGGGGCCAGAGCGCTACCTGGTGTTGCTGGGTTTTTCCGGCTGGTCGGCCAACCAACTGGAACAGGAACTGCAGGACAATGCCTGGCTCACGGCCAAATCCTCCAACGACATCACCTTCAACGCTAATATCGATGACAAGTGGCAGATGGCGTTTGACACGCTGGGCTTCCACCTCGACAAGTTATCCCCGCATACCGGTAATGCCTGATCAGCTGACGGTCCTCGGCTTCGATTTCGGCACCAGCTGGATCGGCACCGCGGTAGGCCAGACCCATACCCAAACCGCATCGCCGCTGCCAGCGGTCAGGGTCACTAACACCAAACCGGACTGGGAGGTGATCGCCAGCTTGATCGATACCTGGCAGCCTGCACGCCTGATCGTTGGACTGCCGACGACGATGTCCGATGAAGAGCATGAACTCACGCGTAAAGCGGAACGTTTCGCGCGCCAGCTGCAGGGACGTTTTCAGATCAAGACCGAATTGGTCGATGAACGCCTGACCACGCGTGAGGCCTGGCAGATCGTCGAGCACCAGTCGCATCGGCATATCGATAAACCGGAAATTGACAGTATCGCCGCGGTCCTGATCACCGAAACCTGGCTCAACCAGCATTGAGTCAACAATTACTTTTTAATTACCACAACAATTATGCTATAAAGCGTTAAATCAACCAGCCGACAACACATGCGTGACTGATTTATCCGTTGAAACCCTGATCAACCAGCTCACCGAGACCCTGGCTCCTTTATTTTCCAGCACCGACTCAGTCCAGGACCAACCCATTATCGTCGGCATCGAAACCGGTGGTTTCTGGGTCGCCCAACAGCTGCATAAGAACCTCAAGCCAGACACCGAACTGGGTAAGCTCAACATCACTTTTTATCGCGACGATTACACCAAGATCGGCCTGCATCCGACGGTCAAACCTTCCAGCCTGCCCAGCGATATCGATGGCAAAACCATCATCCTGGTCGACGATGTGCTGTATTCCGGACGTACCGTGCGCGCGGCGATGAATGAGCTGTTCGATTATGGGCGTCCGGAAAAAATTCTGCTGGTGATCCTGATCGATCGTGGGGGACGCGAGTTACCGATCCAGGCCGACATCGTCGCCCAGCGGATAGCGCTGGAAGCCGATGAACAGATTAAACTCGAGGGGCCAGATCCCTTGCGATTGCGCATCAATAGAATAGACCAGGCATGATTCATAACCTGCAACTCAATTCAGCGGGCAAACTGAAACACTTTTTGGATATCGAGGGTCTCAATCATTCGATCCTGACCGATATCCTGGATACCGCTGAATCCTTCATCTCGGTCACCGATCGCAGCATCAAGAAAGTCCCGATCCTGCGCGGAAAAACCGTCGCCAACCTGTTTTTCGAAGCCAGCACCCGCACCCGCTCGACCTTTGAACTGGCAGCGCAACGCCTGTCGGCGGATATTCTCAGCCTGGATATCAATACCTCGGCCACGGTCAAGGGAGAATCATTACTGGACACCCTGCACAATCTGCAGGCGATGCAGATCGACATGTTCGTGATCCGCCACCAGGACAGCGGCAGCGCGCATTTCTTCGCCCAGCACGTATTGCCCGGGGTCAGCGTGTTGAATGCCGGCGATGGCCAGCATGCGCATCCGACCCAGGCCATGCTCGACATGTTCACGATTCGTAATTACAAGCAACAATTCGAAAATCTGAGTGTCGCCATCGTCGGCGATATCATGCATTCCCGGGTGGCGCGTTCGCAAATCCATGCGCTGAACATTCTAAACACCGGCCAGGTGCGGGTGGTGGGTCCACCGACGCTGATTCCGGAGCAGGCCGAGAGCCTCGGCGTGCAGGTTTATCATGACCTGAATGAGGGCATTCGAGACGTCGATGTCGTCATCATGCTGCGCCTGCAGAAAGAACGCATGCGGGGCGCCCTGCTGCCAAGTGAGGAGGAATACTTTGCCCAGTATGGATTGACCGCAAAACGCCTGCAACAGGCCAAGCCCGATGCGATCGTGATGCATCCGGGACCAGCCAATCGCGGGATCGAGATTGAGTCGAGCGTGATGGATGGTAGTCAGTCGGTGATCCTCAACCAGGTAACCTTTGGTATCGCGGTAAGAATGGCAGTGATGTCGATGATCGCCGTGCAACCGGTGGCTGACGCATGAAGATTCTACTGGAACAGGGGCGCTTGCTGGATCCGGCCACTGGCCGCGACGAGATCACGGATATCTGCATCGACAAGCAATTAATCATCGGGGTCGGCGATCAACCCGCTGGCTTTGAGCCTGACCACGTGATCAATGCCAGCGGCAAACTGGTCACCTCCGGCCTGGTCGACATTCAATGCCGGGTGCGCGAGCCCGGCCACACCCACAAGGCCACGATCAGCTCGGAAACCCGGGCCGCGGCTCATAACGGTATCACCAGCCTGTGTATTCCGCCTGATTCCAATCCGGTCACCGATAATTCAGCGGTGGTCGAACTGATCCATCATGCCAACCACAAGGCCGGTAACCGCTGCCACATCTACACCATTGGTGCGATCAGCAAGGGCTTGCAGGGGGAACAACTCAGCAACATGGGCAGCCTGAAAAAGGCCGGTTGTATTGCGGTCAGCAATGCGCTGAATCCGTTCACCAATAACCTGGTCCAACGCCGGGCGATGGAATATGCCTCCGGTCAGGATATGCTGGTTGTGATCCAGCCCTATGACCGGGCCCTGTACGGCAACGGCTGCGCCCATGAAAGCGCGATGGCCACCCGTCTGGGACTGCCGCCGATACCGGAAGCGGCGGAGACCGCGGCCCTGGCCAAGGACATCGAACTGGTCGCGCAAACCCATGCGCGCACCCATTTTGGCCAGATATCCTGTGCCCGTTCGGTGGAGATGATTCGCCAGGCCAAGCGGGACAAGTTACCGATCACCGCCGATGTCGCCATCCACCAGCTGTTCCTGACCGACCGCGACATCGATGGTTTCGACAGTAACAAGTTGACGATCCCGCCGTTTCGCAGCGAGCAGGACCGCGATGCCCTGCGCCAGGGAATCAGCGATGGCACCATCGACTGTATCTGCTCCGATCACCAGCCGCATAACATCGATGCCAAGCTGCAGCCTTTCCCCTCAGCGGAACCCGGCATCAGCACCCTGGACTGTTTCCTTGGGCTGGTATTCCGCCTGGTTGACGAGGGCGTGTTGAACCTGGCCCAGGCCCTGGCCAGCGTCAGCAGCAAGCCGGCCGGGATTTTCCGTCTGCCGGCCGGCCACCTGGCGGCCGGCGAAATCGCCGATGTCATCGTCATCGATGACCAGTCCCATTATCAATGCGATGCGGATCTGTTTGCCTCCGCCGGCAAGAATTGTGCGTTCACCGGCTGGGATTTCAGTGCCCGGGTGGAAACCACGATCGTGGCGGGTAAGATTATCAATTAACCTGAACTGGAGCGCGGCCTGGTCTGGCTCTTGCGCAACGACAGGTAGATGCCGCTACCAATCGCCGCCGCCCCCACCAGGTGAAACCAGGCTAAACGCTCACCGAGGAAAGCGATGGCCATAATGGTGCCGAACACCGGCATCAAGTGGATGAATTGCCCGGCGGTGTCAGCACCGATCATTTTCACCCCCTGGTTCCAGCACAGGAAAGCCCCCAGCGAGGCAAACAGGGCGACATATGCGATGGCCAACAGATTTGGCGTGGTGACGACGAATGCGGGTTCATCCAGCCAGTTGAACCAGTAGATCGGGCTCAGGACCGCCACGCCGACGATCATCGTGACCGTTAGAAAAGCGGAAGCCGACAACTCCAACGGACGCCAGCGTAAACTGATCGAATAAACCGCCCACACGAACGCAGCGGTCAGTACCCACAGATCGCCGCGATTGATCCTGAACGCCAGCAGGTTATCCAGCGAACCCTTGGCCACCAGCAATATGACGCCCAACGACGAGATCACGATGCCCAGCAGCTGCACCAGGCGGATCGGGGTACCCGGGTAGATGCGGGATAACAGGATGATCAGGATCGGGATGAAGCTGTTGATCAACAGCGCATTGGTCGCCGTGGTGTAACTGAGACCGAGGTAAGCAAGGGTATTGAACCCGGCAACCCCAAACACCCCCATGAACAATAAGCGACCCCAATGGGCCCGGATAATCGGCCATTGCCTGATCAGGGTGAGGACGCTGAACGGCAGCAAGCACAGCAAGGCCAGGGACCAACGCAGGTAGGAAATGGTAAGTGGGGCGATATCCGAGGCAAAGGCACGGCCAATGACGAAGTTACCTGACCAGAACAGGGCCGATCCGGTTAATAACAGGTAAGCCCAGTTGCGGGACATCAGCCCATGCCCGCAGAATTACATCTTTTCTTCTGATGGCAGCATCAGTTCATCCGGTTCCCCGGCTTCACCCTGGGACAGGGTCGACGTTCTGGTCTGTTCACCGCCAAAATTGATCTTCCATTCGAGGTTGGTACTGGAATCCGCATAGGCCAGCGCGTTCTTGATCGAGATCTTATCGGCCTTGTACAGGTCATACAGGGATTGGTCGAAGGTCTGCATGCCCGCGGTTTCACCCTTCTCCATGATTTCCTTGATCTCGTTGAAGTTACCGTCTCGCAGCAACTCGGAGATGTAGGGTGAATTAAGCATGATCTCGACCGCACAGGCCAGCTTGCCGTCCATTGCCGGGACCAGGCGCTGGGAGATGACCGCCCGCAGGTTCAGGGATAAATCCATCAGCAACTGCTCGTGCATTTCCGGTGGAAACATGTTCATTATCCGGTCCATCGCCTGGTTGGCGTTGACCGCGTGTAGTGTGGTCAGGCACAGGTGGCCGGTATCCGCATAATTGATCGCGGCCTGCATGGTCTCACGATCGCGTGCCTCGCCGATCATGATGACTTCCGGTGCCTCACGCAAGGCCTCGCGCAGCGCGTTCTCATAGGACAGGGTATCTATCCCCACCTCGCGTTGCGATACGATCGACTGGTTATGCCGAAAAATGAATTCAATCGGGTCCTCGATGGTCAGGATATGTCCGCTGTCATGGGCATTGCGATGATCGAGCATGGCCGCCATCGTCGTCGATTTACCGGAACCGGTGGATCCCACCACCAGCACCAGGCCGGTCTTATTCATCACGATGTCTTTCAGGATGCGGGGCAGGCCCAGGCCATCGATGGTTGGGATATCCCACTTGATGTAACGGATGACCATCGACACTTCGGAGCGCTGAAAGAAGATGTTGACGCGAAATCGGCCGACGTTGACCAGGGTGAAGCCCAGGTTCATTTCGCGATTGATTTCAAAGTCGCGCATCTGTTCTTCATCGAGCAGGCTATAGGCCAGCTTTTGCACCTGGCCCGGGCCAAGACGGTTCTTGGCGATCGCCTGGGTCTTGCCATCGAGCTTCATGTTGGGTGGCGCACCGGTGACAAAAAACAGGTCCGATGCCTTTTTGTCCGCCATTACCTTGAGGTAAGGCTCGAGCAATTTGGTAGTGGGTTCATGACTCATGCTTAGGCCCTAGATCATTCCGCTGATAGGATCTTCTTCATCCTCTTCCAGCTCAAAATCATCACGATCACCGTCCAGTAAGCCGGAACTTTTCGCGGTTTCACTATCCAGCTTGATGCGCAGGCGCAGATCATTGACCGAGTCCGCATTCCTGAGCGCGTCCTCGTAACTGATCTTGCGGTTTTCATACAAATTGAACAGCGCCTGGTCGAAC
This sequence comes from Gammaproteobacteria bacterium, assembly GCA_030066335.1. Taxonomy (GTDB): domain Bacteria; phylum Pseudomonadota; class Gammaproteobacteria; genus JACNJF01. Next base: position 33,053 of record JASJBV010000004.1, read on the forward strand.
GTGATCATGCCCTGTTCGTTGGATTTTGACATCAGACTTTTCATCTCATGCACCTCGCCCTTGAAGATCAGATCCGACATCAACGGTGTATTCAGCATGATCTCGACCGCCGGAATCCGGCCACCGCCATCCTGGCGCGGGATCAGGCGCTGCGATACCAGGCCTTTCAGGTTCAGGGATAAATCCATCAACAATTGCTGGCGTCTTTCCTCCGGGAAGAAGTTGATGATACGGTCCAGCGCCTGGTTGGTGCTGTTGGCATGCAGGGTGGACAGACACAGGTGGCCGGTCTCGGCGAAAGCGATCGCGTGTTCCATCGCCTCTCGGTCGCGGATCTCACCGATCAGAATCACATCGGGGGCCTGGCGCAGGGTATTTTTCAGCGCGATCTCGTAGCTGTCGGTATCGACCCCGACCTCGCGCTGGGTGACGATACAATTGCGGTGCGAATGGACGAATTCGACCGGGTCCTCGATAGTGATGATGTGGCCGTAACTGTTGCGGTTGCGATAATCCACCATCGATGCCAACGAGGTTGATTTACCGGAACCGGTACCACCGACAAAGATTACCAGGCCACGCTTGGTCATCGAAATTTCCTGCAGGGTATCGGGCAGGGACAATTCACCGAAGCTGGGGATCTCGGAATTAATGATCCGCAACACCATGCCGGAATAGCCGCGCTGGACGAAGGCATTGACACGAAAACGTGCCACCCCGGGCAGGGAGATGGAAAAATTACATTCCTGGTGTTCTTCGAATTCGGAGACCTGTTTGTCGTTCATGATCGAACGCGCCAGCATCTGGGTATGGCTGGCTTTCAATATCTGTTTCGACACCAGGTTGATTTTGCCATTGACCTTGATCGCCGGCGGTGAACCCTCGGTAATAAACAGGTCAGAGCCATCCTTGCTCACCATCATCCGCAACAGATCATGCATAAAACTTATTGCCTTATTTCGATCCATTTTTCCTCCGCCTTAATCCGCTATCCAACTGGTTGATAGTCAATTACAAAGCATCCGGGTTGGCTGCCTTGCGCTGAGCCTCTTCCTTGGCGACCACGCCCTGCGCCAGTAACTCTTTCAGGTTCTGATCCAGGGTCTGCATGCCGACGCTTTGCCCGGTCTGAATCGCGCTGTACATCTGTGCCACCTTGTCTTCACGAATCAGGTTACGAATCGCCGGGGTACCGATCATGATCTCATGCGCGGCCACCCGACCCCCACCGATTTTCTTCATCAGGGTCTGCGAAATAACCGCTTTCAGGGATTCCGACAGCATCGAGCGAACCATCGCTTTTTCCGCCGCCGGGAACACGTCGACAATACGGTCGATGGTCTTGGCCGCGGAACTGGTATGCAGGGTACCGAACACCAGGTGACCGGTTTCGGCCGCGGACAGGGCCAGGCGGATGGTTTCCAGGTCACGCATCTCACCGACCAGGATCGTGTCCGGATCTTCCCGCAGGGCCGAGCGCAAGGCCTCGTTAAAGCCGAGGGTATCGCGATGCACCTCACGCTGGTTGACCAGGCATTTCTTACTCTGGTGGACGAATTCAATCGGATCTTCTACGGTCAGGATATGGCCATACTCACTATCGTTTTTGTAGTCGATCATGCCGGCCAGGGTGGTCGACTTGCCGGAACCGGTGGGACCGGTGACGAGTACGATACCGCGTGGATATTCCGAGATTTCCTTGAAGATATTCGGACAGTTGAGCTCCTCCAGGGTCAGAATCTTGGAGGGGATGGTACGAAATACTCCGCCAGCACCACGATTGTGATTGAAAGCGTTGACACGAAAACGGGCCAGACCGGGTATTTCAAATGAAAAGTCGGTCTCGAGAAATTCTTCAAAATCC
>JASJBV010000212.1 GCA_030066335.1 Gammaproteobacteria bacterium
CCAGCGCTTCTGCTCGGTACTGGCGATGTACATGAATTCGGAGCCGATCGAACCACAATAGGTCTTTTGCAGGCGATCGATGATCTCCTCCAGGGTGGCCTCTTCGACCCCGAACATGGAACCGGATTCGAATACCGTCTTCAGGTCGCGCTCACTGAGGTTGTGCGCTTCCAGTGACAGCTCGTTATCGACATCGTTGGTGGTCAGTCCCAGCGGATCGAGCTTGGCTTTTTGATGACCACGGAAGCGGTAGGCGTTGATCAGCTGTAAAACCGCAACCTGTTTCAGGCGTTGCGCATGTTGCGAACTGCTGACCGCGGCACCGGTGGCTTTCTTGTGCTGAACCGCGGTTTTCATCTGTTCGCGTATACTCAGATGATCCGCATCCTCGCCGCCGCCATTTTTTAACGACTTGAACCATTCACGCCATTTTTCATCGACGTTGTTTTCGCTGGTCAGATACTCACTGTACAGCTCTTCGAAATAAGCTGCATTATTGCCGAACAGGTAACTCTCCTGTTGCTGTTTTTTCATGGACATGGGTCGACTTCCCGGGCTGCCGGTATAACTTCAACTATGTTAAGTATATAGTTGAATGTACTCATAAAATTGTAGAAATCTTATACTTTTTTAGAAATAGCGCTATGCATCGTGTTACAAAACGATTACAGGGTAAAATACCAGACCAGGTAAGGAATTTTCAGACGAATTATCTCTAAGTATATTCAACCGGATTCTAACGTTCGGCCAGGTCGAATTAGCGGGTTAAAATTCAGCCTCAACTTGGTAGAATACGCCCTCATTTTGACTCGGTAATCTCATGGCTCAATACATATTTACAATGAACGCGGTAGGCAAGGTGGTTCCGCCGCAAATCGAGATCCTCAAGGATATCTCTTTAAACTTCTTTCCCGGCGCCAAGATCGGCGTGCTGGGTTACAACGGTGCCGGTAAATCCACCCTGTTGCGGATCATGGCCGGCGTCGATTCAGAATACACCGGTGAAGCGCGACCGCAGAAAGGGATCAACATCGGTTATCTGCCACAGGAGCCGGAGCTCAATCCAGCCAAGGATGTGCGCGGTAATGTCGAGGAAGGTGTCGCCGAGACCAAGGCCCTGCTCGATAAGTTCAACGAGGTCAGTGCCCAGTTTGCCGACCCGGATGCGGACTTTGACCAGTTGATGGCGGAACAGGCAGAACTGCAGGAAAAAATCGATGCGGCCGGCGCCTGGGAACTGGACCGCAAGCTGGAGATCGCCGCCGACGCACTGCGCCTGCCACCCTGGGAAGCCCAGGTTGAGCATCTTTCCGGGGGTGAGAAACGCCGGGTGGCATTATGCCGACTGCTGTTATCCAACCCGGACATGTTGATCCTGGACGAACCGACCAACCATCTGGATGCCGAGTCGGTGGCCTGGCTGGAACGTTTTCTCAAGGAATTCCCCGGCACCGTGATCGCGGTTACTCACGATCGCTACTTCCTGGATAATGTGGCCGGCTGGATTCTGGAACTGGACCGTGGACACGGCATCCCCTGGCAGGGTAATTACTCGAGCTGGCTGGAACAGAAGGAAAAACGCCTGGAAAACGAAGAACGCGCGGAGAAAGCCCGGATCAAGAGCATGAAGCATGAACTGGAATGGGTGCGCAGCAATCCCAAGGGTCGCCAGTCCAAAAGCAAGGCCAGGCTCAAGCGGTTCGAGGAATTGTCCAGCCAGGATTACCAGAAACGCACCGAGACCAACGAGCTCTACATCCCGCCGGGCCCCAGGCTGGGTGATATCGTGGTAGAAATCGAGGGCGGCAGCAAGTCCTTCGGTGACAAACTGTTGTACCAGGATCTTGAATTCAACCTGCCGCGCGGCGGTATCGTCGGGGTGATCGGCCCCAATGGCGCCGGTAAGTCTACCCTGTTCAAGATTATCACCGGGGAAGAATCCCTCGACCAGGGCGACATCAAGATCGGTGATACGGTAGAGACATCCTATGTCGACCAGTCACGTGATGCTTTGAATGGCGACAACACGGTGTGGGAAGAACTGTCCGATGGCCAGGACTCGATCGTTGTCGGTAACTATGAGGTTGCCTCACGGGCCTATGTATCGCGTTTCAATTTCCGCGGAGCCGCCCAGCAAAAGCTGGTAAAGGACCTGTCGGGTGGTGAACGCAACCGGGTACATCTGGCCAAACTGTTGAAAAGCGGCGGCAACCTGTTGCTGTTGGACGAACCTACCAACGACCTGGATGTAGAAACCCTGCGCGCGCTGGAAGAGGCCCTGCTGGATTACCCCGGCTGTGCCGTGGTGATTTCGCACGATCGCTGGTTTCTGGATCGGATCGCCACCCACATCCTCGCCTTCGAGGGTGATAGCCAGGTGTATTTTTACGAGGGCAATTATTCCGAGTACGAGGAACACCGTAAACAACGCATGGGGCAACAGGCCGATCAACCGCATCGGATCAAGTACAAAAAGTTGGATATGTGATGGGCGGAGACACCGACAAACTGTTCAAGCGTCTCGACGAACTGCTGGACCGGCTGGAACTGATCATGCCGGCGGACAAAGCGCGCGAACAAGACTGGTCTTTCCAGGCCTATCGCTGGATTGATCGACATCTACAGGGTATTCCGGATTATCACCAGGTCGATCCACGGGAGCTGCTGCACATTGAACGCCAGGCCGGGTTATTGACCACCAATACGCGTCAGTTCCTCCAGGGCCATGCGGCGAACAATGCCCTGTTATGGGGTGCCCGTGGTACCGGTAAGTCCTCGATCATCAAGGCACAGCTGCATGAATTCAAGGACCAGGGCTTGTGCCTGGTTGAAGTCAACAAGCAACAAAGCGAGAACCTGTTCGATATCATCGGCACCCTGTCGCTGGATCAGCGCAAATACATCATCTATATGGATGACCTGTCATTCGAGGGTGACGATGAATCCTACAAGGCACTGAAAGCCACGCTGGAAGGTTCATTGCAAGCACAACCGGCCAATGTGCTGATCTACGCAACCTCCAATCGGCGCCACCTGATGCCTGAATCGATGCAGGACAATCTCGACAGCAGCATGGTCGATGGACAATTGCACCCCAGTGACGCAATCGAGGAAAAAATCAGTCTGTCCGACCGCTTTGGTCTGTGGCTGTCATTTCATCCCTTTACCCAGCGACAATACCTGGATGTAGTGGAACTGGCGTTGCAGCGTTTTGACCTCGCTATGGATAAAGAAGTCAGCACCCAGGCGATCCGCTTTGCAACCCAACGTGGTTCACGCAGTGGACGTATCGCCAACCAGTTTGCCACTTACTGGTATGGCCAGACTCTGGATAAGTGATGTTGCGGCTAGCTCACGCCCTGCTTGTACAGCAGGTTTTGTCTGATCACAGGTAACCGCAACAGCAGCAACAAGCCGCCAATCAGCGCATAGACGATCGGCTCCCGGTAATCCGCCTTGACCAGCCACAGGTAATGGGCAATGACCAGGACCAGAATGAGATAAACCAGACGATGCAGGGATTTCCAGTGTTTACCCAGTTTTTTCATCATCCAGCGATTGGATGTCAGGGCCAGCGGAGTTAACAATACGAAAGCGGTAAAGCCGAGGGTAATGTAAGGACGGTCTTTGATGTCATTCAACATCGATAGAACATCAAGCCCATGATCTGCCAGGTACCAGATCGAAAAATGGCAGAATGCATAAAAGTAGACGAATAAACCGGCCATCCGCCGGAACCGTATCCATTGCGGATTGCCAGTCCAGTTTTTCAGCGGGGTCAGTAATAAGGTCAGTAACAGCAGGCGCAAGGCCCAGTCACCGGTCTGGTGGGTGACGGTTTCGACCGGGTTGGCCCCCAGGTCGCCGAATACTGCATTAGCTACTATCCATAGCAGAGGCAGCAGGCAGAATATAAAGAACAGGGGTTTGGCTAGTGGGTGTTTGAGCAAATCAGGCTCTCAGTAGAACTTCTTCAGGTCCATACCACTATATAAAGAAGCAACCTCTTCGGCATAACCATTGAACATCAGGGTTTCCCGTTTGAAGAATTCACCGATACGCCGCTCTCGTGCCTGGCTCCAGCGTGGATGGTCTACCTCGGGGTTAACATTGGAATAAAATCCATATTCCCGAGGACTGGACAGATTCCAGGTAGTGGGTGGTTCTCGGTCGGTGAATTTTATCCTGACGATGGACTTAATGCTTTTAAAGCCATACTTCCACGGAATGACCAGGCGCACCGGTGCGCCATTCTGGTTCGGCATGGTCTTACCATACATGCCCACGGCCAACAGGGTTAGCGGATGCATGGCCTCATCGATGCGCAGGCCCTCAACATAAGGCCAGTCCAGCACCGCTCGCTGCTGGCCGGGCATCCGCGTGGGGTCATGCAGGGTTTCGAATGCCACGTATTTGGCTGACGATGTGGGTTTGAAGGTCTGCAGGACCTTACCGAGCGGAACACCCAGCCAAGGAATAACCATCGACCAGGCCTCCACGCAACGCAAGCGATAGATACGCTCCTCTATATCCATGCCCTGGAGAATATCCTCGAGCATGAATTCTCCTTTTTTCTCACAGGCTCCGCTCACCTCTATGCTCCAGTTGGACGTATCGAAATCTTTTGCATTCCTGGCTGGGTCGCTTTTATCGGTACCGAATTCGTAGAAATTATTGTAGCGCGTTGAATCCTTGAACGGGGTCAGTTCCTCATCCAGGGTTATAACTCCTTGCTTGTAACCGGTGACATCGACCGAGGCCTGGAGCCGACTGGAAACGGTATTCAATATCAGTGCAGAACTTAGCATGCTGCCGTATTTGAGAAACTCGCGGCGCTTATGGTAGATGGCCTCGGGGGTGACCTCCGATTCGTTAAGATCGGATTTTTGTTTGATTTTTATCACGGGGATGTTCCTGTTTTTATAATCTTGTCCAGTTGACTCCTATTTAATAGCACAGTTCATTTTTGTCCTCCACCCGCATAAAACCTGGTGTTATCGGTACCTAAAGCGGGATATACGGCCATTAATTTCGGATATATGGAAATTAAATGAAATTAATAGTTGACTTTATTAGAATTTTCTAATATTCTACTCCACATCGAATTTATACAGATTTTATTTTTAACTTTACGAGGCATACTGAAATGAAAAAATTAATCACTGCAGCAGCTATCATCCTGGCTACATCTTCTGCCCAAGCTTTCTGGGGTGGTGATGACTCCAACACTTACGGAACCTCTGATTTCGATTCTCATGGTTCTACTTACGGAAACTACGACGGAAGTGGTCGTGCTTACGGTCGCGGTCGCGGTCGCGGTGCTGGTCATGGCGACGGCGAAGGTTCTTTCGACCTGAACTTCAAAGCTCGTGGTCGCGGTAACATGGACGCTGACACCGATTGGGACGCAGACACCGATTGGCGTGGTGACAGCTACGT
>JASJBV010000213.1 GCA_030066335.1 Gammaproteobacteria bacterium
CTGGTCTGCCATCGCCCGAATCGCCGATGCCGGGCGGATATAGTCATACCAGCCCTTGATGCTCCAGGCCGCGATCGCGGCATCATGCATCGCCCCGCCGAGGGTAAAATAGGCCTTCACATCCCATTCCAGGTCATCCAGCAGCTCGCCGCTGCCGCGGTATCTGGGTTCGAATTCGGGGCTATCCATGACCGTGTTCAATATCACGAACCAATGTCCCGGTGGGGTTTCCGAGTCCGGTCCATCGGCCCAGAATTCAGCCAGCACCCTGGCATAATCGCCCCTGGGTACGATTTGTGGCTGGTAAGGTTGCAGGGTAAACGGATTCAATGTATGCCCCGGGCTGACATCGCTGCCGGCAAAATCCTGGTAGAAATCCCTGAGGCCAGGGAAGGTCGTCGGCAGGTCCTCAAGCGCCATGTTGCCCTGGCTTGCCGGAGAAATATCGATCATCACCCCATCCGTCGGATCGAGATGCGATGACCAGATCGATACCAATGAAAAACCCCACCGGTACTCATCGCTCAAGCCATTGTCAGACAACGGCGGCATCCCCGGGTCATGATAGACCCGGTAAGTCTCACCATTACGCTGATACTCGGTGAAATCGCTGTCGACCAGGGAAAAAGGCGCCACATTGCCCCACTCCGCGCCAAGAAATTCCGGCGCATCGAGCACCAGGTTACCCGACTGGTCGATAAAGGTATCGAGCAGCAACGGCTGCCAGCGATCGGCGTCAACAACTTCCGGGTTGCCGGGCATCTCTGGCTCCAGTGGCGGGTTCACCGGCTGGTAGTACTGGTTGGCGTAATCGCTGACTTCATTGGCTCCATCCAGCAGGCCGTACAGAATATAACAACCGGCAATCTGTCGGCCCAGTTCCGCTGCCGGGGACGGTTGATCGGTATCAGGGTCAAACCCAAGGGAAGCCATCAATTCATCTGCCGCCCTAAAGGTACCCGAGTGACCGGGCGAGTTGGCGAAGCGATGCATAATCAGGCGATAAGCAGCATAGCTGATGGCTTCCTCGCGCAAACGCCTGGCCGAAGCTGCGGGATCGATATCGGTTTGGCTACAGTCAACATTGCCCAGACGATTACCCAGCAGGTAGCCACTGGCCGTATTCGAAAAGCCGGCCCAGGCATCGTACATCGCCGCGGAAATATGAAACAGGTTCCTGGCATGCACAGTGGGCCGCGCATAATCATTGCGGATGGCCTCGAGGACGACCTCGTTCCATTGACGGGCGACTGAATGGGATGAGTCAGTTGAATCGGAGTCACTGCAGGACAACAGCAACAGGCAAACCAATGCCATAGACAGCTGTTGCAAAAGTTTTAGCAGAACTCCAGATTGCATAACGCTCATTATGCCTATGATGACCGCTTCAGCGCGGTTTTTATGTGAGCAACTTAGAAAAATTGAGTGTTTTCTGGCAAGACCTGGGTAATTTTTTCACAAAACAGCCGATGACGTTGAAGTAGCGGGAAATCCGCCGCGGGACTAAAGAAGCACCAGGGTCACACCGTTAAGGGGGGAGTTGGTGTGACCCTGGAACCAAGGGTGAAACTTAATAACTGAGAGCTTGCATAGACTGCAATGAGTGATGCATAGACTAGACAAAAGCTGTCAGGGCAAAAAGTGACAAATTGTCGCACCCCCGGGTTTTCGAGCCTTTTTGCCTGCTTAGCCAGATGCTGACATCGATGAAAACCGCTAGAATGGCGGTTTTGTATTTCGACCTGACCCATGCCCGAGGACAGCGCCAACAGTTCTGTACGCATCCTGCGCCAGCTTTACCTGCTGCGTAATATCACCATCAGTTTCATTGTGCTGATGGCGCTGTTGGCGGTATTCGGCCTTGGTATCCGGCTGCCGCTGCTGCCCCTGACCATCATCCTGCTGATCCTGGCGATCACCAACCTGATCACGCGCTGGTTGATTTATTCCGATCGCCAGATCACCAACCAGAGTGTTTTCATCCAGTTACTGATCGAGATCCTGTCATTCTCCCTGGTCCTGTTTTTCACCGGCGGCGCAACCAACCCGATTACCTTTTTCTACCTGATTCCGCTGGCGATTGCCGCGACGGTGATTCCCGGCCGACCGACCTGGGTACTGACCGGCCTGACCATCCTGTTTTACAGCCTGTTGTTGAAATTCTACGTACCCCTGTCCTACCGCATGCATGATCATCAGCATGACCACGCGGCGGATGGCCAGTTTTCCCAGCATGTGATCGGCATGTGGTTTGGTTTCCTGGTCAGCGCGATGCTGGTGACCTGGTTTCTGACCTACCTGGCCAAAGAACTCAAGCGGCGCGACCATGCGATTGCCGAGGCGCGCCAGCGCGAATTACGCGACCAGCAGATGGTCACCCTGGGTACCCTGGCGGCTGGTACCGCACATGAGCTGGGTAGCCCGCTGGCGAGCATGGCGGTGATCAGCGGCGAACTGACCGATGGTTTCGATCCCGAGCAATATCCCGAGTTGTATGAAAACCAGCAAATCCTCAAACAGCAGATCGCGCGCTGTAAACAAATCCTGTCGGTATTGTCCGAGTCGGCCGGGGAAGCGCGTGCCGAGGAAGGCTACCTGATCGCGGCCGCTGACTTTGTCGACCAGGTTGTGGAGCATTGGCGTCAACTCAGACCCGAAGCAGTCGGCCGGGTCCAGTTGGGTGAATTGCCCGAGCAGGCCTCACTGCTCTACGACCAGACGATCTCCCAGGCCCTGATCAACCTGTTGAACAACGCCGCGGATGCCGGTACGGAGCCGGTAGAGATCATGGCCGAGATCGCGGAGCAACAACTGCGGCTGGAAATCCTCGATCGGGGCCAGGGTATCAGTGACGCGGAAATCGCGATGGCCGGGCAAACCAGTTTTTCCAGTAAACCGGATGGCATGGGTATCGGCCTGTACCTGGCGATCAACACGATCCGCCGCAGTGGCGGCAGCGTGGCTTTCGCCCGGCGTCGCAGCGGCGGTACCCGCACCCAGGTCAGTCTTCCATTGATCCAACAAAACCATGAATCATAAGCCGATCGAGCAAGCCCCCGGTTTGTTACTGGTGGATGATGACGAGGTGTTGTGCCAGGTACTGTCGCGCGCGCTCGGCAAACGTGAGTTCACGGTACAGACCGCACACAGCTCAGAGCAGGCGCTACTGGCCGCGCAGTCAATGCATCCCGAATATGCCATTGTCGACCTCAGGATCGGCCAGGATTCCGGATTGAACCTGATCCAGCAACTGGTCGAACTGGAACCGGGGATCCGGATCGTGGTCCTGACCGGTTATGCCAGTATCAGCACCGCGGTGGAATCGATCAAGCTGGGTGCGCTGCACTACCTGACCAAGCCCGCCGATGTGGAGGATATCCTCAAGGCGTTCCACCACGACCAGGGGAATGCTGATATCGAATTGCAGAGTGAGCCCATGTCCGCCAAACGCATGGAGTGGGAACACCTGCAAAAAGTCCTCAACGATTATGACGGCAACATTTCCGCCGCGGCCCGGGCGATGGGCATGCATCGGCGCACCTTACAACGCAAGTTGAGTAAGAAACCGGTGCAGAGATAGACTGTCGGCATTGGTCGAAACTTTCACCTGGTGAGATTGCCTAAAAAAGTTTAATGGGTTAGAAAATAACTGCTAATCCGGCTTAATCATTGTTTTCGGGTTCCGCCTATGCTGCTTAAATCCATGCTTGATCGACGCCTGGCTGTGTTGTTTTCCATCCTGTTATTGAGCAACACTGCGCTGGCGGCAGCAGACAATCTTCCGTCCCAACATGCGCAGATCCTCGCTGGGGTCGAGGCCCAACTGCAATCCCTGATCGACAATAAGTCACTCGATGGAATTTCCATCGGCATCGTCGACCGCAGCGGTTTGATCTGGCAGCGCGGCCTGGGTTTTGCCAATCGAGCCACCCGTAGCAAGGCCGGGGCCAATACGGTTTATCGGGCAGGTTCCTTATCCAAACTGTTGACCGCCACCGCCATGCTGCAACTCGAGGAACAGGGCATTATCGATATTGATCAGGCGGTCAGTGCCTATATCCCGCGCTTTCATTACAAATCCCGCTTTGCCGAACCGGGTGTCATCACCAGTCGCCATCTGTTGACCCACCTGTCCGGTTTGCCCGCCAATATCAACAAGGGGCACTGGACCGAGGAACGCTTCAGTCATCTGGTCGAACGCCTGCGTAGCGAATACACCTCCTATCCAACCGATTTTATTTTGAATTATTCCAATGTCGGTTACAGCTTGCTGGGCACGCTCATCGAGGAAAATACGGGTTACCTGTTCGAAGATTATATGCAAAAGCATATCTTCGATCCGCTTGGCATGTCCCAGTCCAGTTTCCATCCTTACGGTAACACCAGTGACCATGCTGCTATCGGCTATAACCGCCGGGTAGCCCAGAACAATCTGCCGATTCGCGATATCCCGGCACTCGGGCTCAACACCAGCCTGCAGGACCTGGCCAGGTTCGTTGCCGCGTTGTTGAACCAGGGAAGCTACCAGGACCAGCAGATCCTGGATCCTGCCAGTGTTGCCAGCATGTTTGAAATCCACAACGAACATGTCGAACTGGATTTCGATCAGCACATCGGCTTGCCCTGGTTTATCCATCAGACCCAGACCGACCCCGCGCTGACCCTGGCCGAACATGGCGGTACCACGATCAATTACTCCAGCCAGGTGGCGGTCAGTCCGCAACATCAGCTGGGGATAATTGTTCTGACCAATACCAGCCAGGCCAATAGCACCATCAATCCGCTGGCCAAGGATACGCTTTCCCAACTGATCAGTAACCAACCGGCGCAGGTCATCAGCTATCTACCGCAACAACTGCAAAACCCGCATGTTGTCACAGGCTCAGGCACCAATCGTTACATTGCCAGATCAGGCATCGTCGAACTGGACATGCAGGCAAGTCAGCTGTGTGAATGCCAAACCAACCGCAAACTGAACCTGGTGCCATTGCCTGACGGCTGGTTCGGATTATCCCCGGACAACCAACAAATCACCGGCAAGATCAGCCAGCAGGTCGTCGCCGGCAATGAAGTGATCGTAATGGAGCGCCACGGCGTGCAGCAGCGCATAGGTTCGCGCTACCAGGAAACGGATAATCTGTTCAACTGGCAACAGCACTTCGGTGATTATGAAATCGTCAATCCGGACGAGAATTTTCCGGTCACCGATGTTGGTATCTTTGCGGAAGACGATATGACCTATTTGCATTACCGCATGCCCAGGCTGTCGGACAAGCTGATCGTGTTACCGATCACCCCGGTTTCCGCACAGGAAGCGATCACCGAGGGATTGGGCCGCAGCAAGGGTGAAACCGTGTACAGCTTGGATATAGATGGCCATAAGCACCTGATTTATTCGGGCTATATTGCGCG
>JASJBV010000214.1 GCA_030066335.1 Gammaproteobacteria bacterium
CGATAAATTCGACCAGCATCTCGATGAAATTCTGCCAACCAGCTGGGGTTTCAGCAGAAGCGGTCTTGGCGATCTTGCGGAAAAACCACAGGAACAGGACGCCCAGGCCGATTGAAAAAACCATCGAGTCGATGTTGATCGCCCAGAAACCCATTTGCTTGATTTCTTCGGCGTTTTGCGCGATGCCCCATCCATTGGCTTCGGTGTGACCAAAGGTCAGATTGGTCAAGTGATGCTTGATGTACTCACCGGATGTCTCGTAACTTCCTGCCATGCAGACTATTTACCCTTTTGAATTATTGGTAAAAACATACCCGACATTTGGGTCAACAAATATCCGGCGAACAATACGATCGGATCCCATCGGTAGCCGGATGTGAAAGCCAGCGCAAATATGATGCCTGCCAGTATCCACTTGCCGATGTCAGCCCGATAGGCGAAACCAAGCCACTGCTCCGCGTTGTTGTTATCTGCCTGCTTCAGCATTCGGATACCGAAATAGGTCGAAGGCAGCAGACTGGCGAGACAGCCAACCAGAGCAGATAAGATGTCACCCCAAGCAGTCAGCGCGATCAGCGCCGGGTAGATTGCGGTCACCAACAGCTGCGTTTTGAGCAACTGCATGACTTGCGCGTTCATCGCCAGCAGCGCTGCTGACCAAGCGCTTTACCCCAGTCAATGCGGGCGGAAGTATAAGGAGTTGCCCGGTAAGAATCAATCAACCCGTCAGAATTTTTATACATCAATTAATAAATAATCAACATAAGTTGAAACCCGCACCAGCAGCGCGCCGCTCAGCCAGTCAGGTGCTGCAAAATCCCTTCCAGCTCATCATTATTATGGAAGTGAATCACCAGCTGTCCGGAGCCTTTGGCACCGGTCTTGATTTTAACCTGCGCGCACAATGACTCGCTGATTGACTGCTCAAGGCGCTCGATGTCCGGATCGTGTTTGGGCTGGGTCTGAGCGGCTGGTTTGGGCTGTAGCGCTTTCTTGACCAGACTCTCGGTCTCCCGCACCGACAAGCCCCGGTTAACAACAACCCGGGCAATCTCCGCCTGCTCCTCCTGCGGCAACGCCAGCAAGGCCCTGGCGTGCCCCATACTTAACAACGCCTTGTTGACCAGCTCTTTGGCCGGCTCCGCCAACTCCAACAGGCGCAGCAGGTTGCTGACTGCAACCCGGGAACGTCCTACCGCCTCGGCTACCTGCATGTGGGTGAGTTCAAAATCATTGATCAGGCGTTGCAGAGCGTTGGCTTCTTCGAGCGGATTCAAATCCTCGCGCTGGATGTTTTCGATCAGCGCGATCGCCGCAGCCGACTGCGTATCGAGGTCGCGGATAACCGCCGGAATGGTCTCGAGTCCGGCCAGTTGTGCGGCGCGCCAGCGACGTTCACCGGCGATCAGTTCATAACCCGATCCGGCCTTGCGCACCACGATGGGCTGCACCACGCCCTGGGCCGAGATCGAGCTAGCCAATTCCTGCAATGATTCCTCATCGAAATTTTTACGCGGCTGGTATTCACCGCGTTGAATCTTGTCCACCGGCAGCTCACTGAGCCCGGATTGAATTTCTTCGGCACTGGCCTCCACCACCTGATCGACATTACCAATCAGGGAGCCCAGACCTCGACCCAGTCTTTTCTTTTTTGTCGTCATGGCTAAATCTATCTAGGCGTTAACATAATGACTCTGCTTGGCTTCGCGTCGCAGGACCTCTCCGGCCAGCGCGAGATATGCCATCGAGCCACGTGAATTCTTGTCATATTGCAGGATCGGCTGACCAAAACTGGGAGCCTCGGCGAGACGAATATTGCGCGGGATGACGGTGCGGTACACCCGGTCACCAAAATGCTCAATCAACTCGCTGGACACATCGTTGGACAGATTGTTGCGCGGGTCATACATGGTGCGCAGCAAGCCTTCTACCTGGATTTTCGGGTTTACGCTGATCCGGATCTGCTCGATGGTGTCGAGCAATGCAGTCAGACCCTCGAGCGCGTAGTATTCACATTGCATCGGAATAACAACACCGCTGGCGGCGACTAACGCGTTTACGGTTAGCATGTTGAGCGATGGTGGGCAGTCTATCAGGATGTATTCGTAACGATCGCGGATCGGGTCCAACGCCAGGTCAAGCTGACGCTCACGGCCAATCTTATTCATCAGCTGTACTTCAGCGGCGGTCAGATCAGCGTTGGCCGGCAGCACATCGTAGCCTGAATCCGGCGATTGCATGAGCACCTGTTCAGCCGTTCGTTCACCAAGCAGCACGTCGCACACACTGACATCGAGCGCATTTTTGTCGACTCCGCTACCCATGGTTGCATTACCCTGCGGATCCATGTCCACGAGCAGTACCTTACGCCGGGTCGCCGCCAACGACGCCGCGAGATTGACGCAGGTCGTGGTTTTACCCACGCCGCCTTTCTGGTTGGCAATGGTTATGGTTTTACTCATGCTTCGAGGGATCTGTTTATTCTCTTCAACGTTACCAGGCTGCGCGGTTCGGTGATACCAGGGACCCGCAACTCAAAGGTTTCCAGCTTGTAATTTCCATTACCCAGCGCCGCAGACTCGGATGGTGCCAGCCGGGTCTTCATGCTCATCAAACATGTACGCGTGGTGCAAAGGTGATTCACCGAGGATTCGAAATCTGCCAAGGAAGCGTAGGCGCGACTGAGGATCACATCGAACTCGGACTCGGCATGATAATCTTCAACACGGCAGTTCACAACCTGAACCTGGGTCAGGCCCAGTTCGGCAACCGCCTGTTGCACGAAGCGGGTTTTTTTACCATTGCTGTCGAGCAGCAGCCAATGTGCTTGCGGTTGCAGGATCGATAGTGGAATTCCGGGCAGGCCCGCTCCGGTGCCGACATCGAGAAAATGTCCGTTGGCAGGAATCCATGGCAATATCGCCAGACTGTCCAATAGGTGGTAGGTCAGCATGCGGTCTCGCCCGCTGATCGCGGTCAGGTTGTAGACGCGATTCCATTTCTGCAACAGGTCGACAAACCGCAGCAATTGTCTTTGCTGTGCCGGCGAACATTCTATACCCAGGCTCGCCAGCCCGGCAGACAGTACATCATCCGCCATCTCAGGCGGAACGTCGCGTCGGTTCGCTGCTGCGTTTCAGGTGCACCAGAAGAAGTGAGATAGCCGCCGGTGTCACGCCGGAAATCCGCCCGGCCTGACCGACGGTGGCCGGCCGAATGTCGGTCAGTTTTTGCCTGACTTCATTGGACAGCCCCTTGACCATGGTGTAGTCGAGATCGACTGGTAGCGCGGTGGTTTCATGCTTGCGGGCCTTGTTGATTTCATCCTGTTGACGCGCCAGGTAACCGGCGTACTTGTGATTGATCTCGGCCTGCTCGAACACCCGCCCGTCGTGGGGAACATCCTGCAGCAGAGGTACCAGGTCGTTGATGGACAATTCCGGCCGCTTCAACAGTTCCGACAAACGGTACTCGCGGCTGATCGGGTTGGCCAGCAATTCACTCAGCTGCGCTGCCGTCTCGTCGCCAGGCCGCACCCAGCTATCCGTCAGCGTCTGGTTCAGGTTCTCCAACTGATCACGATAGTCATTGAATGTGCGCCAACGCTCGTCATCGACCAGGCCCATGGATCGTCCGGCTTCAGTCAGGCGCAGGTCAGCATTGTCTTCACGCAACATCAGACGGTACTCAGCCCGGCTGGTGAACATCCGATAAGGTTCGCTGGTGCCACGGGTGATCAGGTCATCGATGAGGACACCGATATACGCTTCAGAGCGACCCAGGTTAAGCGGTTCGATGTCCAGCACCGCCGCGGCCGCGTTGGCGCCGGCTACCAATCCCTGCGCAGCGGCCTCCTCGTAACCCGTCGTACCATTGATCTGGCCGGCAAAATACAGTCCCTCGAAAAAGCGGGTCTGCAGATCCGGGCGCAGGTCGCGCGGATCAAAATAATCGTATTCAATCGCGTAGCCGGGGCGGATGATATGCGCCTGCTCGAAGCCCGCAATGGAATGAATCAGTTGTTCCTGGATATCGTACGGAAGGCTGGTCGAAATCCCATTCGGATAAACCTCAACCAGGTTCAAACCCTCGGGTTCGACGAAAATCTGGTGCGATGTTTTATCCGCAAAGCGTACCACCTTGTCCTCGATCGACGGACAATAACGCGGTCCGGTGCCCTCGATCTGGCCAGAGAACAGGGGTGAACGATCCAGGCCACCGCGGATGATGTCGTGGGTCTGCTCTGAGGTGTAGGTAATGTAACAGCTGACCTGGCGCGGATGCAGGTCAACCGAGCCCATGGTCGAAAACACCGGTAACGGGTTATCGCCCGGCTGCTCCTGCATTTTGGAATAATCCAGGGTCTTGCCATCAAGCCGCGCCGGAGTCCCGGTTTTCAGGCGGTCGATACGAAACGGCCGCTCGCGCAAGCGCTGTGCCAGTGCACTGGCCGGTGGATCGCCCGCGCGGCCACCGCTGTAATTGGATGACCCAATATGAATGCGGCCGGCGAGAAAGGTGCCTACCGTCAGCACCACTTTCTCAGCGTAGAAGTCCAGGCCCATTTCGGTGCGCACACCCTCGATTCTGCCTTCCTTCTCGATCAAATCAACAACCGGTTGCTGGAACAGCGCCAGGTTGGGCTGATGCTCAAGCATCCGCCGCACGGCCATGCGGTATAACTGACGGTCAGCCTGCGCCCGGGTGGCACGCACCGCAGGCCCCTTGCGCCGGTTGAGGATCCGAAACTGGATACCGGCTTGGTCTGCAGCCAGCGCCATCGCTCCACCCAACGCATCGACTTCCTTGACCAGATGGCCCTTGCCAATGCCCCCAATCGCAGGATTGCAGCTCATCTGGCCCAGGGTTTCGATATTGTGGGTCAGCAGCAGGGTTTTCACACCCATGCGCGCAGCGGCGAGCGCGGCCTCGGTGCCGGCATGGCCACCGCCCACAACAATCACATCAAATCGCCGGGAATACTGCATGTCAAAAACCAGTTAAAATCGAACTCGGTAGTTTAGCTTTTTTCCCGGGGGATATACACACTTGCACCTTCTTATGCCTTTTCTGTTGCTCGGCCTAAACCTGGCCTGGACCCAGGTTTTCGCCGCCAGCCCGGTGTGGCGCGTCGAAACCGGCGACGGGCATCTGTATATTGGCGGCACCGTGCACTTGCTGCGCGCCGCGGATTATCCTTTACCCGCAGCTTTTGACCGGGCCTACGCCGATGCGCAGATAGTGGTGTTTGAGACCAGTGTCAGCGATAACCTGACGCCGGATCAGCAACAAGCCATGCTGCAAGCCACCCGTCTGCCGGGTGACCAGACCATCGATGAGGTGCTTGCGGCTGGAACCCTTAAGGAACTGGACAACCACATCGAGCAAAACGGCCTGACCCCCGAAGCCTTCAATCGTTTACGCCCGGGTATGATCGCCCTGACCCTGACCCTGATTGAACTGCGCCACCTGGGGGTGACCCAGATCGGCGTCGACCAACACTATATCCAGCGCTCTTCTG
>JASJBV010000215.1 GCA_030066335.1 Gammaproteobacteria bacterium
CGCCAGCGCGCGGGTACCAACCCCATATTTACGTGAGATGCTCCAGAAGCTATCGCCGGATCTGACCGTGTAATGGGTCTTCTGCCCCTTGCGCGAGGTATTTTGGATTTTATTCAGGCGCGAGCTCTGGCTGAGGCTGTACTTGTTCAGCGATTTGGTCGCGGTGGGAATCAGTAGGTACTTGCCGGCACGGATCTGGGTGCCACGGATATTATTGACATCCTTGATCAGCGCGGTGGTGGTGCGGTATTTCAGTGCGATCCCGCTCAGGGTATCCCCATTTTTGATCTTGTAACGTTCCCAGTTGATCCGTTTGTTTTTCGGCAATTTGGCCAGTTCGTCCTGAAATTGGGCAACCTTCTGTTTCGGGATCAGCAGACGATGCGGCCCTTCGGGTGCGGTGGCCCAGCGATTGAATGCGGGATTCAACTGGTAGAGTTCCTCGGTGGAGATACCGGCCATATCAGCGGCCAGGGCGAGGTCGATCTGGCTGTCGAGTTCGACGATATCGTAGCTGTGTTCATCCTCGATATGTAACAGGTCGAGGTCGTATTTATCCGGATGGGTGAATATTTCCTTCAGTGCCAGCAGCTTGGGCACGTAGTCCTTGGTTTCGCGACGTAATTTGGTCAGGCTCCAGTAGTCGGTTTTGCGACCCTTTTTCTTGTTATAACGGATGGCGGATCTGACCTTGCCGGGACCGGCATTGTATGACGCCAGCGCCAGCTCCCAGTCCTGGTCGAACATTTCGGCCAGCGATTTCAGATACTTGGTTGCGGCACGGGTGGAATCATGTAAATCCCGGCGGCCGTCGTACCACCAGTTCTGTTTCAATCCGAGGTAGCGACCGGTGGAAGGAATGATCTGCCACATACCGGAAGCGCGGCCATGTGAATAGGCAAAGGTCTGGTAGGCGCTCTCAACGATCGGTAACAGGGCCAGCTCCATGGGTAATTCCTTGGCTTCGAGTTCATCGAGGATGAACGGCAGGATGGGTTTGGCCCGCACCATGACCCGGTTCAGGTAGCCGCGATGATTGAGGTACCAGTCCATTTGTGCCTGAATGCGTTTATTCATGACCGGTTCCATCGTCATGCCCTGTTGCAATCGAGTCCAGGCATTATTTTCCTGTTCCAGGGCAATCTCTACTTCCTGCATGATTTCCTTGACCACCAGGGAGTTCTGTCCGGGTTCCAACTTGTCCTGGTCGAACTGGGTCAACTCAAGCGGGAAATAGGGGTAACTGAAACGACCAATTTCCAGCGGCAGGTAAGGATTGCTGTTGGCCACCTGGATGGACTGGCTGTCCTCCTGCTGAGCAGATTGCTGGATGTCGCTTTCACTCATTTCAGCCACCGGCTCAGGGGACTGCAGGGTCTGGCAACCGAAGGTCAGGACCTGGGTAAAAAGCAGAAGGGTGATTGTTTTGATGCTATGATTATATTTCACGTGTCTTACACATTTGGTTGTTGTATTTGTTTCAGCCGGAAGACTACAATCGGCTGCTACTCAAAGCAAGGTCATTAATGTTAGAAAATAGTCCAAAGTTAACAAAAAGCAACAAAAGCCTGCAGCCGGGAATGCCATTGACATTATGGTATCAGAGCCCCTTGGGTCAATACCTGATTGGACAACTCAAACAGAGCCTGACCCCGGTATTGTCGACCAGCTTTGGTTATTACGCATTGCAACTCGGTTGTGAAAACCTGGCCCAGAATATTTTGCAGGGCAGCCGGGTTAAACATGTTTTCAGCCTTGGCCAAACCAGCGCTGGCATCAACGCCCAGGCTGAGCATGCCGAGTTACCGATTGCTACCGATAGTACCGACCTGGTGGTATTGATGCATGCCCTGTCGCAAACCCAGCAACCGCATGCGATTCTGCGCGAGGTCAACCGGGTCCTGATCCCGGATGGCAAACTGATCATTATTGATTTCAATCCGGTCTCGTTGTGGGGCTTACGCCACCTGGTACAGGGCTGGTTGGACGACGCACCCTGGGCCGGTCACTATTATACCGCCGGGCGCTTGCACGACTGGGCCAGCCTGCTGGGTTTCGAACAGCTGCATGATTTTCAATGTGGCCACATCCTGCCGTTCAATTATGCCAGGCTGATTAATAACTCGCGGATTTTCAGTAAATTCTCCCAGCGCTGGCTGCGTTTTTCCGGGGCCTTGAATGTGTTGGTCTTCGAGAAGAACACGATTCCACTGACCCCGGTCAAAAACGGTTGGGTCAGGCATAAAATTCTGCCACCCAACGTGATCCGTCCTACCGTCGGCCGCGGCATGAAGTATGACCGTTAGGCCGGTGTTGGCATTCCTCCGCTTTAACTGCCGGCAGGCGATCAATGCCGGCTAAGGTCGTTCTGTATACCGATGGTGCCTGTCGTGGTAATCCCGGCCCGGGAGGCTGGGGGGTGTACCTGCAATACGGTGATCACAGCAAGAATCTGTATGGGTTCGAGGCGCAAACCACCAACAACCGGATGGAGCTGACCGCGGTGATCCAGGGCTTGCAGGCGTTGACCAGGTCCTGTGCGGTCGAGGTCTATACCGATTCCAAATATGTCATGCAGGGAATTACCGAATGGCTGGATGGCTGGAAGCGGAATGGCTGGAAGACCGCGGCCAAGAAACCGGTCAAGAACCAGGATTTGTGGCAACAGCTGGACCAACAGGTAGCGCAACATCGGGTCAGCTGGCACTGGGTCAAGGGTCACGCCGGTATCCCCGGCAATGAAATGGCAGATCAGTTGGCCAACCAGGCCATCGATGAGCAAACAGGAGCACAGGTATGAACCGCCAGGTCGTACTGGACACGGAAACCACCGGTCTGGAACCCTCCCAGGGGCATCGCATTATCGAAATCGGTTGTATCGAAATCATCAATCGACGGGTGACCAATAATCACTGGCACTACTATATCCAGCCGGACCGTGAAATCGATAACGGGGCGTTCGAGGTGCATGGTATCAGCAACGAATACCTTGCCGATAAACCGCGCTTTCACGAGCTGGTCGACAGTTTTCTGGAATACATCAGGGGTGCTGAACTTATTATCCATAACGCCCCGTTCGATGTCGGTTTCCTCAACCATGAACTAGGACTGCTGGATGGGGATTATCCGCGCATCGAGGATATCTGCGGCGTGCTGGATACCCTGGTGATGGCCCGGCAGAAACATCCCGGGCAAAAAAACAACCTAGATGCACTGTGCAAGCGCTACGAGATCGATAACAGTGCGCGTACCCTGCACGGAGCCCTGCTGGACTCGGAGATCCTCGCCGAAGTTTACCTGATCATGACGGGCGGCCAGACCGCGTTGTCACTGGACAGCGAGGAGAACCCGGCCACCGACGATTCGGCGCAGCCCATGCGGGCGGTGGTACCGCAGCAGGACCTGCCGCTGTGGTCAGTGGATGAGGAATCCCGGGCCCAGCATCAGCAATACCTCGAATTTCTGCAACAGAAAGCCGGCAAGTGCGCCTGGTAATCATTTTAATAATAAAAATTTATACCTGAAGCAGGCTTATTAATTTTTTCTATCCCTTTGGTGTTAGTCCACCTATCTATTCTTGAATCTGTCTTTCTCGATAAGCAGTTACTAATATCCTAATTTAGCCTAATCCCAGACTGTAATCTGATCGAGATCACTCACTTATGTTGGACCCGAGCCTACAATCCGACCGCGACATCGGCAATGTCGAGGTCAAAGAGACCACTTGTTATATGTGTGCCTGTCGTTGTGGTATCCGCGTCACCCTGCGTGATGGTGAGGTCCGCCACATCGAGGGCAACCCGAGCCATCCGCACAATGAGGGGGTGATCTGCGCCAAGGGTTCCTCAGGTATCATGAAGCAGTACTCGCCAGCCCGCATCACCAAGCCATTGTTGCGCAAACCCAATGCCGAGCGTGGTCAATCCGAGTTCGAGGAAATCAGCTGGGAGCGGGCGTTTACCATCATGCAGGAGCGGCTGGCCAGGATCCGCGCCGAGGATCCCAAGCAATTCGCCCTGTTGACCGGGCGCGACCAGATGCAGGCGCTGACCGGGATGTTCGCCAAGCAGTTTGGCACCCCCAACTATTCTGCCCACGGCGGTTTCTGCTCGGTAAACATGGCCGCCGGCATGATTTATTCCATCGGCGGCTCGTTCTGGGAATTCGGCGGTCCGGATCTCGACCGGGCCAAGCTGTTCGTCATGATCGGCACCGCCGAGGATCATGATTCCAACCCGTTGAAGATTCACATTTCAAAGTTCAAGCGGCGTGGTGGCAAGTTCATCTCGATCAACCCGATCCGCAGCGGTTACTCGGCGATTGCCGATGAATGGATCGCGATCAAGCCGGGCACCGATGGCGCCCTGATCATGGCCCTGATCCACCAGTTGATCAAGCAGGGCCTGTACGACCGTGAATTCCTGGTCAAGTACAGCAATGCGGCGGAACTGGTAATCCAGGATGAAAGCCGCGATGATCACGGTTTGTTCAAGCGCTTCGAAATGCATATCGAAGAGGGCTGTTTCGATCCGGAAAATAAGCTGTGGTGGGACCGGGAACTGGACAAGGAAATCTCTACCCACACCCCGGGCGCCGATCCGCGTCTGCTCGGTGAGTTCAGCCTGGAAGACGGCACCCCGGTCAAACCCGCCTTCCAGTTGTTGAAGGACCGGGTCGAGGAATACACCCCGCAGTGGGCCGAGGGCATTACCGGGATCCCGGCCGACACCATCGTGCGCCTGGCCCATGAAATGGGGGTCACCGCGCGCGATCACCAGATCGAGCTGCCGATCCAGTGGCAGGATTGCTGGGACAATGTGCATGAATCGGTCAAGGGTAACCCGGTGGCGTTTCATGCGATGCGCGGCCTGGCCGCTCATTCCAACGGTTTCCAGTCGATTCGAGGCCTGAGTATCCTGATGACCCTGCTGGGTACCATCGACCGCCCCGGCGGATTTCGCCATAAAGCGCCGTTCCCGCGACCGATTCCACCCTGCCCGAAACCGCCCAATGGCCCTGACGGGGTGCAACCCGAGACCCCGCTCGATGGCATGCCGCTGGGCTGGCCGGCCAAGCCGGAAGACCTGTTTGTCGACGATGATGGCAGCCCGGTGCGTCTGGACAAGGGCTTCTCCTGGGAATACCCGCTGTCGGTACATGGCTTGATGCATAACGCGATCACCAATGCCTGGCGCGGTGACCCGTACAAGATCGATACCATGCTGTTGTTCATGGCCAACATGGCCTGGAACTCGTCGATGAATACGGTCAATGTACGCGACATGCTCAAAGACAAGGATGAAAACGGTGAGTACAAGATTCCGTTCCTGATCGTCTGCGATGCCTTCCAGTCGGAGACCGTGGCCTTCGCCGACCTGGTGTTGCCGGATACCACTTACCTGGAACGCTACGATGCGTTATCGATGCTGGATAGGCCGATCTCCGAGTACAACGGCCCGGTGGATTCGGTGCGGATCCCGGTATTGCCGCCCACCGGTGAATGCAAAC
>JASJBV010000216.1 GCA_030066335.1 Gammaproteobacteria bacterium
TTCGTGCACTTCGTGTACTTCGTGGTTCAAAAAACAAAATTCATCGTGGTCAAAAATCATCAGCTGGTAGATAATTAACCCAACATGCCGACCCAATTCGTTCATCTCCACGTTCATTCCGAATACTCGCTGGTGGATTCCACCGTGCGCCTGAAACCGCTGATCGAGCAGGTCGCCGAACGCGGCATGGGGGCGGTGGCACTGACCGATATGTCAAACCTGTATGCCCTGGTCAAGCTGTTCAAAACCGCCACCGCGGCCGGGGTCAAACCGATCTTTGGTGCCGATGTCTGGATCCGCGATGACGATCGTCCGCAGAGCCTCAGTCGCCTGGTGTTGTTATGCCAGAACGATGCCGGCTACCTGAACCTTAAACAACTGATCTCACGCTCTTATCAGCATGGCCAGGTCGCCGATCGCCCGACCATTGATCGGGAGTGGTTGACCGGTCATACCGATGGCCTATTGGCTTTGTCGGCCGCTTTGGAAGGTGATGTTGGGCAGGCGATTCGGGCGCAGAATCTGGCAATGGCCGAGGAGTATCTCGAGCAATGGCAGGCCTTGTTTCCCAACCGCTACTTTCTTGAATTGCAGCGTACCGGTCGCCCGTACGAGGAGGCCTATATCCAGCAGGCCCTGCAGTACTCGGTGGCAAGATCGATCCCGGTGGTCGCGACCAATGACGTGCGCTTCATCGATGCCAATGATTTCGAGGCGCATGAGGTCAGGGTCTGTATCTGCAGTGGCTTTACCCTGGAAGACAAGCGTCGGCCCCGGCTGTATTCCGAACAACAGTATTTGCGCTCTGGCGAAGAGATGATAAATTTGTTTAAGGATATTCCTCAAGCCATTGAAAATACAGTAAATATAGCAACAGCTTGCAATGTCACTTTAAGCCTGGGCAAGAATTATCTGCCGGCCTTCCCGATCCCCGAGGGGTTCACCGAGGACAGTTATTTCCGCCATGTATCGGAGCAGGGACTGGAAGCACGCCTGGCGTTTTTGCAGGAGCAATTGGCCGAGGGTGAGGTGCTGGATCGCCAGGCCTATGATGATCGCCTTAAGCTGGAGCTCGACGTCATCATCCAGATGGGTTTTCCCGGCTATTTCCTGATCGTTGCCGACTTCATCGAGTGGGCCAAGCAACATGATATCCCGGTCGGACCGGGGCGTGGCTCCGGTGCCGGTTCCCTGGTCGCCTATGCGCTGAAGATCACCGACCTGGATCCGTTGCAGTACGAATTACTGTTCGAGCGCTTTCTCAATCCGGAGCGGGTATCGATGCCTGACTTCGATATCGACTTCTGCATGGATAAACGTGACCAGGTCATCGAATACGTGGCCGATCATTACGGCCGTAACCAGGTATCGCAGATCATAACCTACGGCACGATGGCGGCGAAGGCGGTGGTGCGTGATGTCGGCCGGGTTCTCGGCCACCCTTATGGATTTGTCGATCGCATCGCCAAGCTGATTCCGTTCGAGATCGGGATGACCCTGGACAAGGCACTGGAGCAGGAAGAGGACCTGAAAAACCTGTACCAGGAGGACGAGGAGGTCAACGCGATCCTGGATATGGCCAGAACCCTGGAAGGGTTGACG
The DNA here is from genome assembly GCA_030066335.1 of Gammaproteobacteria bacterium. Classification (GTDB taxonomy): domain Bacteria; phylum Pseudomonadota; class Gammaproteobacteria; genus JACNJF01. The sequence continues at coordinate 1,603 of JASJBV010000216.1, forward strand.
CGAAATGTCGGTAAACACGCCGGGGGCGTCGTGATCTCGCCCAGCGACCTGAATGATTTTACCCCGATTTACTGTGAACCTGGCGGCAGCGGCCTGGTCTCGCAGTTCGATAAGAAAGACGTGGAAGAGGTCGGCCTGGTCAAGTTCGATTTTCTCGGCCTGCGCACCCTGACTATCATCGACTGGGCGCTGAAGGCGATCAACCAGCAGCGAGCGGAAGACGACAAGATCGAGATCGAGCGCATCCCGCTGGATGACCCGGTCGCCTTCGATCTGCTCAAGGCCTGCCAGACCACTGCCGTATTCCAGTTGGAATCGCGCGGGATGAAGGACCTGATCCGGCGCCTGCAACCGGACTGTTTCGATGATATCACCGCGCTGGTGGCGCTGTTCCGCCCCGGTCCCCTGCAATCCGGTATGGTCGATGATTTCATCAACGTCAAGCATGGGCGTAGCGAGGCCAAGTACCCGCATCCGTCGATCGAGGAGATCCTCAAGCCGACCTATGGCGTCATCCTTTACCAGGAACAGGTCATGCAGATCGCCCAGGTGCTGTCGGGCTACACCCTCGGCGGTGCCGACCTGCTCCGGCGCGCGATGGGCAAGAAATTACCCGAGGAGATGGCCAAGCAGCGCAGTGGATTCGTCGAGGGTGCCGAGAACAATGGGGTTGACGGTGATACCGCGGGTTACATCTTCGACCTGATCGAAAAGTTCGCCGGTTACGGTTTCAACAAGTCCCACTCGGCGGCCTATGCCCTGGTTTCCTATCAGACCGCCTGGTTGAAGGCGCATTATCCGTCCGAATTCATGGCCGCGGTGTTGTCATCGGACATGGACAATACCGACAAGGTGGTGACCCTGATCGAGGAATGCCGCGCGATGCAGCTCAAGCTGTTGCCGCCGGACGTCAACCGTTCGGATTTCCAGTTCCGCGCCAGTGAACAGGGCGAGGTCATTTATGGCCTGGGTGCGATCAAGGGCGTTGGCCAGGCCGCAATCGATGTCATTATTGCCGAGCGAGGCAATGGTGAATTCCGTTCCCTGGATGATTTCTGTCAACGGGTAGACATGTCCAAGGCCAACAAAAAGGTCATGGAGGCGCTGGTGACCAGTGGCGCGCTGGACTGCTTCTCGACCAATCGTGCGGCCCTGCAGGCTCACCTGCCATATGCGCTGCAGGCCGCGGAACAGGACCAGAAAAATCAGGATGCCGGCATGGTCGACCTGTTTGCCGAGCAGGCTACCGAACCCGCCGCCAAGCCGTTACCTGAGGTAGCGCCCTGGGATGAAAAAAACCGCCTGATGAATGAACGGGAAAGTCTCGGCCTGTTTCTGACCGGGCATCCGATCGAGTTGTATCAGCAGGAGATCCGGCAGATCGTAAATCTCAACCTGGGCCAGTGGCATGAAAAGCTGGACAACCCCGATGCCTCGGTCGGCACCGGTTTCCGGCGCAAGGATGAAGAGGCGACCGTGGTGGGATTGGTCGTCGCCATTCGTACCCGCAATGGCTTCAATGGGCGTGAGGCTTTTGTCACCCTGGATGACCGTAGCGGCCGGATCGATGTCAGGGTGTTTCCGGATATGTTGCAGGAGATCGAGCCGATCCTGCAAAAAGACCAGGTATGGGTGGTCGAAGGCGGCATCTCCTATGATGATTTCAACAACGGTATCCGGATACGGGCGCGCAAGATCGAGTTGCTGGAGAATTATCGCCTGAACCACGCCAGGGCGTTGCATATCAAGCTGTTGAATGGCCACGGTCCGGATATCGACGAACTGGCCAGACATCTGCAGCCCTACCGTATCAATGACTGCCTGCCGCTGGTGTTCCATCGTCGGCATGATGGCTATGACTACCGGCTGACCAGTGACAACTGGACCCTGGCCGCCAACGACGAGTGCCTGCTGGCGCTCGAACAAAGCGTCGGCAAGGCCGATTTTTATATCGAATATCCCTGAATCGCTTACTTTCATCATGCTGGGCGCAATAACCCGCTGATTGGACTATATTCCAATGATTGACCTTGCAGTTATAGCAATGGCAGTTGACTAACTATGAGAGGGAAGCAAACCATGAAGTCGATAAAGCTCGCGATCTTTTTATTCTTTTCCAGCATCGCCCTGGTCTCTTGCGGAGGCGGAAGTAGTAGTGGTGGTGGCAGTGGCGGTGGCCTCAGTTACGATGGCAATACATCACAGGCAACCGTTGATGATGTTAACTCTGGTGAACTGGCGATAGCGGCGACCGGTGCCGTGGGCTCAGCGGTTGGTGGTCAGTATGCTCCACTGCGGCCTTCTCCGGCTGATGCCAGCCTGTTGGCTATCTCACAACAGATGGGGCAGGTTGTTCCAACCAGTAACCGCACGGCCAATCAAACGGTGGATTTTACCGCCGATTTCTGTGACCAGGGATCTGCCATCGCAAATGTATCCGATGGCAGTAATACGGCGAACATTCAATTTACCGACTGTCAATCATCATTGGGTCTTGAGTCGATTACGATGAATGGATCATTAATCCTAACCGCGGGTACTGATGGAAGTTATACCGCGGTCTATCAAAACTTCCGGATAACTTCTGGTGGTGAAACCTACACCCTGAATGCTACCGCGACCTGTGACGCGAATTTTATCTGTACCATCGTCAGTGACTTCGCGGGACCGGATGGACGCGTCTACCGGATTGAAAACTTTAGCGTTTTTGCCACCGGTAGTAATTCTTACAACGTAACGGCCACCGTCTATGATCCGGATAATGGTTATGTCTCGATTACGGCCAATGTAACCTATGGAGATTGTGCTGGTGGTGTACCGGTCTCGGGCAGCATTACCTTCACTGGCTCAGGTGGCTCGTTCGGCACCGTCACTTTCAACGATTGCGCCAGCTTCACCGTAACCGATGCCAGTTCAACCACTGATTATCAGTGGGCTGATATCCTGTAATCGGTTGATTTAGCCAAAAGCCGAGAAACCCCGTCCACCTGGATGGGGTTTTTTTATGGCTGCTGCTGGCTGAACAGAGGAATTATTAGTCCTTAGATCAACGGTAAAAAACAGTAACCACTTTGATCAAGTTCATCGCTCATCATGTACAGGAACATGTTACGGTGACGCTCCGGTATCGGCAGGCTATCGTTGCTGGGAGCCGCGGGGTAGGCGCGGATATGCAATGCGGTCTTGGTCGGCCCCGGATTGATCGCGTTGACATACAAATTGGAGCCCTCGTATTCAGCCGCCAGGGTCTGGGCCAGGCCGTTGATTCCCTGCTTGGATACCGCGTAGGCATCCCAATAGGCACCCAGTTTGTCATCGGTCATGAACAGCAGGGAGGCATGCGCAGATTGTTTGAGCAGGGGAATACAATACTTGGTCAACAGGTAAGGGCCGTGCAGGTTGATCTGCATGACCTGGTACCAGGTTTCACTGTCGCTGTGTTCGAATGGGGTCGGGGCGCCGAGGGTAACCGCGGCATGCAGCAGGCCGTCCAGGCGGCCGAATTCCTTGGCGATATTCTCACCCATTTCGTAGTAATCCTTCTCGGTCGCACCTTCCAGGTTGAGCGGATAAATCGCCGGCATCGGATAACCGGCGGCCTCGATCTCATCGTACAGGTTTTCCAGCAGGCGCACGTTCTTGCCGAGCAGGATGACGGTCGCACCGGCGCTGGCAAACGCCAGTGACATGGTCTTGCCATAGCCACCGGTAGCACCGGTGACCAGGATGATCTTGTCCTGCAGACTCTCTGCGGCGGGGCTGAATTCTGTGGGTATATGGGCAGTTCTCATAACAACTTGGGGTTCAGATATCGAGTAATTCCAGCAGTTGCAGGGGATGATCGATCATATCATCGGCCTGCCAACTGTCCAGATCGCTATCATCGGTGATAT
>JASJBV010000005.1 GCA_030066335.1 Gammaproteobacteria bacterium
GTAGATAATGCAGGAGCAATTATCGAGGGATGCGAATCGGCCCGTGCCCTGCAAAATCCGTTTATTTTCGGGAAGCCGCAGGCCACTCAGTGTGGGCGGCATTTCTAGGTTACTTCTTGTTGCTGTAGACAAGAAGTAACTCGCACGCGCACTCGACATTCACTACGCAAGAACAGGCAGAATTTGAGTGCGAAACCCTTTCTTAGTGAGTTGCTATTGTCATTAATATTGCCACGCTGTCGCTCGCATTGACGGGTCTATAAAATTGCTCATTACAACAAAGCAGAAAATAAATTCACAACAACCCCAATTCCACCTTGCCGAATCCCTATTTCTGCACTTTACTTAGATAACCCAATAATAAATTCAATAAAACCAGGAAACCTCGTTTCAAATGACTACCCATGTCCTGATCTGCGATGACTCCAGCGTCGCGCGCAAGCAGATGGCCAGATCGCTGCCCGGCGACTGGGATATCGATGTGTCGTTTGCGCAAAATGGCGAGGAGGCCCTGTCTGCAATCAAGGAAGGCCTGGGGGATATCCTGTTCCTGGATCTGAATATGCCGGTGATGGATGGCTACGAGACCCTCGAGCATATTCAGCAACAGGACCTGCCGACGATGACCATCGTCGTATCCAGTGACATCCAGCCGGAGGCGCATAGCCGGGTGCAGAAAATGGGCGCCCTCGATTTCATCAAGAAACCGACCTGCTCGGAGGAGATTGCCGGGCTGCTGGACCAGTTCGGCCTGTACCGTGCTGAGGATAAAGTCACCCAGGACGAGGATACGATTGAACTTACGCCGGCCATCATCCGCAAGGGTGAGGTCGGCGAAATCAACACCCGCGACTGCATGCAGGAAGTGGCCAATGTCGCGATGGGCCAGGCCGCCGACCTGTTGGCGCGCCTGCTCAATGCTTTCGTCAAGCTACCGATTCCCAAGGTCAACCTGCTCGAGGTCAACGAACTGCAGCGGGCCCTGTCCTTGACCGAGCAGGGCGATACCTATTCGGCGGTGTGCCAGGGGTTTATCGGCTCCGGTATCAGCGGTGAGGCGTTGCTGATCTTTACCGATTCCAGCTTCCACGACATCGCCGAACTGCTCAACTTCCAGGGCGAGCTGGATGACGCGGCGGAGCTGGAATTGATCATGGAGGTTACCAACATCCTGGTCGGGGCCTGCATCAATGGCTTTGCCGAACAACTGGATACCCATTTCAGCCAGGGCCACCCGGTCGTCATGGGGCAGCATGTCAAGGTCAGTGACCTGGTCCATGCCAATGCCGATACCTGGAACCGGGTCCTGTCGATCGAGATTACCTACGAGATCGAAAACCATAATATTTGTTGCGACCTGTTATTGCTGTTCACCGAGGATTCGCTGGACATCCTCAACCGGCAAATTTCCTACCTGATGGATTGATACAGCCGCATGGATCAACAAGCACAAGTCGACCTCAATGAATTTCACTGGCTGATAGACATGGTGCAGACCATCGATGTCGGCCTGGTGGTGCTGGACAAGGATTTCACGGTCAAACTTTGGAACGGATTCATGGAGAGCCACAGTGGTCTTCCGCCGTCAAAGGTCAAGGAGCGCAACCTGTTCGAGTCATTCCCGGAGTTGTCGCAGGACTGGCTGGTACACAAGGTCAACACGGTGTTCATGCTGAAGACCCGCTCGTTCATGACCTGGGAGCAACGGCCCTACCTGTTCAGGTTCAAGCATTACCGGCCGATCACCGGCAGCGAGCCGGATATGTATCAGAATGTGACCATCACCCCGCTGATCTCCACCGATGGCAACGTCAATCACGTGGCCCTGATCATTTACGATGTCACCGAGTACGCCTCCAACCGCAAGGCGTTGGAGAAGGCCAATGCGGAACTGGAAAAACTCAGTCGCACCGACCGCCTGACCGAACTGAATAACCGGGGCTACTGGGAAGAGTGCCTGTTGCAGGAATTCCGCCGCTTCCATCGTTACCACTCGACCTGTTCCCTGGTCATGTTCGATATCGATCATTTCAAGCAGGTCAATGATACCTATGGTCACCAGGCCGGCGACGAGGTGATCCGCGAGGTGGCCAGGCTGCTCAGGGAAAACCTGCGCGAGACCGATATCGGCGGCCGTTATGGCGGCGAGGAATTCGGCGTGATCCTGAGCAACACCGATGCCGAGTCAGCGATGGCGTTCTGCGAACGCCTACGCAAGCAGATAGAGGCGCAGGAAGTGGTTTACGAAGAACTCAGGATCAAGATCACGGTCAGTCTGGGCATCAGCCAGGCGGATGAGAGTACCTCGGGCTACACTGCCTGGCTGGAGCAGGCGGACAAGGCGCTGTATGCCTCCAAGCAGGGCGGGCGTAATCAGACCCAGATTTATCAATCCAGCAGCTAGGGCTGGCGGTTGCTCCAGGCTGACTACTGCGGCCGCTCGGTGGTCACCAGGGTCAACGCCAGTTCCTCTCCCGCGCGCAGCAGGTTCAGGCTGACCTCGTCACCGGGTTTATGTCCGGCAATAATCTCCAGTACGTTGCGCACCTTCTGCACCGGTTTGCCGTCGATCGCGGTGATGATGTCACCGGTTTCGATGCCGGCGAGATCGGCCGGACTGTCGATGAATACGCCGACCACCAGCACCCCGCGGATATTCGGATCGCCGGATTCCAGCGCTGCCTGGGCCGTGATCTCGGTGCCTTCAACCCCCATCCAGCCACGGCTGACCCGGCCATTTTCAATGATTTCCTGCATCACTTCGACCGCCAGCGTGGCCGGGATCGCAAAGCCGATGCCCTGCGAACCGCCGGACTGACTGAAGATCGCGGTATTGATCCCGATCAGGTCGCCATTGGCATTGATCAGGGCGCCACCGGAGTTGCCGGGATTGATCGCGGCGTCGGTCTGGATAAAATTCTCGAAGGTGTTGAGGCCGACCCGGTTACGCCCGGTGCCGCTGATGATGCCCATGGTCACGGTCTGGCCAACATTCAACGGATTGCCGATGGCAAGGACCACGTCGCCGACCTGGATGTCGTCGGCATTGTTGGCGAGGCTGATATTCTGCAGGTCATTGAGCGGGATATGCAGCACCGCGATATCGGTTTCGCGGTCCTGGCCGATCAGCTCGGCCTCGCTGCTGCGACCGTCCGCCAGCGAGATCAGGATTTCATCGGCGCCGTCGATGACGTGCTGGTTGGTGACGATATAGCCGGAGCGGGTCATGATCACGCCCGAGCCGAGATTGGTCTCGGTCTTGTCGCGCTTGAATTTTTTCAGTTGATCGCCGAACAGCTGGTCGAACACCGGGTCATCCAGCAACGGATGCAGGCTTTGCTTGACGGTTTTACTGGTGTAGATGGTGACCACCGACGGTGACGAGGATTGCACCGCATCGGCATAGGAAAATGGCCCGGTCTGCGGCAGGCGCTGGGGCGCGGTGGTCACCTGGTGCTGATGCTGCGAGAACAGGGCGACAACATCAGCGGTGGTGATCTCACCCTGCCAGAACAGGTAGGCAAAGGCGATGATCAGACCGAGGATGGCCGAACGCAGGATGAAAAAAATCAGCTTTTTTGATTTCATAAGCTAATTTTATCATAGTGGACTCATACAAGGCGTTGGTGATTGAGCATGAAATTATATGAATTAACCCGATTCTGTCATGACTACCTGGCGGTGGATGCATTCACCGATTATTGCCCCAATGGCTTACAGGTCGAAGGCAAGTCGAATGTCAATCGGCTGGTGACCGGGGTTTCTGCCAACCTCGACCTGATCGATGCCGCCATCGCGGTGGAAGCCGATGCCATCCTGGTACATCACGGTTATTTCTGGAAGGGCGAGGCCCAGCCGCTGGTTGGCTACAAGGCCGAGCGGATCCGCCGCCTGATGCAGCATGACATCAGCCTGATTGCCTATCACCTGCCGCTGGATGCCCATCTCACCGTCGGCAATAACGCGCAACTGGCGATGCAGATGGGTTGGGTCGTGACCGGCCAGGACGAGCTGTTGTGGCTGGGCGAACTGCGCCAGGTCAGCAGTATCGACCAGCTGACGGATGACCTGGGGGAAACCATCGACTCCAATCCATTCCTGATCTACGGCGGCGACCATGACGTGCAGCGCCTGGCCTGGTGCACCGGTGCGGCGCAGTCAGCCATCGAGAAAGCTGCCGAGCATGGTGCGGATGTGTTCGTGTCCGGTGAAATCTCGGAACAGACGGTGCACCTGGCGAAGGAACTCGGCATCCATTTCATTGCGGCGGGCCACCATGCGACCGAGCGGTACGGGGTGCAGGCACTGGGCGAGTTGCTGGCCAACCGGTTCAACATTCAGCATCAATTCATCGATATCGAAAATCCGGTTTAACAGCGGCATTTTCCGTCATTCCCATTACATTTTTTTCTGACCCTATTAACTCAGATTAGGGCTATTTGACCAGCCTCAGCTAACGGGCGGTTTTTCAACATTATTCCTCGACGAAATAAGAGAATTAGTATATTCTTGCGGCCGATTTTTTTTGCAGTTTGCCCAACAAACACTATTTCCTGGCAGGCTGTTTCACAGTTTCTAATGTTGGAGAGAAATTCAGATGTCGTCTGAAGCAATTGATCATTCCCGCCGACGCTTTCTCACCGCCGCGACCAGTGTGGTCGGTGCTGCTGGTGTAGTCGCTGTTGCCGTACCCTTCCTTTCGACCTGGAAACCCAGCGCTCGGGCCCAATCCGCCGGTGCACCGGTAGAGGCCGATATCAGCAAGCTGGAACTGGGTCAGCAAATCATTGTCAAATGGCGTGGCAAACCGGTGTGGATCGTACGCCGTGATGAAAAAGCCCTGGCCACCCTGGCCGAGATCGAAGGTGAATTGAGCGATCCCGGCTCCGATGAAAGCCTGCAACCGGCTTACGCGAAGAATCAACATCGTTCGATCAATCCCGAGTACCTGGTGATGATCGGTATCTGTACCCACCTGGGTTGTTCACCGACTTATCGTCCCGATATTACCGCGGACTGGCTGGGCGGCTTCTTCTGCCCCTGTCACGGTTCCAAGTTTGACTATTCCGGCCGGGTCTATTCCGGCGTGCCGGCCCCGACCAACCTTGAGATCCCTCCGCATCGTTTTGTCAGTGACAACGTGGTGTTAATTGGTGAAGACGGAGAAGCGTAATGAGTGCTAAAGGTAATGGTTTAATGGGCTGGATCGATGCCCGATTTCCTCTAACCAAGATGGTGGAGGAGCATCTGTCCAAATACTATGCGCCGAAGAATTTCAATTTCTGGTATTTCTTCGGTTCGCTGGCGCTGCTGGTCCTGGTCATCCAGATCGTCAGTGGCATCTTCCTCACCATGTTTTACAAGCCGGACGGTGAACTGGCTTTCGCTTCGGTCGAATACATCATGCGCGATGTCGACTGGGGCTGGCTGATCCGCTATATCCACTCTACCGGTGCATCCGCGTTCTTTGTCGTGGTCTACCTGCACATGTTCCGCGCGATGATCTACGGCTCCTACCAGAAGCCGCGTGAGCTGATCTGGCTGTTCGGCATGTTCATCTTCCTGGCCCTGATGGCCGAGGCCTTCATGGGTTACCTGTTGCCCTGGGGCCAGATGTCCTACTGGGGTGCCCAGGTCATTATTTCCCTGTTCGGTGCGATCCCGGTGGTGGGTGACGAACTGACCCTGTGGATTCGTGGTGACTACGTCATCTCCGATGCCACCCTGAACCGTTTCTTCGCCCTGCACGTGGTAGCGGTACCGATCGTGCTGCTAATGCTGGTGGTGATGCATATCATTGCCCTGCACGAGGTAGGTTCCAACAATCCTGACGGTATCGACATCAAGAAGAACAAGAACGAAGAAGGGGTACCGGTCGATGGCATCCCGTTCCATCCCTACTATACGGTCAAAGATATTGTCGGGGTCGTGGTATTCCTGGCCCTGTTCAGCGTGGTCGTGTTCTTCATGCCGGAAATGAATGGTTACTTCCTGGAGTATGCGAACTTTGTGCCGGCCAATCCGTTCAAGACCCCTGAGCACATCGCGCCGGTGTGGTATTTCACGCCGTTCTACGCGATCCTGCGCGCGGTACCGGATAAGCTGCTCGGGGTTATTGCGATGTTCGCGGCCATTATCGTACTCTTCGTGCTGCCCTGGCTCGACCGCGGCAAGGTCCGCTCGATCCGTTATCGTTCCAGTGCTTTCAAATGGCTGCTGGTGATGTTCGTGATCAGCTTCATCGGCCTGGGTTACCTGGGCGCCTTACCCGCTACTGAGGGCCGGACCCTGTTCGCACGAATCTTTACGATCGGTTATTTCGGTTATTTCATTGGCCTGTGGTTCATCAGTAAGAACGAGAATACCAAACCGGTTCCAGAGAGGGTTACATCATGAAGAAGTCATTCATAGCTTTAATTGGTTTGGTACTGCCAGTCAGTGTCTGGGCTGCCGGCGGTGGACCGATCTACCCCGATGACAAGATCACTATCGACTGGGACGACAAGGCCTCGATGCAGCGCGGTGCGCAACTGTTCGTCAATTACTGCCTGAGCTGTCACTCCGCCGGTTACGCGCGTTACAACCGGGTCGGAAAGGATCTGGGCATTGCCGACGAATTAATGTCGGAAAACCTGATCTTCACCACCGACAAGTACGGTGAAAAGACCAAGGTGGGTTCGCTGATGAAGACCACCATGACCACCGAGTATGCCGAGGCCGCTTTTGGTACCGTACCCCCGGACCTGTCATTGATTGCGCGTTCGCGCGGTACCCACTGGCTGTATAACTACCTGCGCGGTTTCTACATCGACGAGTCGCGCCCGATGGGGGTCAACAATGGCGTGTTTCCCGCGGTCGGTATGCCGCATGTGCTGGTTGAGCTCGAGGGTATGAAGCGCGCTGTAAAAGAGATGCAGGATGATGGCCACGGTGGTGAGCAAGAGGTTATCGTCGGCTTTGAGCAGGTGACCGAGGGCAGTATGACCAGCAAGGAATTCGACCAGGCAATGAAAGACCTGGTGGCGTTTCTCGATTACCTGGCCGAGCCCTACAAGCAAACCCGTAAGAACGTCGGTACCGGTGTGCTGATCTTCCTGTTCTTCTTCGGCATTCTGGCCTATCTGCTGAAGAAGGAATACTGGAAAGACGTCCACTAATCGTCGCGGAAAAGGTAACTATTTGAATATGTCAGCTGTCGCAAACAGACGCTCGGTGATGACCTGTTTTTCATCACCGATCGACCCCCAGTGTCATCGCAGCCGTATCGTGTTGGCGGAAAAGGACATTACCGTCGAAATCTACGATGTGGATATGGATAACCTGCCGGAAGACCTGCTGGACCTGAATCCCTATGCCACCGTACCGACGATGGTCGATCGTGACCTGGTGCTTTACGACGCCAGGGTACTGATCGAGTACCTGGATGAAAGGTTTCCGCACCCACCGCTGATGCCGGTGGATCCGGTCTCCCGCGCTAAGGCTCGCCTGGGACTGTTTCGCATCGAGAGCGACTGGTACAGCCTGCTGCCGGACATAGAACATGGTACCGAGAAGAAAAAGGAGCAGGCCAAGAAGGCGCTGAAGGAAAGCCTGCTCAACTCGATCGAGGTGTTCGCGGCTATGCCCTATTTCCTGTCGGAAGAGTTCAGCCTGCTCGATTGCAGCATCGCCCCGATCCTGTGGCGTTTGCATCATTACGGGATCGAGTTGCCGCCCTCGGCCAAGCCGATACTCGAATACATGAAGCGGATATTCTCCCGCACCTCGTTCCAGAAGAGCCTGTCCGAGCAGGAACGGGACATGGTCGAATAGTTCTAGCGAACGAATTCATGAATCCTCAAGGCCGGTATTAAGCATAATACCGGCCTTTTTTTTGCACAGGGACGTGCTTATGCTGGGAGGCCATGGATGGCAACGAGCAGTATTTACATGGATGCACTTCGACAATATGCTCCTGCATTGTCTACCTACGGCCATCCATGGCCTAGTATGCCGTGAAGCACAGGGATGTGCGAGAACGGCGCTTGTGCATGGATAAGCTTAGCAAAGCCTATGTGCTGCTGTTCCAAACCTGTCACTTGTCGGACTGGAAACTACCGATCAGGATATTTGTGACGGATGCACTCCTACCGGAAGCCCTCGGAAGCGCTATAATCAGGATAAAGGAATATCGATTACAAGACTAATGACCTCGAATAAACCCTATCTGATCCGCGCCCTGTATGAATGGCTGGTCGATAATGATGCGACGCCACACATCATGGTGAATTCCCGTCATCCCCAGGTTGAAATTCCGCCCGGGATCGAGAAAGACGGCCAGGTGGTGTTGAATATTGCCAACCGTGCGGTGCGGGGTCTGCAGATCCTCAACGACCATATTCAATTTTCCGCGCGTTTCAATGGCGTCCCCCATGACATCTTCATTCCGATCGAGGCGGTGATGGCGATCTACAGCCTGGAGGATGGCGAGGGCATGATGTTTGCCGAGGATAACTCCGGCGCAGAATCGACCGAAGCGCAGTCCGAAGACGCTGATGCCCAGTCAGCGCAGAAGCGAAACCGGCCCGGCCTGAAAATCGTCAAGTAGATGAATAAGGCGGATTTACCTATCGGCATCGTCGGCGTGGGCCTGATGGGGCATGGTATCGCCAGGAGTATCCAGCAGCATGGTTACTCGATTTCGCTGCTGGAGCATGCCGGCAACCAGCCGCTGGATGACCTGCTGGAAAAGGGGGCAGAGCTGGTGCAGACCCCGGCAGACCTGGCCGCTGCCAGCGAAATCATCATTATCTGTGTGACCGGTTCGCCCGAGGTGGAGCAGGTCGTGTTTGCCGAGGATGGGATCCTGCAGGGTATCCAGCCAGGTAACATCGTGATTGACTGCTCAACCGCGATCCCCGCCTCGACGCTAAAGGTTTACCAGGCCCTGAGCGAGGCCGGTGCCCGCTATATCGATGCGCCGATGACACGTACCCCGAGGGAGGCCGAGGAAGGTCGGCTCAACCTGATCGTCGGCGGCGACCCGGTATTGTTTGATTCCTTACTGCCGCTGCTGCAGTGTTTTGCCGAAAATATCACCCTGGCCGGAGCGGTTGGTAGCGGTCATCAAATGAAGCTGTTGCATAATTTCGTCTCCCTCGGGTTTTCTGCGTTGTTGGCCGAAGCCACCGCCAGTGCCCGCCGTGCCGGTATCGAAGATGAGGTGTTGATCGAAGTTCTGGCCAAAGGCGGCGGCGGCGGGGTGATCCTGCAGCGCCTGGCCCCTTATATCCAGCAGGGCGATGACAGTGGGTTTCGTTTTTCCATCGCCAATGCCGCCAAGGACATGGGGTATTACCAGGAAATGCTGGCGAGTATGGATTTTGATGGCAGTATCGCCAACGTGGTGAATGATCTGTATCAACGGGCGCTGGCTGACACGCCGGCGCAGACCCCGGTGCCGCGTCTGCTCGATTTTCTGTCGCAGTAAACTTAGCCTGGCTCAATAAGATGCCGCGTCGAACGCGTTAGGTATCCATTCAATCTGCGCTTGCTGCGGACCGGGCTGGTCCTGGATCAGCAACGCATCAAAGCGAACATCATGCTGCTGGAATTGCTGATGGTGACTGATAAAGCTCAGGGCGCTGCGGCTGATTTTTTGTTGTTTGCTGGGCGGGATGCTGTAGGCGGCACCACCGAATGCTTGGCTGGTGCGATATTTGACCTCGATAAAACACAGCTGATTCTGATCCAGCATGATCAGGTCGATCTCGCCGAAACGACAATGATAGTTCTGCTCCACCAGCTTGAGTCCCTGCAGTTGCAGCCAGTGTAATGCCTGTTGCTCGAAATACAGTCCCTTGTGTTTGTTGCTCATTGATTGTCGACGATTTCGAACTCCGAGCCGAGTAGTTTGGATTTGCCGCGTTCAAAGGTTGCCAGTAACAGCTGACGATGGATGCGTCCCTGCCGGTCGAGGCTGACCTGGCCGCTGTTCAGGGCCAGCTCCTGCTCCGGGTTTACCAGCAGCTTGCGCAGGGCGGGGATCAGGCGATAGGCATCGAGGCCGAGGGCAAAGAACTTGGCATAGCGCTGGCTCTGGTTCGGCCAGTTCTGGCGGATCTGCTGGTAATCGGCATTGTTGTCATGGTCGAGTGCCCAGGGGGTATCGACGTACAGGATCTCGTTGAGATCGCGATCGGCATCGGTATCGGTAACCCCGGAGGAAATGCTGGAGGTGGCATACACCGGCAGGTCCTTGGCATGATGGAATTTCAACTGCGGCTTGATCAACCTGGCCTGGCGAGGATTGCCGGCAATGAATACCATGTCCACATCGCGGCGTCGGCGCGGAATGAATTCCGCTTTCTGGTCGATGACCTTTTGCAGGATGGAGAGACGGCTTTGACTGCTGTTCAGATTCAATAGCTGCTTGATCGATGCCGAGTAATCATTCTTGCGCGACGGGTAGTTTTGACTGGCGACGACCTGGCCGCCGAGGCCTTCAAAGCGCTCGGTGAAAGCTTTTTGCAAACGTTCGCCGAGTTTGTTGTCCGGGGTCAGGGTCACCGCATGGTAGCGGCCATGGATCAGGGCGAAATCGGCAATCTGCTCGGCCTCGTCCTCCGGCCGCAGACCGAACTGATACAGGTTGTTGATGCCGATGCTGGCATCATCCGCGTAATTCAGGGTCAGGGTCGGCACCTGCAGTGATTCGTTCATCTGCAATTGATTCACCAGTTTCTTATCCAGCGGCCCGACGATAAAGTCGGCGCCATTCTGAATCGCCTGGTTGTACTGGATCAGAAACTCTTCCGGATTGTCGCTGACGTTGACGATCTCGAGTTCCGGCTTGGCCGCCGGGTCATTGTAATAGGCATGCAGGAATCCGTTCTGGATCGCCTCGGCCACGTTTTTGAACTTGTCGGAAAACGGCAGCATCAACGCGATGCGGGTCGGCACGATATGGATCAGGCGGCTTTCGCTCAACAGCTTCTCGCTGTAATAAAGTCCTGCTTCATGCGTCGGATATAACTCGTACCACTTCTTGACCCACGGCTCCATCTTGCTCGGCAGCATATTGGAGCGACGCGCGATCAGGTTGAGTTCGAGCCAGCCGCGCATCTGCGGTTCCTGTTTCTGATACAGAGCGTCGATGACATTGGATTCGGAGATCCGGTTCAGCGCATCCCAGATAAATTCCTGGTTCTGCTGGATTTCGGCCTCGCTGTCGAGATACTGGCTGATCTGCATGCGCAGCTGGGCCGATTCCATCGGGTTGCCGATGGCGAGAATGCCCTCGGAACGGATAGTCAGCGCCAGCACCTTGTAATCGTCGTCGACCAGCGTCTCCAGGTCCGGTAAGTTACCCAGGCTTTGATAGGTCTTGCCGTTGTCGAAATAGATGCCCGAAAGTAACACGTCTCGATGAGTCAGTTCCGGCTCCAGCAGTTCTTCTTCCGCCAGTGATTGATACAGGTTCTGGACATCCTCGTAGCGTTGCATCTGGTACAGCATCAATGCCATTTTCTGCAGATAGCGCGAGCGCTCCGGTTGCTCCGAGTTCTGCGCCAGGTACTGGTACATGCTCGCCGCTGGTTCCCATTCCTGTTGCTGTTCGTATTGCTCGGCAATCAGCCGGTCCTCGATCGTGGTCTTGCCGGTCAGCGGCGGTCCTTCCAGTTCCGGGCCCGGGCCGGGGGCCTGACAGCCGAAGATGAACAGGGCGGCTGCCAGCAGTAACAGCAGCCTGAGAGGGCGGAATAAAGCAGGGTGATCAGCAGGTTGATGCTGGCCGAGTTGGTGGGCGATTTCGAACATGTCCGGTCTGTTACAATGCGATACCAATTGCTTAGTTTACATGGTTAACTGGTTAAATGTCAGGCAAACTTTATATCGTCGCCACCCCCATCGGTAACCTCGATGACATCAGCCTGCGCGCGATCGATACGCTACGCGAGGTCGACCTGGTTGCCGCCGAGGACACCCGCCACAGCCAGGGCCTGTTGCGTCACCTGGGCCTGCACAAGTCGATGATTTCGCTGCATGAACACAACGAGCGGGAACGCATCCAGCGCATCCGGCAGGAGCTGGAGCAGGGCCGAAATATCGCCCTGATCTCGGATGCCGGCACCCCGCTGATATCCGATCCCGGGTTTCCGCTGGTGCGGGCGTTGGTCGAAGCCGGCCTCGAGGTGGTGCCGGTCCCCGGTGCCAGTAGCCTGCTCGCCGCGTTATGTGCCGCGGGCCTGCCCACCGATCATTTCAGTTTCCATGGCTTCCTGCCGCACAAGAAGGCCGAGCGGCGGACGCGTATCGAGGCCCTTAAACGGCTCGCCGGGACCCAGGTTCTGTTCGAGTCGACGCACAGAATCCTGGCCTTGCTGGAGCAAATCGGCGAGGTCATGCCCGCGGCGCAGCTGGTCGTCGCCAAGGAGCTGACCAAGCAGCATGAACGTTTCATTCGCGGTGATGCCGCGCAATGTCTGCAGGAACTGGCCAGCGATCCGTTGCTGAAAAAGGGTGAATTCGTGGTGCTGATTCATCAGCCGCGTCAGCAGCAGACGGATACGCTGGCCATCGACAGCGACCAGCTGTTGCGCCGGCTTTTGCAGGATCTGCCGTTGAAAAAAGCGGTGAAGCTGGCGGTCGACATCACCGGCCAGAAGAAAAACCAGCTGTATCAAAGGGCCCTGCAGATCAACGATGATAACGAGGCCTGATTGCAGCGCATACGAGCTAAACGCCTATTCATTGTTGTCGCCAGATTGGTTAAAATAGCACCAAGTCAGCCGGATAATCGCTGGTATCGTCAGATACTGGAGGAAAGTCCGGGCTCCACAGGGCAGGGTGCCAGGTAACACCTGGGGGGCGTGAGCCTACGGAAAGTGCCGCAGAAAATATACCGCCTGCCAGCTTGCTGGCAGGTAAGGGTGAAATGGTGCGGTAAGAGCGCACCGCGCTGCTGGTAACAGCAGTGGCAGGGTAAACCCCACTCGGAGCAAGACCAAATAGGAAAGCGATGGCGCGGCCCGCGTTGCTTTCGGGTTGGTCGCTTGAGGCCGGTTGGTGACTTCCGGTCCAGATGAATGATTATCCAAGACAGAACCCGGCTTACAGGCTGACTTTTTTAATTTCACCACGAAGAACTCGAAGAACACGAAGGTTTTTAAGGCATTCGCTCGTCATTTAGTATGCTGTTATCTTTGCAAGTGGTGCGGTCTCAGAATCAGTCACTCAGCAATATCAAACTTCGTGATCTTCGTGCCCTTCGTGGTTAATTACCCCCTCAAAACCCCGTTACATCAGCATCTCTTAATATTTTACTTTAAGTTTGTGTGGTTAATGGTTGTTTTTTAATACTGATAACCGTTCGTCATAAAACAAATCGCTAAGTCCTTGTTGTCATTAAAGAAATTCTATTCACCAAAGCCGTTTTTTACTTGACTTGTGGGGTTTCTGGGCCATACTGTGTCTATTGGTGGGGAATAGTGTCATTTTGTGGATAATAAAGGCGTATAAGTGCTTAAATTCCGAGGGGCCTCAAATCTATCGCTAGATGCCAAGGGCAGGATGGTATTGCCTGCGCGTTATCGTGAGCGTCTGGCCGAAATATCTAATAGTCAGCTGGTGGTGACCATTGACACCGATCAGCCCTGCCTGTTGTTGTATCCGCTCAATGAATGGGAAATCGTCGAAGACAAGATCAACGCGTTGCCTGGTTTTAACAAGGTGGTGCGCAAGATCCAGCGCAAGCTGATTGGTTATGCCACCGATATCGAAGTGGATGCCAACGGTCGGATCCTGCTGTCAGGCCCGCTGCGGACCTACGCCAAGCTGGAAAAGAAAGTGGTTCTGATTGGTCAGGGCAATAAGTTCGAACTTTGGGATGAGCAGTTGTGGGAGCAGCACTGCATGGAGCAGGATGACGATGACGAGATCCCACCGTCACTGGCGGAGTTGTCACTATGAGCCAGTCTGAGTTCTCGCATCAACCGGTTTTATTCCACGAGGTGCTGGAGGCATTGGCGATCAAACCCGATGGAGTCTACGTCGACGGTACTTTCGGTCGTGGCGGCCATGCCGCTGCGATTCTACAGCGCCTCAATGAGCATGGGCGCCTGCTGGTGATGGACAAGGACCCCGAGGCTATTGCCACTGCGCAGCAGGCCTACGCTGATGATGCGCGGGTGACCGTGATTCATGACGATTATGCGCATATGTTGGATCAACTGGATCAAAGGGGGCTGAGGCAACTGGTCGATGGCGTCTTGCTCGATCTCGGCGTGTCTTCGCCGCAATTGGATGATGCCAGTCGTGGTTTCAGTTTCCAGCACAATGGGCCGCTGGATATGCGGATGAATCCGCAGCAGGGCATGTCGGCGGCTGAATGGATCATGACGGCGAGCGAGAAAGAGATCGCCGCGGTGTTATGGGAACTGGGTGAGGAACGTTTTTCGCGCCGGATCGCGCGGCGCATCGTCGACTATCGGCAGCAGCAGCCCATCAACGACACGGCCACCCTGGCCAACCTGATCAGTGAATGTGTGCCTAAGGCCAAGCAGCATAAGCATCCGGCCACGCGCAGTTTTCAGGCGATCCGGATCCGGGTCAACGAGGAGCTGGAGCATATCCAGCACCTGTTGAACGATATCTTCGAGGTGTTGAAGATCGGCGGGCGCCTGCTGGTGATCAGTTTCCATTCGCTCGAGGACCGCTTGATCAAGCGGTTTTTCAAACAGCATTCGACGGCCCCGGCGCTGCCCAGAGGTTTACCGTTGCGTGATAGCGAGATCCCGGTGAGCGTGCGCCTGCGCACCATCGGTAAAGCGATCAAGGCCGGTGCCGAAGAGGTCGCGGTCAATCCGCGCGCCCGCAGCGCGGTGCTCAGAATAGCCGAACGGGTAGCCTGATGACCAAATTGTACTGGCTGATGCTGCTGATCGTTCTGGTAACCGGCAGCGCGCTGACCGTGATTTATGTCAAGCATGAGAGCCGTTTGTTGTTCGCGGAATTACGTAAGGTGCAAAAACAGCAGGATGAGCAGGTGATTCACTGGAGCCGTCTGCAGTTACAGAATAGCACCCTGGTCACGCAATCCAATGTGGAGACGGTGGCACGCAAGAAGCTGGGTATGGTGCTGCCGGAACGGGTACAAATTGTGACTCTGAAAGATCATGAGTGATAACAGTTCTTCATCTTCGTCGACCAACGCCTTTTTTGCCGGCAGGCACTATTTCGTGCTGCTGGCCATCCTGCTGCTGTTTATCGGCCTGGTTGGCCGGGCCGGCTACCTGCAGGTGTATAACCAGGAATTCCTCCTCGATGAAGGCAGTCAGCGTCAACTGCGGACCATTGCCACGCCGGCTTATCGTGGCAGTATCGTTGATCGTTTCGGTACCCCGCTGGCGATCAGTACCCCGGTCGACTCGGTATGGGCCGATCCACGCCAGGCCCTGCTCGACAAGCCGGGCCTGGAAAAGGTATCAGAGCTGTTGGGTCTGGATGGCGAACAGGTCGAGACCAAGCTCAAGCAGCGTGCGGACAAGGAATTCGTTTACCTCAAGCGTCGCATCGAGCCCGAGCTGGCGCAACAGGTGGTGGCCGAGGCCAAGGGGGTTTACCTGCAGCGTGAGTACAACCGATTTTACCCGGCCAGTGAAGTGGTTTCGCATGTGATCGGCTTTACCGACATCGATAATATCGGCCGCGAGGGTCTGGAACGGATTTACCAGGACTGGTTGAAGGCCAAGCCAGGTGCGCGCCAGGTGTTGCGCAACCGCAAGGGTGAGGTGATCGAGGAAATCGCCCAGGTTACCGCGGCGCGCCCGGGCAATGATTTGCAGACCAGTATCGATATGCGTCTGCAGTACATCACCTATCGCAGCCTGGCCAAGGCGATCAAATATCATGCTGCTGCCTCCGGCAGCGCGGTGTTGCTGGATGCCAGCAACGGCGAGATCCTGGCCCTGGCCAACCTGCCATCCTATAACCCCAATCAGTCCAGCAAGCAGGCGGCGGAGAAACGGCGCAATCGGGCGATTACCGATGTATTCGAACCGGGTTCGACGATCAAGCCGTTCACCCTGGCGGCGGCCCTGGACCGGGCTCTGTTCAGCAGCAACGACGAGATCGATACCGCGCCCGGCTACATGAAGGTGACGGGCTATGCGATCAGGGATTTTCGCAATTACGGTGTGCTCGACCTGGCCGGGATCCTGCGTAAATCCAGTAATGTCGGCGCATCCAAGATCGCGCTGGCGATGGAGTCGCAGGAGTTATGGCAGGCCTTCAATGACTATGGCTTCGGCCAGCCGACCGGAGTTGATTTCCCGGCCGCCTCGGCTGGTTATTTCAGTCATTACACCGACTGGCAGCCGCTCGATCATGCCACCATGGCCTTTGGCTATGGCCTGTCGTTATCGGCCCTGCAGCTGGCGCGTTCCTACTCGCTGTTTGCCAACGATGGCATCCTCAATCCATTGACCCTGGTCAAACAGGACGAGCAACCACCCGGACGCCAGGTCATGAAGGCGGTGACTGCACGCAGCCTGCTGAAAATGATGGAGGAGGTGGTTGGGCCCAAGGGCACCGCCCAGCAGGCGGCGATACCCGGTTATCGGGTTGCCGGTAAAACCGGCACGGTGAAAAAGACCGCGGCCGGTGGCGGCTACGAGCAGGACAGTTACATGTCGGTGTTTGCCGGTATTGTACCGGTTAGCAATCCGCGCCTGGTGATGGCGGTCATGATCGATGAGCCGCAACAGAATGGTTATTACGGCGGCCAGGTTGCGGCCCCGGTATTCAAGGAGGTGCTGACCCACGCGCTGCGCCTGATGAATATCTCGCCCGATGACCTGTCGACCCTGCAGCAGATAGCCCAGGCGGCGGGGCGCGAGGTATTATGATGATTTCACCGCGCACCACTGCCATGATGACACTGGATAACTTGTTACAGGGTTATGCCGATGTGACCTTGCCCGACATCGAGGTGCAGGGTATATCGGCGGATAGTCAGCGCATCAAGTCCGGCGATGTGTTCATCGCGCTGTCCGGTTACTCCCGTCACGCGATCGATTTTGTCGTCGATGCGGTGAATGCCGGTGCGGTGGCGGTGATTTACGATGCCGATGATAGCTATTGCAAACAACGGATCCCGCTGCTGGCCAAGCAGCTGGATATCATCTGGATCCCGGTCAAGCACCTGCGCCAGGTCAGCGGCGAAATCGCCAGCCGGTTTTACGGTCATCCCAGTCGCCAGCTGCAGTTGATCGGGATTACCGGTACCGACGGCAAGACCAGTGTCACCCACATGCTGGTGCAAGCGCTGAATAAGCTCGATATCAAAACCGGCAGTGTCGGTACCCTGGGTTACGGGGTGGCCAACCAGTTACAGATGACGGCGCATACCACGCCGGAAGCCATTCAATTGCAGTCCCTGCTGTTCAATCTGCAGCAGAAAAACTGCGCGGCTGTAGTCATGGAAGTGTCTTCACATGCGTTGGATCAGTACCGGGTCAGCGGTTGCCAGTTCGATATCGCGGTGTTGACCAACCTGGGTTCCGATCACCTGGATTACCATGGCGACCAGGCGCTCTATGCAGCCGCCAAGTCCCGCCTGTTCGCGATGCCGGGACTGAAGGCCAGGGTGCTGAACCTGGATGATGATCTCGGTTTCCGCCTGGCCCAACAATACCAGGGCGAGACGGTGGCCGGATTTACCCGTCAATCCAGGTACGCTCAACAAGCGCTGGTTTACCTGGTGTCGTCCGAACTCAACCGTCAGGGCTTGAAAGTGGTAATCGCCTGTGCCGGCCAGATGCTCGAGATCCAGACCGGTTTGATCGGGGATTTCAACAAAGAAAACTTGCTGGCCTGTAGCACGGTATTGCTGCAACTGGGTTACAACGCGCGCCAGATCGAGCAGGCCATGCAGGGCATGCAGCCAATCCCGGGACGGATGGAATTTTTCCCGGCCTATCCTGAGCAGCCGGCGGTGGTGATCGACTTTGCCCATACCGAACAGGCGCTGGCGGCCTGCCTGCAATCGGTCAAGGGTACCTACAGCGGCAGCCTGACCTGCGTCTTCGGCTGCGGTGGCGACCGCGACCAGGGCAAGCGGGCAAACATGGGTGCGGTTGCCGAGCAACTCGCGGACCGGGTGATCCTGACCGACGACAACCCGCGCAATGAGGATGCCGATAAGATAACCCGGCAGATTTTAACCGGCTTCGACGATCCGCAGGCGGTGGCAGTGATCCATGATCGCCGACAGGCGATCGAGACTGCATTGCAGCAGGCGGGCGAGGATGACCTGGTGGTCATTGCCGGCAAGGGACATGAACAATTCCAGTTGATCAAAGGCGACAGAATTCCATTCAGCGACCATTTTGTGGTCAACCAGATTCGCGAGGGCCAGGCATGATCCGGATGTCAGCCGCTGAATTAACCTCTGTGTTCCCGGGCAGCAGCACAAGTGATGCTGATTACAGCTTCGAAGGGGTGGAAATCGATAGTCGCAAGCCTTGTGATGGGCGTTTATTCATCGCGATCAAGGGCGAGCAATTCGATGGACATGATTTTGTCGCCGCAGCCCAGGAAAAAGGTGCCGTAGCGGCCCTGGTAGAGACTCCGGTCGATTGTCCGATGCCGCAACTGGTGGTCTCAGATACCCGCCAGGCGATGGCAGAGTTGGCGCGGTATTGGCGCCGGCAGCTGAACCCGACCGTGGTCGCCATTACCGGCAGTAACGGTAAAACCACGGTCAAGGAAATGCTGGGGCAAATCCTCGCCGCGCAGCAACCCATCCTGGTGACCCAGGGTAACTTGAATAACGATATCGGCGTACCCCTGACCCTGTTCAGGTTGAGTGCCGAGCATCGCTTTGCGGTGATCGAGATGGGTGCCAACCATCGGCATGAAATCAGGCAGTTGGTAGGCATAGCCGAACCCGACATCGTTTACGTGAATAATGCCCAAGCCGCGCATGTCGAGGGCTTTGGTTCACTGCAGGGGGTGGTCGAGGCCAAGGGCGAGATGTATCAGTTCTGCAGCCCCGGCGCGTGTGCGGTATTCAACGCTGATGAACCGGCGGTGGAGTACTGGCGCTCGGTAGTGGCCACGCAAAATCACCTCAGCTTTTCCAGCCAGTACCAGGCTGATGTCACGGCCGAGGTGGAGCTGCAACAGGGCATAGGTCTGCAGCTGGCTTATGCCGGGCAGCAGGCGCAATGCCAACTGCAGCTGTTTGGCGCGCATAACGCCCAGAATGCGCTGGCAGCCATCACCCTGGCCGTTGCCTGTGGCCTGCAGTTAGCGGCTGCCGCGCAAGCGTTAGAGGCCTTTCAGGGCGTCGCCGGCAGGCAGCAACTGGTTAAAGGGGTCAAAGACTCTACCCTGATCAACGACAGTTACAATGCCAACCCGGATTCATTATCGGTAGCGATCCACGTAATGTGCGAGATGCCCGGTGAGCACTGGCTGGCACTGGGTGACATGGCCGAACTGGGGGCGCAGGCGCTGGATTTTCATAAACAGGCAGCGACCCAGGCCCAGCAAGCCGGCGTCACCCGTTTCTTTGCCCTCGGCGACATGAGTTGCCAGGCCGCCCGTGAATTCGGCGCCGCGGGTCATTGTTTTTCCAGCCATCAGGAGATGGCGGATTTTATCGAGCAACAGATAGACAGCAACGTGGTATTGCTGGTCAAGGGTTCACGCAGCGCAGGTATGGAGCAAGTGGTATCACTGCTAACCCAACACAACGCTAACAATCATCCGTCAGGAGTTAGTCATGCTGTATAGTTTTGCTGAATACCTCACCCAGTTCTACGGCGGCTTCAATGTATTCCAGTACCTGACGCTACGCACTATCCTGGGGGTATTGACCGCGTTGCTGATCTCGCTGCTAGTCGGGCCGTTCATGATCCGCTACCTGAGCAGCTACAAGATCGGCCAGAGCGTGCGCGATGATGGTCCGGAGTCGCATTTCAGCAAGGAGGGTACCCCGACCATGGGTGGCGCCCTGATCCTGGTGGCGATTGTCATCAGCACCCTGTTGTGGAGTGACCTGTCATCACGCTTCGTGTGGATTGTGTTGTTCGTTACTGCCGGTTTTGGCGCGATTGGCTGGGTCGACGATTACAAGAAAATCGCGCTGGGCAATTCCAAGGGATTGTCGGCCAAGGCCAAGTACCTGTGGCAGTCGGTGCTGGGATTCGTCGCTGCCTATGTATTGTTCATGACCGCCGAGATGCCGATCGAAACCTCGTTGATCGTGCCTTTCTTCAAGGATTTCGTCCTCGAGCTGGGCTGGTTTTACATTATCCTGGCCTATCTGGTCATCGTCGGCAGCAGTAATGCGGTCAACCTGACCGATGGCCTGGATGGCCTCGCAATCCTGCCCACGGTTCTGGTGGGTGGGGCCCTCGGCGTTTTTGCCTATGTCACCGGGAATACCAACTTTGCCAGTTACCTGGGCATTCCCTATGTACCGGGGGTCGGCGAGATGGTGGTCTTCTGCGGTGCCCTGGTCGGCGCCGGACTCGGTTTTCTCTGGTTCAACACCTATCCGGCCCAGGTGTTCATGGGCGATGTCGGGGCGTTGGCCCTCGGCGCTGCGCTGGGTACCCTGGCGGTCATCGTGCGCCAGGAACTGGTGCTGTTTATCATGGGCGGGATCTTTGTGGTCGAGACCGTCTCGGTGGTACTGCAGGTTGCATCCTACAAGTTAACCGGGCGCCGGATCTTTCGCATGGCGCCGATTCACCATCATTTTGAATTAAAGGGCTGGCCGGAGCCCAGGATCATCGTGCGCTTCTGGATCATCACGGTAATCCTGGTGTTAATCGGCCTGGCGAGTCTGAAGATACGGTAATGCACAGCATGAAACTGCCAATCACCCAGCATCAGGACCAGCGCTATCTGGTTGTCGGTCTCGGTCTGACCGGCTATTCGGTAGCCTGTTACCTGCTCACACGCGGTTATCGCTGCTGGGTCCAGGATGATCGTGCCGAGCCGCCGTATCGGCAGCAATTAACACAGCGCTTTGCCGAGGTTGAAATCATCAATGCACCGCTGGCGGAGCTGGAGCTGGATGGCTTCGATTGCCTGGTGGTCAGTCCCGGCCTGTCGATTCGTAGTGACAGCATCCAACAGGCGGCAAAGTCCGGCAAGCGCATCATCGGCGATATCGAGTTGTTTGCCGAGGCGGTGGACAAGCCGGTACTGGCGATTACCGGTTCCAATGGCAAAAGTACCGTGACTAGCCTGGTCGGCGAGATGATCGCGGCCGACGGTTACCAGGTCGGCGTCGGCGGCAATATCGGCGTGCCGGCGCTCGAACTGCTGGAGCAGGAAGTTGATTTTTACGTGCTCGAGTTATCCAGTTTTCAACTGGAAACCACCTATTCGCTGCGTCCGCAGGCGGCCACGGTGCTGAATATCAGCGAAGATCACATGGACCGTTACCACGACCTGGCCGATTACCAGCAGACCAAGCAATCGATTTATCGCCATGCCGGAACTTGCATCAGCAATGCCGATGATGCCTTGACCCGGTTTGCCGATAACGATATCCGCTTTTCGCTCAGTGATAGCTCGGTGCAGTACTCGGTTACCGATTCGGTGCCGCCGATGCTGGCGATCAATCGTCGTGGTTTAATCAGCACCGCTGAACTCAAGCTCAAGGGCCGGCATAACTGGGCCAATTGCCTGGCGGCGCTGGCGCTGGCGCAAACGGTCGGTATCTCCGAACAGGCGATGATCGAGGCCCTGCGGAATTTCCCGGGCCTGGCGCACCGCAGCCAGTGGGTCGCCCAGCGCAACGGCGTGGTCTGGATCAATGATTCCAAGGCGACCAATCCGGGCGCTACCCAGGCGGCCATCCAGGGCCTGGATGAACCGGTGATCCTGCTCGCCGGCGGTCAGAGCAAAGGCGCGGATATGCAATCCCTGTGTGCAACCCTCGAGCGACAGGTCAAGACGGCTCTGGTCTTCGGCGCGGATGCCGGACAGATGCTCGCCGACTGGCAGGGTTGTACCGAGCTGGAACAGGTTAACGATCTGGCCGAGGCGGTGCAGCGCGCGAGCGAGATCGCGCTGGTCGGGGATATCGTGCTGTTGTCACCGGCCTGTGCCAGTTTCGATATGTACAGCGGTTTTGCCGAGCGCGGTGAGCATTTCATCGCACTGGTGGAGGCGCTGGCATGAGTTCACAGGCGATCCGCACCGCGCAGTTACAACAGATCAAGGCACCGTTGATCCCCAGCGCGCTGGACGGTCAGATCGTACTGATCTTTGGCCTGTTGACCCTGATCGGCCTGATCATGGTGACCTCGGCTTCGATCGGGGTCGCGGATGCGCAGTTGAACGATCCGTTCTATTACGGCAAGCGCCAGTTTCTGCGCCTAACGCTGGGGGTCTTGCTGGTGTGGATCGGTTACCGCGTCCCGACCACGGTGTGGAAGAACAGCGGCATGTTGCTGATGCTGTGTTCGATCCTGTTGCTGGCCGTGGTGTTGATCCCCGGGGTCGGACGCACGGTCAACGGTTCCACCCGCTGGCTCGACCTGTTCTTTTTCACCATCCAGGTTTCGGAAATCGCCAAGCTGTTCCTGATCATCTATCTCAGCGGCTACCTGATCCGTCGTTGCGACGAGGTGCAAAGCGGGATCATGGGCTTCGTCAAGCCGATGCTGGTGCTGGCGGTGGCCAGTGCATTACTGCTGATGGAACCGGATTTTGGTGCCGCGGCGGTATTACTGATGACCGGCCTCGGCATGATGTTTCTCGGCGGGGTACGCTTCGGCCAGTTTATCCTGTTTGTCATCGGCACCCTCAGTATCATGGTGGTGGTAGCGGTGGCCTCGCCTTACCGGATGGCACGGATCACGTCTTTTCTCGATCCCTGGGCCGATCCCTTTAACAGCGGCTTCCAGTTGACCCAGTCATTGATCGCGATCGGCAGCGGTGGCCTGTTCGGCAGTGGCCTGGGCGGCAGCATCCAGAAGTTGTTCTACCTGCCGGAAGCGCATACCGATTTCCTGTTTGCGATCTATGCCGAGGAGTTCGGCCTGGTTGGCGTGGCCCTGTTGATCATGATTTATGCCTGGTTCGTGCTGCGCTGTTTCCAGATCGGCAAGACCGCGCTGCAGAAGCAAAAGCCATTCGGTGCCTACCTGGTGTATGGCGTCGGCCTGCTGGTCAGCATCCAGGCCGTGATCAATATCGGCGTCAACATGGGCGCGCTGCCGACCAAGGGACTGACCCTGCCTTTCATCAGCTATGGTGGTAACAGCATCCTGATCATGTCGTTCGCGATCGGCCTGGTGCTCAGAGTGCATTACGAGAATGTGATGGCGGATGATCCGCCCAAGCGGCGGCGCCGCAAAACCGCGCAGGTGCCATCATGATTGCTGCCAACGACAATAACGGACAAGGTCCCATCATCGTCATGGCGGGTGGTACCGGTGGGCATGTGATTCCGGCACTGTCGGTGGCCAATGAATTGAGACAGCAGGGCGAAAGCATTATCTGGATCGGAACCCAGGCCGGGATCGAAGCGCGCCTGGTACCGGCCCAGGATTTCCCGATCGAATGGTTGACCGTGCAGGGCCTGCGCGGCAAGGGCATCAAGACCATTGCCCTGGCACCCTTGAAGTTAATCCAGGCCTGCTGGCAGGCCTGGCAGATCCTCAAGCGGCATAAACCCCGGGCGGTACTGGGTATGGGCGGCTTTGCCTCCGGTCCGGGGGGATTAATGGCCTGGCTGATGCGAATACCGCTGGTCATCCACGAACAGAATTCGATTATCGGCATGACCAATAAAATTCTCAGCCGCTTTGCCCGGGTCTGCCTGTTTGCTTTCCCCCAGGCTGCGCAGGGCATCCGTCATGCGAGCGTGATCGGCAACCCGGTACGCCGCGAAATTCTCGACATTGAAACTCCGCAGCAAAGATTGGCCGGCCGTGACCAGCAAACCATGCGCGTACTGGTGCTCGGCGGCAGTCTCGGTGCGCGCCGCTTGAACCAGGTTCTGCCGGCGGCGCTGGCTTTATTAGCCGAGACCCAACGCCCTGAACTTCGCCATCAATGCGGCAAGGCCCATCTGCAGGATTGCCGGGCGTTATACCGGGAACATGCGGTGGAGGCAGAGGTCAGCGATTTCATCGAGGATATGCAGGCAGCCTATGCCTGGGCCGACCTGGTGATCTGCCGAGCCGGTGCCTTGACGGTGGCCGAATTAAGTGGCGCGGGTATCGCCTCGATTCTGGTACCTTTTCCTTACGCGGTAGACGACCATCAATATCACAATGCCCGCTACCTGGCCGAAGCCGATGCCGCGATCCTGGTCCGGGAGCAGGATTTTACCGCGGAGTGGTTATCCGCCCAGCTGATTCACCTGCAACAAAACCGCGAGCAATTACGCCAGATGGCCGAGCAGGCGCATGCCAAGGCTTACACCGATGCCACCCAGCGGGTGGCCAGTGCCGTGCTGCAGGTGGCTATATCATGACCCGTTCACCTCGCCAGTTGATGCGCCGCATCCAGCATATCCATTTCGTGGGTATCGGTGGTGCCGGTATGAGCGGTATTGCCGAGGTGTTCCATAACCTGGGTTACCGGATCAGCGGTTCCGACCTCAATGACAGTGCCATGCTCAGGCACCTGGCAGCGCTCGGTATCCAGGTATCGATCGGGCATGCCGCGGCACAGGTCGAGGGCGCGCACGTGGTGGTGGTATCCACCGCGATCGATGAGACCAACCCCGAATTGGCGCATGCCAAGGAACAACGGATACCGGTGGTCAGACGGGCGGAAATGCTGGCCGAGTTAATGCGCTTCCGCCACGGCATCGCGGTCGCCGGCACCCATGGCAAGACCACGACGACCAGCCTGGTCACCTCGGTGCTGGCCGAGGGCGGTCTGGATCCGACCTATGTCATCGGCGGCAAACTCAACAGCTCCGGCAGTCATGCCAAGCTGGGGGATAGCGAATACCTGGTGGCCGAGGCGGATGAATCCGATGCGTCGTTTCTGTACCTGCAGCCGATGATGGCGATCGTCACCAATATCGACCAGGATCACCTGTCGACCTATGAAGGTGACTTCGAGCGCCTGCAGCAGACCTTTATCGAATTCCTCCATCACCTGCCGTTTTACGGGCTGGCGGTGATGTGCCTGGATGATCCGGTGGTACGGGAAATCCTGCCGCGGGTCTCGCGTCCGGTGTTGACCTACGGCGAGGCGGAAGATGCAGATATCCGCATCAGCGATATCCAGCCGGATGCGGCGGTGACCCGTTTCACCCTGCACCTGCCCGACCAGTCCGAACTGCCCATCAGTCTCAACCTTGCCGGTCAGCATAATGTCCTCAACGCCACCGCGGCCGTCGCCGTGGCCTGGGAACTGGAGGTACCGCTTGCCAGCATCCAAAGCGCACTCCAGCAGTTTGCCGGGATCGGTCGCCGCTTCCAGATCACGGAAAATCTGCAGGTCGACGACAAGCAGGTGCGCCTGATCGATGATTACGGTCATCACCCGAACGAGATCAAGGCCACCATCGATGCCATTCGTGCGGCCTGGCCGGCGCAACGCTTATGCGTGGTGTTTCAACCGCATCGTTTCAGTCGAACCCGTGACCTGTTCGAGGATTTCACCCAGGTATTATCCGAGGTCGATCAACTGGTATTGCTCGAGGTCTATCCCGCCGGCGAGAAACATATCAAGGACGCGGATGGACGCGCGCTCAGTCGCGCGATTCGCAACCGCGGCCTGGTCGACCCAGTGTTCGTCGAAGAACTGGATCAATTGGCGAGTATTCTACCCGCGGTCATCGAGGACCAGGATATCCTGCTGACCCTCGGCGCCGGATCGATAGGCCATTTTGCCAGCGAGCTGGTCAGTCAACAGCAGGGAGGGGCGGTCCAATGACCCAGGTTGACCAGGAATTTCAAATCAGGGGCAAGTTGCTGCATGACGAGCCGATGGCGCGCCACTGCAGCTGGCGCACCGGTGGCGTGGCTGACCTGTTCTTTGAACCGGCCGACAAGGAAGACCTGGCGAACTTCATCGCCCAGATCAAACCGGGTGTCGATATCACCTGGGTCGGCCTCGGCAGTAATCTGCTGGTGCGTGACGGCGGGGTACGCGGGGTCGTGATCGGTCCGCTCAACCGGCTCAATGCGCTGAAGTTGCTGGATGAAAACCGGGTCTACGTCGAATGCGGCGTCACCTGCTCCAAATTTTCCCGTTTCTGCGTCAAGCATAACCTGGCCGGTGCCGATTTTCTGGCCGGGATCCCCGGTACCATCGGCGGTGCGCTGGCAATGAATGCCGGGGCCTGGGGTGGTGAAACCTGGCAGCATGTAGACACCCTGGAAATGATGACTCGCCAGGGCGAGATCATCCAGCGCGACAAGGACGAATTCGAAGTGGCTTATCGCAGCGTTAAACGTAATCCAGATGAATGGTTCAGTGCGGCCATTTTCAAGTTTCCCCAGCTGCAGGAGCAGGATCAAAGCAACATCAAGCGCCTGCTGGAAGAGCGCAATGCCAAACAACCGATCGGCCTGCCTTCCTGTGGCTCGGTATTCAAGAACCCGGAGGGCGATCATGCAGCGCGCCTGATCGAGGCCTGTGGCTTGAAGGGGCACTGCCTCGGTGGTGCCTGCGTTTCGGACAAGCATGCCAATTTCATTATCAACTCGGAACAGGCGACCGCGGCGGAAATCGAGGACCTGATCGCGCTGGTTCAGCAGCGGGTGCAGGAACAGTTCGGTATCCCGTTGCATACCGAGGTCAGAATTATCGGAGACCGGTTATGAGTTACCAGCATTTACAGCCTGCTGCCGATACCGCGCAGAAAAGTGGCAGAGTCGTGGTGCTGATGGGTGGCACCTCGGCCGAACGTGAAGTATCGCTAACCTCGGGTGGCTTCGTGTTACAGGCGATGCTCGATGCCGGGGTGGATGCGCAGGGGCTGGATGTCGGTAGCGATGTGGTAGCGCAACTGGCAGAGCTCAAGGCCGACCGCGTATTCAATATCCTGCATGGCCGGGGCGGCGAGGATGGCCAGATCCAGGCCCTGCTCGAGGTCCTCGAGCTGCCGTATGTCGGCAGTGGGATCAAGGCCTCGGCGGTGACTATGGACAAGTTGATGAGCAAGCGTCTGTTGCAGGGTTGCGGTATCAGCACCCCGCCGTTCATGCAAATGCGCAGCGAACAGGATTGTGCGCTGGTGCTACAGGCCCTGCAGCTACCGATGGTGGTCAAACCAGTGCTGGAAGGTTCCAGTATCGGCATGTCCAAGGTGGACAATGCAGATGAACTGTTGCCGGCGTATCAACTGGCGGCCCAGTATGGTCCGGTGATGGCCGAACAATGGGTCGATGGCGGCGAATACACCGTGGCCTGGCTCGGCGATACGGTGCTGCCGGCGATCAAGGTCGAAACCCCCCGGGTTTTCTACGACTACGAGGCCAAGTACCAGTCTGACGAAACCCGCTATATCTGCCCCTGCGGCCTGGATCAGGCCAGCCTGCAGCAGCTGGAACAGATCGTCGCCGAGACCATCGACGTCAGCGGGGTCAGGCACTGGGGACGGGTGGACGTGATGCGCGATGAGCAGGGTGAATTTCATGTCATCGAGATCAACACGGTACCCGGCATGACCGATCACAGCCTGGTACCGATGGCGGCGAAACAGGCCGGATTAAGTTTCCAGCAACTGGTGTTAAAACTGCTGGAATTGACCCTGAAGCAGGAGGTGGCCAATGTTTAAACCCTATTTATTCTGGCAGGGCAAGGCGGCCACGAAAACCACTCGCAAAGCGACCAGGAAAGCAACGGCGAAAACCCGGAAAAGGCCGCAGGCGCGCAGGAACGAACAGCAGGAACGAATCCAGCTTGAGATCGACCGTAAATGGGTGCTGGGCGCAGCCGTGATCATGCTGGTGACGCTGGCGGTTTACCTGATGCCGAAGGAACAATGGCTGCCGATCGAGAAAATCCGGATCAGCGGAAAATTCCAGCAACTGGATACGCAGGCGATGCAACAGCAGCTGCAGCCTTATCTGGGCCAGGGTTTCTTTGCCCTCGATATCCAGCAGATTCAGCAGGAGATCAGTCAGCAGGCCTGGGTCAAGAATGTCTCGGTCAGACGTATCTGGCCCAACCAGATTTATGTCAACGTGGAAGAAAAGCAGGCGGCGGCACGTTGGGATGACGAGCATCTGCTCAGTGCCGAGGCGGTCATCTTTCCGGCCGATGTCAGCAAGTTTGCCCAGCTGCCTAAGATCAACGGCTATTCCAAGCAGACCCGGGAATTGCTCGAACGTTACAGTCGGCTGCAACAGCGCTTCGATGCGCTGTCGATTCGGTTAACCGCGATGGTCGAGGATAACAAGGGCTCATTGAAGCTGGAGCTGGATGAGCGCCTGTTGGTCAGTCTCGGTGCCGGCAACAATGCCACCAAGATTGGCCATCTACTGGCGGTTTATCCGCAATACATAGCGCCCAAGCTGGAGTTTATCGAGCAGATAGATTTTCGTTACAGCAATGGTTTTGCCATTGCCTGGAAACAGCAATACCTGGATAAGATGCAACGGGGAAGTAACAATGTCTAAAAAGGCAGAAAATAATTTGATAGTTGGCCTGGATATAGGCACCTCCAAGGTGGTCGCCATCGTTGGCGAAGTCACGGTGGAGGGCGAGATTGAAATCATCGGTATCGGTACCCAGCCATCGCGTGGCCTGAAAAAAGGTGTCGTAGTCAATATCGAATCCACCGTCCAATCCATCCAGCGTGCCGTCGAGGAAGCCGAACTGATGGCCGGCTGCCAGATCCGCTCGGTGTATGCCGGGATTGCCGGCAGCCATGTCAAGAGCATCAACTCGCATGGCATCGTCGCAATCAAGGACAAGGAGGTGACGCCGGCTGATGTGTCACGCGTGATCGATGCCGCCAAGGCGGTGGCAATCCCGGCCGACCAGCGTATCCTGCACGTACTGCCCCAGGAATTCCTGATCGACAACCAGGAAGGTATCCGCGACCCGGTCAGCATGTCCGGGGTGCGCCTGGAAGCCCGGGTGCATCTGGTGACCGGGGCGGTCAGCGCGGCGCAGAACATTATCAAGTGCGTTCGCCGCTGTGGCCTGGAGGTGGATGACATCATTCTCGAGCAACTGGCCTCGAGTGCTGCGGTGCTGACCGACGATGAGAAGGAACTGGGGGTGTGCCTGGTCGACATCGGCGGCGGCACCACCGATATCGCGGTATTCACCGAAGGCGCGATCCGCCATACCGCGGTGATCCCGATTGCCGGCGACCAGGTGACCAACGACATCGCGGTCGCCCTGCGCACGCCGACCCAATATGCCAACGATCTGAAAATCAAATACGCCTGTGCCCTGCGCCAACTGGCGACCGACGATGAAACCATCGAGGTGCCCAGTGTCGGCGACCGCGAACCGCGGCGACTGGCGCGGCAGACCCTGGCCGAGGTCGTGGAACCCCGCTACGAGGAACTGCTGAGCCTGGTGCAGGCCGAGCTGCGCCGCAGCGGCTTCGAGGAAATCTGTGCCGCCGGCATCGTATTGACCGGCGGCAGCTCGAAGATGGAAGGGGTTATCGAGTTGGCCGAGGAAATTTTTCACATGCCGGTACGCCTGGGCATACCGCAGCATGTCAGTGGCCTGGTGGATGTGATTCGGAATCCGATTCATGCCACCGGTGTTGGCTTACTGTTGTTTGGCAACAAGCAACAAACCAGTTTTTCCAGTGCGGAACTGGAAGAAAATGCTGGAGACAGCTTATGGAAGAAGATGAAAAGCTGGTTCCAGGGGAATTTTTAACTTAACCAAAAAGTAAGAGGAGAGAATCTAATGTTTGAGCTTATGGATGCATTTACCGAGAATGCGGTAATCAAGGTAATGGGCGTCGGTGGCGGCGGCGGTAACGCCGTGCAGCACATGGTCGAGTCCGGCATAGAGGGCGTCGAATTCATGTGCGTCAACACCGATGTGCAGGCGCTGAAGAAAATGAATGCGAAGACCACGATCCAGATTGGCAGCAGTATCACCAAGGGTCTGGGCGCGGGGGCGGATCCGGGGATCGGTCGCCAGGCCGCAATGGAGGATCGCGAACGGATCCAGGAGGCGATCTCCGGTACCGATATGCTGTTCCTGACCTGCGGCATGGGTGGCGGCACCGGCACCGGTGCGACCCCGGTGATCGCCCAGATCGCCAAGGAGATGGGTATCCTGACCGTAGCCGTCGTGACCAAGCCCTTTGGTTTCGAGCGCGGCAAGCGCATGGCGCTGGCCGAGCAGGGAATCAAGGAATTGGCCGACTCGGTGGATTCGCTGATCACCATCCCCAATGAAAAACTGATGCCGGTGATGGGCAAGTCGGCCACCCTGCTCGAGGTGTTCCAGAAAGCCAATGATGTACTGGGCGGCGCGGTACAGGGCATTGCCGAACTGATTACCTGCCCGGGCCTGATCAATGTCGACTTTGCCGATGTCAGAACCGTGATGTCGGAAATGGGCATGGCGATGATGGGCAGTGGTACCGCTACCGGTGAAAACCGGGCGACCGAGGCTGCCGAAGCCGCGGTGTCCTCGCCGTTACTGGAAGATGTCAACATCGCCGGTGCCCAGGGTATCCTGGTCAATGTCACCGCCGGCATGGATCTGTCCATCGGTGAGCTGGATGATGTCGGCAGCGCGATCACCAAGCTGGCCTCGGATGATGCGACCGTTGTCGTGGGCACTGTTATCGATGCTGAAATGAACTCCGGCGAATTACGCGTGACCATGGTCGCTACCGGACTTGGCAACGAAAAACTGGCTCCGCCAGCGGCCGAGGTATCTCCGGTAAGGCCGGAAAAAACCGGCGAGGTGGATTACAGCAAGCTGGAACAGCCCACGGTTATGCGCAGCAACAAGCGCGTGGTGGGTGATACGGTGGAAATTCCGGAAGACAAGGAAAGCATGGAATACCTGGATATCCCGGCGTTCCTGCGTCGCCAGGCCGACTAAACGCCTGAACTTCTCTTACGTCCTGGCTGCCCAGGGAGGGGCAGCCCAGGTTATCCCTCCCCACAGCTCAACGCTGTACTTGCCCGTCCCCGCAATTCACCATCAGCACAACCGGCAAATGGTTGCTGGATTGATGTCGATCAAAGACTCACCTGATTAACCCGGATGCACTAAATTGGTGACGTAGAACATCGGATTTCAGGGTGCTATCATGCGCGCAACTAAGATAAAACCGATCGTCCATGGTAGCTGAAAAATGAAATCAACGGTGTTTGAAGTCGAAGTCCGCCCGAATATTCCGGAAAAGCTCAAAGGCCTGTGCGAGCTGGCAAACAACCTGTTGTACAGCTGGGATCGCAACGTGCGCGGCCTGTTCTATCGACTGGACCTTGAGTTATGGGATCGTTGCGGGCACAAGCCCAAGGTGTTCATGCGGCGGATCTCGCAACAGACCCTGGATGAGGCGGCCAAGGACAATGTGTTCATGGAAGAGTACCACCGGGTCATGTCTGCGTATAACAGCTACCTGCAGAAAATCACCCATGACGAAATCGATGGTTACCTCGATGTCGATAACGACCTGATTGCCTATTTCTGCGCCGAATTCGGCCTGCACGAAAGTTTTCCGATCTATTCCGGTGGCCTCGGCATCCTCGCCGGCGACCATTGCAAGGCGGTTAGTGACCTTGGCGTCCCGTTTATCGCGATCGGCTTGCTTTATCGCCAGGGCTATTTCACCCAGCGTATCGATGGCCATGGCAACCAGATAGCGAAATATCCCACCACCAGCTTCAGCGAACTGCCGATCGAACTGGCGCGCGATGAGGATGGTGAACCGGTTTATGTCGAGGTCAATTTTCCCGGGCGTACGATCAAGCTGCGGGTCTGGCAATCGATGGCCGGACATACCCGTATGTATCTGATGGACAGCAACCTCGATGAGAATTCGGAGGAGGATCGCCAGATCACGTTCCAGCTATACGGCGGTGACAAGATCATGCGCATCAAGCAGGAAGTGATACTCGGCGTCGGTGGCGTGCGTCTGATCCGCAAGCTGGGTCTGAATCCGACCGTGTGGCATATCAATGAAGGCCATGCCGCGTTTCTGATAATCGAGCGCTGCCGTGAACTGGTGGAGCAGGGCATGGATTTCGAGGCAGCGCTGGAACTGGTCAGCTCGAATAACGTCTTTACCACCCACACCCCGGTACCGGCGGGCCATGATATTTTCGACAAGCAATTGATGAAGGAATACTTTGTCGATTGTCTCAATCGCATGCACATGGATTTCGAGGCCTTTATGGAGCTGGGTACCTCACCCAATGCCGAGCACAGCTTCAACATGACCGCACTGGCACTGCGTGGTTCGCGCTTCCATAACGGCGTCAGTCGCATCCACGGCAGCGTGGCCTCGGACATGGAGTCCTATGTGTGGCCGGATATCCCGCATTATGAAAACCCGATCTCCTACGTCACCAACGGCGTGCACGCGCCAACCTTTCTCGCGCGCGAATGGGTCAACCTGTTCGATATGCGCTTCAGCGTCTGGCGCAACCAGCTGCTGAATAAAAATTTCTGGAAGCGCATCGACCAGATTCCGGACCATCGCTTCTGGAGTCTGCGTCAGGAATTGAAATCGCAGATGCTGGAAAATATGTATGAACTGACGATGTCGCGCTATAAGAAAAACCAGGCCAACGATGCCCTGATCAAGCGGATCACCAGCATCATCGGCAATCCGGATGCAGATGTACTGGTGCTCGGATTTGCCCGCCGCTTCGCCACCTATAAACGAGCCACCCTGTTGTTCAAGGATGCCGAACGCCTGGCGCGATTGCTCAATGATCCGGAACGTCCGGTAATCCTGATGTTTGCCGGCAAGGCCCATCCCAATGACGAGCCCGGGCAGGATTTGATCCGCACCATTCATAACTACGCTCATCGTCCCGAATTCCAGGGCAAGATCATCCTCTTGGAGGACTACAACATGGCGATGGCGCGCAGCCTGGTCACCGGGGTCGATGTCTGGGTCAACACGCCGCAATACCCGCTCGAGGCCTGCGGCACCTCGGGGATGAAGGCGGCGATGAATGGCGTACTCAACCTGAGCGTGCTCGATGGTTGGTGGGGCGAGGCCTACAACGGTAAGAATGGATGGGGTATCTCTCCGCACGGGGTCGACGTCGATCATGAAATTCGTGATCGCGAGGAGGCCAACGACCTGATGGATATCCTGGAAAACGAGGTGATCCCGACTTTCTACAATCGTGGCAAGCAGGGCTATTCCAAGTACTGGGTCAAGCTGTCCAAGGGTGCGATGAAATCCTGTATCCCACGCTTTAATGCTTCGCGCATGGTCATGGACTATGTCAAGAAATTCTATGCGCCGGCCAGTAAACAGGGCCGGGAGTACGCCGATAAAGATGCGGCCCCGGCCCGCGAGTTGGCGCTATGGAAGCAAAAAATCCGCAGCAACTGGCATAACATCAAGCTCGAACTGGCGGAACCGGGGCAAAACTCGATCCTGAATGATGAGATGCTGCATATCGAGGTCAAGGTCAATCTCAATGGCCTATCGCATGAAGATGTGGCGATCGAGTGCGTGCTGGGTAAATACCATGAACAGAATCATCAGTTGGCGGCGAATGAACATCATCGCTTCAGCTACCAGCAGGACGACGGCGACTACAAGATTTTCTCCATCGATCTACAGCCGCCCAAAGCGGGTCTTAATCATTACAAGATCCGCATGTACCCCTATCATACATTGCTTAGTCACCCATTGGAGACCGGGCATCTGATCTGGTTATAGCGGGCAGAATTCGTACGCGGTTGTGATCCGGTTATCGTCGATGCAGAAATGAAAAAGCCACCCAACGCGGTGGCTTTTCCATTTTGAAGGTATTGAACTAACGGGTTACCAGGACAGTGTCTTTACCTGGGGATCAAACAACAGTCCCTGCACCAGTTCAGGGTTACCCATCTTAACCCCTGGAATAAAATCATTCTTGCCCAGTCCAGCGGCTTTTGAGCAGGCACCGCAGGCGATGACAATACCACCATCGGCGATGAAATCGCGCAGCATATCCTGGATGGATTTACCATCCTTGGCCATCAGGCCGTGGACATGGGAGGCACGCTTTTTATCGATCAGGTAAATGCCCCTGACATTCATCCAGATCGCAACCGGCTTGTAACCATTTTTCAGTACTTTTTCGTGGGCGAACAAAATGGCCTTGGCTGCAGCCCAGGTATCGTCAGTGGTCAAATTGATGAACAATCCGCCTTTACTCTCGGCGAATGAGGATGTCGACAGCAGTGATAACAGCACAGCGGTGACAATAGCTTGAAACTTTTTCATGGCATTTCCTCAAGTAGTTGTTGTTGGTTATATTTTATTTTTATCAACTACCGAGGAGAATGCGGCATATTGTCACACCAGGAAGTCTGGGCTTGGTGCAGGCCAAGTCCAGGCAGATGTCAGGGATATAGCTTAGTAATCGGAAAACCTTATTTACATCCGCGGATGTCAGCGGGTTCGGAACTGCTGGACGATCGCGCTTAATTGCTGCGCGACCCCCGACAGCTGCCTGGTCGCCGTCTCCACTTCGCTGGCATCACTGGCGGTACGCGTGGTGGCCTCATTGATATTGACCACGCTTGCGTTGATCTCCGTCGACACCTGGCTGTGCTGCTGCGCGGCCTGGGCGATTTGCCGGCTCATATTCGAGATGCTATCGACCGAGGTAATGATACTGTCCAGCCAGGTCGAGCAGGCAGGGACC
>JASJBV010000091.1 GCA_030066335.1 Gammaproteobacteria bacterium
CCATCGATCAACCCTTACCCCCTTACCTGGCGGATCAGCCGCAACCGACCTGGAGCGCCCCGTTGTATGGCGCCGAGGTCAAAAGCTCGATCCGCATCGATGCCAACAGCGAGTTATTCGTCACCCAGAAGGTGTCCGGCATGATGCAGGTTTGGGGGCTCACCAACAAGGGCCTGGTCCTGGTTGATACAGCCAGCGGTCAAAGCAAATGGCAAAAGAACCCGGCCGATCTCAACGCCAGCGTCATCGAGGCCCATGCGGTTGGATCTGACATTATCGTGGTCGGCACCGAGCTGGAAACTTTCCTGCCGCGTATCGTCGCCGTAGACCGGGATTCTGGCAATATGGTCTGGCAATTCACCGCCAGCGGATCCGATCGGGTTACCCAACAACTTCTGACCGATGATCGCTTACAGATCGTGCAGAGCAATACCAATGAGGCCAAAATCGACCTGTGGGCAGTCGATACCGCGAGCGGTCAGCAACTCTGGCAACGTAGCGTGGAGCGCCCGCGTCAAGGCGAAGATTATACCGACTATTCACTGCTTAAAATCGGCGACTCGGTACTGCTGATCACCGATAGCATCAGCGCTCTGAATCCTCGCAGCGGTCAATCACTGTGGCAACTGCAAGCGGGCAGCCTGGATATCGAATCACTGCAAACCCAGCAACTTGGTCAGCAGCTGATCCTGCATGATGGCCGCAAGCTGCTGGCGCTCGATCCCGCGCAGGGAAAGCTGTCCTGGCAATACAACGCGACCGATGGTGACATTGTTGCACCGGTCAACCTGGACGGTTCCCTGTACCTGATCGAACGCAAGGATAAGCTGCAGAAAATCCGCAAGCTCAAGCAAAACAAGCGCGGCTCGGCCCTGGTCGCCTCGATTGCGGATGCGCGCAGCCCCATCCGCTTGCACAACAACCGGGCTTACTACAGCACGGCAGACGAGCTGGTGACCATGAACCTGGGCAATGGCCGGGTAATCGCACGTCTACCCCTGCCGGCTTATCTGGGTGCTGCCGACAGCCTGGCCGATGTGATCGCCTTTGTCGGCAATAATGTCATTGTCGCCCGCGAGAATGGCGTGGTTGCGTTTGACCGCAACAGCGGCCAACAACGCTACAGCCAAGCGGTGCACCATGGTCTTGGTTATAACTATGCCTACCTCGACCATAAGCTGCGCATGCGTTACCTGGCACGCAGTGGTAACAACTGGAACCCCGGGGCTGTCGTCAGCGGCATCAGCCAGGCCAATATCGACATGCTGTACAGCATGAGCACCGGCACCAACGAGGCAACCGCCAGGAGCATGGGCTACAGTGTCGGCGGCAGCTCGATGATGCTCGCTCAATCCACCGCCCTGCTGGGGTCGACCCTGAGCATGGCGCAAAGCTTCCGCGATTACGCGGTGTCGGAAAATCTCGCGATCAATCAGCAGCAGATGGCGGCCGCCATCCGCAGTCAACAGGCCTCGGTCCAGCATGGTTATTATGTGCGGCCGTTCTATTACCGCGGCTGGGGCGTGACCCTGGTCAGACTGACCGATGGCAAGCGCGCCGACTTTATCCATTCGCGCCCGATCGAACCGGTCCGGGTCAACCAGGACAGCCTGCCGATGTTCATAATCGACCCCCGGCGCCAGCGCCTGATCGTCAAGGGTATCGGCATGAATCCGGTCAATAGCGGCAGCTATGAAAAAGTCGGCATCGGTTATGACGTGTACAAATCCTGGCCCGGTATTCCCAATACCTGGATTATCCCGAATTTGTCGCTATTGGCCTATGATCTGGCTGATCTGGATTTCACCAATAACAGCCCCTTTGCCGAGGCCGAGCGGCAACCCCAGGCCGGCCCCAGGGAGATGCTGCTGCGTGAAGCCATCAGTTCCCATGATATCGACCAGGTCAGGGGGTTGCTGCAGCAGGGCGCCGATGTCACCGCGGTCGACGAGTTCGGTATGGATGCGTTTATCTATGCCGGTATCTTCGATAACAAGGAGATGGTGCAGTTGCTGATCGATAACGGCGCCGACACCACGTTTCGCGATCCGCACGGCTGGATGGCCTACCATTACACCTTCATGACCCATCCGTTGAACCAGACAACGGTGATGATTCGCGATGCCAATCTGAAGCAGAGCGGGAACTAGAGCGGCATCATGACCGGCTGTGATCAGCCCAGCCGGTCATATCGATATGTCTGGCGATGAACTGATCGATCAACTCGGTCAGTTGATCGAATTGTGGATTGCTGGTCAGGCGTCTGACCACCTTGCAGCGTTTTCCAAAATAGGGGTATCTTTTGGCCCCAATCGGGTTGCGCTCACCGAAACATAAATCGTCGCTGCTGCTCGCCAGGTGCTGGCAGCGCTTGATATTGTCCGGATCGTGAAAATAGTGGGTACAGTAATGGTAGCTGCCTTCCAGACCGTAATGCCTGTCCGTCGACTTGAGGATCAACGACATATGTGAATAGTCAGCGATCTTATAACGCTGTCCATCATGTTCGTGCACGAAACAGCTGCCGATGTAGGTCGGTTGTTTGGGTATCGCCGAGGGATCACCCGGGCTGACCCGTTTGACACACTGACCATCCTGCCTGACAGGGGTGTAGATCAGCATTTCCGATTGATCACCGAAACGCCCTTTCTGATAAAGCTTGATCGCGGTCCTGGTTTTAATCGTAATGTCATTCTCGGCGATCACCAACAACACCGGGACATCGATATCCGGCTCGCCTCTGGCAAGCTGCTTTCTGACCTTATCCGCAAGTTTGCCTACCTGCACCACCGAATCCATGGTCAAGGACTCGTAACGCATGACGTCAGCATCCTGGCGCTTCTGGTATGGTACCCAGACCTTACCAAGAGTCCTCAGCAGCCCGGCGAATCCATCAAACACTCTCAGGGCCGGGGCGAATAG
The DNA here is from genome assembly GCA_030066335.1 of Gammaproteobacteria bacterium. GTDB lineage: Bacteria > Pseudomonadota > Gammaproteobacteria > JACNJF01. The sequence continues at coordinate 2,923 of JASJBV010000091.1, forward strand.
AAACAAACCCTTGATCTTATCTGGCTGCTCACTGACCGCGTTCAACGCCAGCGCGGCACCGGTCGAGAAACCGGCAAGGTATAGATCACCCTCCACTTCCCGATTGAATTGAGCGATTGCGGTGTCGACTGCGTTTTCCCAGTGCTGGTAGCGAATACCGCGCAGGTTGCCAGGACGCGTGCCGTGACCGGGCAGCAGGATTGACCGTGTGTGAAAACATTGCCGATGGAAGTAATCCTCCAGGTCATGCATGACATAAGGTGAATCATACAGGCCATGCAGCAGCAACATCTTACGTGGTTGTTGTCCCTGTGAGCAGGTTGCTGGTCTATCCGTCGGCGTCAGTGCGGCCACCACTTCCTCAATATCCGATATCGTCAGTTGGGGATAATCATCGTCGGACTGGAGCATCTCATTCCAGTTGTTGCGCAGGATATCCCTGACCCGGTTGCGATATTGCGCATACGACAGGCTGTCGTCGATATCCAGCATCTGGTAGCTGGGCGCCTGTTCAAAGCGGATACCATCTGCGCCCACACAAACGCTGGTGAACAGCCCCAGCAGGATAAATATGCTTAGCCTATTGAATATTGAATGTTTGCCCATGTTCAAAAGATCTTTCAATCCGCGGCAGGCCATAATTCCCTGCCCTTCATCAACCGAATATAGCCTAAGCCAGCCATGGAATCTGCACTGCGGGGTAAGGCAAATGACCGTTTACTCTGACCCCTATTTTAATCGCGATGCTCGCCTATGCCTGCAGCAGCATTTTTGTAGACGGATCCAGGACGATTGTGGTAACCAGCTTTTATTCCAGGATATGCACTTTTTTGGGCCACGGATTCCCCAAACGAGGAAATAAAGTGTGCCATTGCCCAAAATATACCCGTCATTATCAGCACTCAAGCGCCGAGAGTGCTAAATAAATCTCAATATAATCAATAACATACATAATTTTTTCGCTGGCATTTTAATACCCACTGCCTATACTCTGATAATGGAAACAAATCAACATAGTTGGCACAAACTATGCAGTGAATAGCTCTACGGAGATAAAGCTGTAGTGCAATCTACCGTTTTATCAGGTGTTAACCATAGCAATAGTTGAGTTTCTTATGAGTGTTACAGATACGAAAGCATCGGGCATCATTACCAATAAGTCTCTTCAGGGCTACTTTTTTGATTCGGTCAATGACGCCGTCCACAACCAGCAGATCGATACCAGTGATGAGATTATCATTTACCTGGTCAATCTGCTGACAACTTTCAGCCGCAGTGAGGATTTGTTTCATCATGACGCCGATGGCGTCTCGTTGAAGCCGCTGGCGTTGATGTATTCCGACGCGCTGGCGGAATCCAGGCCCTCCCTGCGCATACGGATATTACAAAAACTGGGGGATACCGCATTATTCATCGCCGGGGTATTTTCCGATAGCCTCAACACCCGGCTGGTAGACATGGACTATTACGTGGCCATGGGCGGCAATGCCTATGCCTGTATTTCCGATAACTTGCGGTATTCTCAGGCCCAAGCCTCGGCCCAGCAACCAGTTTACGAAGAACTCAGAAGCAAGTTCGTAGACTTTGTCGATGTGCTCAGCGAGGTCACCGAAAATAAATCCATGCTGTCCAATCATGACATCATGCGTTTGTACGAGGTCTGGATGCGTACCGGCAGCAAGCGTACCGAAGCGATCCTGAAAAAGCTTGGGATCGAACCCATTCAAACTGCCTCATTGGAATTCCAACACTGAGTATCCAGGGCCGGGCCATCATCATGTTGCTGAATAAATTACAGACATGCCTGGAACATATCTACGAGATACCTTCGCAATTCAAGGTACAGGATTTTGTCATTCACGATGCGATGCTGGCCGCCCAACTGGATAACAGCGACAATCCGCGTGAGTTACCGGAAAAACTGCTGATCCACCAGAACGGTGAAAATGTCGATGTAGCTCTGTACCTGGACGAGCAGATACTGCGCCGGCTGGAACAGCTCGACCCGACCGCACAACTGACCAACGATAATATCCATGATTTCTGGGTAGCGCTGGAGGGGATCAGTCATTTTCTGTACCTGACCTACCATGCATTTTACAAGCGCGCCATTTCTTTATTCGAGCTGGAATTGCAGGCGGAGGTGGATAAATACATCATGAGTGCTTTTCTGCTCGGTCAGCAAGGCACCGAGGCGATGCCTGATAGTCTGCATTACCACCTGTATCGTAATGTCGATTTCGATCAACGCCTGCAGGCCGACGAGTTGCAGCGATATGTGCAGGCCAATGAGCTTGCCGGCAAATTTGCCACGTTCATTGCCTATTGCATCAACAACAGGATCGCCAGCCCCAAGATCATCAACACCCTGAGACGGTTTTACCGTCTGCCCCAGCAACAGAAAATCCGCGACATATTAAGCCTGGATAGATGAATTCAGCCGGATCAATCCAGCGCGGGATCATGAGCCGGTCAAGGCATCGATAATCTGACTACAATCATCTCGATTGGCGCTGCTACAGCCAACATTGAATTCCTTCAGAAAAATCCTGAGCAGGCTGGCATCCTCGATCTCTTCGAAAAACTTTTCGATGATTTTCTCATAATACTCATGATTGTTGATGCTGGTCAGGAAAGGTCTGTTACCATTCTTTTTATATATCTGATAGATGCTATGGCTTCTTTTCAGTGGCTGGTCGCTGATTTCTGTACCATGTAAGGCATCAAATCCATGGACAAATTTATTGGCGCCCTGTTTGTCTTTAACCTGGACCTGCTCAATGAATACCCTGATATCGCTGTTCTTCAAACAGCGATAGATGATATTGGCATAAAAAACCGCTGGCTCTTCTTCATCGCCGTCAAATTTAACAACATCGATCTTACGCCGCTCAACCGAAATATCCGCACCGCCAATTACCTTACTCGTGGTATAGGTTTTCTCCTTGCCCACCGCCAGGTTCACACTCAATTTAAACCACTTCGACAACCAGGGGATTAAACCACTGGGCTCCAGGCTTGACTCCAGGTCCGCCTTCAGGGAAGTAACATCAATTTCATCTTTGGTCTCGGCGCATTCGGTACTCAATGAATTGATTCTAGTTGAAGATAGTACCCGGTACTTTGGCCCGTTATCCTGCAAAGCATCATACTCGGTGATAAATCCCTTGTTGACTTCACTGTTGTAGTCAGCAAGTCTGAAGAACAGTTCTTCTTCCCGCGTATTGTTGGCGAAATGCGAAACCCTGACCGCTTTATAACCATCCGCTTCCAGCTCTACCTTCAAAACAGAGCCACGACTTATCCAGGTTTTACTGCTGCAGGCCCGGCTATTGCAGACATGCATGTTGCGGTGGACCAGAACGTTTTTACCCGCAAAAGGCACCAAAGGCTGCGCCGAAATAGCACTGTGATGAATCAGTAAAGCAAGCCCGCTCTGGGTTACCCCAAGCTTGTAGTCCCGATAATTCGCATCTTTAACGTCATACACCAATGTTCCCGGGGGCAAATAGGTGGCAATTCGAAAACCTGGTTTGTTGTCCTCATTTTTGGTTAATTTTGCATCCAGGGCGAAAGTACCCTCCCAGATAAAGTTAACATTAGCGGCCAAAGTTTTACCCATCGGAAAAAACCATATGGCCAGCCACAAAATATGAGCATGAAATTTTGAGCAAGTCAGCATGATGCACCTTTCCTGATATGTTATCCCCGATCTGTCTGGCAGATATCGAGACTACCCTCGGCAGGAATGCCTGTCTAGCGCTACACCAACTGAAAAACGCCTACTGGCACTGGCCGGTAAAATATTGATATGGCTCGGGCGGCATCTCCGGGTCCAGCGTGGACTCGGGCAACAGGTTCAGATTGGACAGCCGGTTGAAGCGCCGGGTCTGTTTATTGATCACCAGCAGGGTCAGGCCATCGATCAACTGGTAGATGGCAAAACGATCACTTTCGAATACCAGCTGGCGCGGATAAACCTTGAACAGATCATCGGTTCCGTCAACATAACAGATGACCTCCGCCGGCTTGTTGGCATGAGCGGTTAAGGCCGAATAACTCAGGATCGCGGCGGTCATCACTGATCTCACAAATCGTGCCGCTGAAGCCATCACCAACTCCTTTAATCACTTTAATCACGGTCACTTTACTACAATACTGTCATTATTGCCTTGAATCGATCACAATGTGACCATGACCATCAACCAACCAAGCAATCCGGCCATACGTTACCTGGCGTTGCCGACCCTGATGTTCGCTATCCTGCTGACCGGATGTTCAAGTGACACCGACGATGGCTGTACCTACCTGGATGATTCGGTGTTGAACGGCATATGGAATGGCGATATCGACTCCGATTTTAAATTCCCCTTCCAGGTTTCGAGCATCATCTATGCTGGGGACCTTTTTTTTATCGGCGATAATGGCAGCAACATTGATATCGGCTCCACCACCAATATTTGTGACAATATCGAGGCCAGCATCAATAGTTACGAAATCACCGGTTCGATTATAAGTACCCTGGGCGCTACCACCTACACCAACCGTTTTTTCGGTAGCAGCACCAATATCGAAACCACCCTGGTGACCAGTCAAATCAACACTAACAGCATCAATGCCAGTTACCAGGATACGACCGGCGACCAGGGTTCGATTAGAGTGGCCTTCAGCAATGTCTTCAACACCCCTTCATCGCTGCCCCTGGTAGACGGTAATTGGTCGGCTACCGATAACCTGGGGCAGACAACGACAATCAATATCGCCAGCAACGGCAGCTTCAGTGGCAGTGTGCAAACAGGCAACCCCGGTAATGACTGCAGTCTGTCCGGCCAGGTTTCGATCCTGGATAACAACATCAATGTGTATGACGTATCGATGCAAGTTGGGAACTGTAATGAACTGAACGGCCAGTACGACGGCTACGCCAGTGTCAGCAAAATCCTCAGCGGAACCCAGTTGAAACTGGTCGCGAATAGCCAGGGTTTCGTGTTTTATGCAGAGTTTCAGCCCTGATCCGGCACGCCATTGTTCTGTTCGATTAATTGCTTTAATTCCGCCAACCGGGTGACCGGTGGCAGGCAACTCATACCCTGGCAGACATAGGCGGTCACACCGCCATCCAATGGTTGTTTATCCTCAAGTTGCGCTATAACATCAAGCTCACTATCGATATCGAAGCACAACACATCCGGCCGGTAGAATTGATCCAGTTCCAGTCGCCATTGCTGTAGCTCCGGCTGCGGGCCACGCAGGATGATAATGGTGGCAGAGTGCAGGCGAATACCGACCGGATTGAACATGGCCGCATAGGCCATCGGCTGTTGCGCTATCTGCATCGATACCGCATCGATGGTGCGTTCGGCATAATCCAGGTAGCGGGTTTCCCCGGATAAATATCCCAGGTAATACAATGCCTGGGCCGCGATCGCATTACCCGACGGCATTGCATCGTCATTGAACCCCTGGCTGCGCATGATCAGTTTTTCGTGATCATGACTGGTGAAATAAAACCCCCCGCCTTGCTCATTGGCAAACCGCTCGATCAGGCTATCGGCCAATTCCAGGCACCACTCGAATAACGCGTTGTCCCATCGTGCCTGCAATGCCTCGATGGCTGCCAGCAGCAAATAGGCATAATCATCGAGGTAGGCATTGAGATTGGCCGTACCGTCCTTCCAGCTTGCCAGCAATCTGCCCTGTTGCCACATATTGCTGCGAATGAAATCGAGGGCCCGCATGGCCGAGTCTGCATACTGTGGACGCCCCAGCGAGCGTGCGGTAATCAACATCCCGCGAATCATCAACGCGTTCCATGAAGTCAAGACCTTGTCATCGGTTCCCGGGCGGATACGCTGGGATCTTAGCGGCAACAATTGCTGCCTTGCCGTTTCCAGCGATTGGCGTATCTGTAGCTCACTCAGACCCATGTTGTCAGCAACTTGCGCCGACTCCTGGAAGGTATGCGGATACCAGCGACCCTCGAAATTAGCTGATCGGTCAAGCCCGTAAACCTGGGCATAAATTGCATAATCCTGTGCCGACAGCACCCCGGCCACTTCCTCGGGCGTCCATACATAGAAGCGCCCCTCCTCACCCTCAGAATCCGCATCCTGGGCCGAAAAGTAACCACCCTCGACTGACTGCATCTCCCGCATCAACCAGTCAGCGGTCAGGGTCAATGCACGTGCAAAATCTTCATCCCGCTGCAGCTGATTGGCCCAGGCATACACGGGCAGCAGCTGGCCGTTGTCGTACAGCATCTTTTCGAAATGCGGGATCATCCATTGCTCATCGGTAGAATATCGGCAAAAGCCGCCGCCGATCTGGTCGAATAAACCACCCAGTGCCATCTTGCGCAGGCTGAACAAACCGGCCTCGAGCAACTCGCGTTGATTTTCCCCATGCCGGGCATAGTGGCGCAGACAGAATTCAATGAAGTAGGCATGCGGAAACTTGGGCTTGGGGGTGAAACCACCATGTTTACGATCATATTCCTCGAGCAGCTGCTGCGACATCGCCGCGAACAGTTCTCCGGTCAGCTCGGCCCGATGCGATTGCGGCTGACCGATCTGCTGCAGGTGATCACGCAGACTCTGATTCTGCTGTTCGATATCCTCACGTCGGTCACGATAGGCATTATGCACGGCCTGCAGGATCGATTTGAAAGAGCGCATGCCGTAACGATCAACCGGCGGAAAATAGGTGCCGGCAAAAAACGGGG
>JASJBV010000217.1 GCA_030066335.1 Gammaproteobacteria bacterium
CGCCCAACTGCCGCAATTGATCGTCACCCCGCACAATGCCTGGGGCACGATCCAGGCCCGGCAGCGCCTGGTCGATGGCACCGCTGCCAATATCCAGGATTACCTGAACCACGCGATTAAAAACCAGGTCAATCCATGACGCCGGGACTGTGCCTGCGCAGCGGCCTGGTTTTGCTGCTCTGCGGTGTCATCCTCGGTGCTTTCGGTGCCCATGGCCTGGCGCAGTATCTGGCCAGCGCTCAACTCGAAGTCTGGCAAACCGCCACCGACTACCTGTTTTATCATGCGCTGGGATTACTGGGTCTGGGCATCTGGTCTGAACCCAAAACGCCACATCGGTTGCTCAAGCTGAGCGGACTCTGCCTGTTCGTCGGGATTCTGTTGTTTTCCGGCAGCCTGTACCTGATGTTGTTGACCGGGGTCAGGCAGCTGGCGATGATCACGCCGGTGGGAGGTACGCTGTTTATCCTGGGCTGGCTGGCCTGGTTACTGGCCCTGCCCGCGGTAAAGCAAGAGGAAAACGCCGGTTAGTTTTTCTTGAACAGGATCTGGTTACTCATTTCCCTGAGCAACATGTCTTCCTTCTCGATGCGTGAAGCCATCGCCTCGCCGACCAGGGATAAATCCTCCGCCAACGGCAACAGGCTGTCATCATCGTCGGCACCGTCGTATTTATCATTGAACTCGACGAAGTAATCGGTGGTGCGGGAAATAACCGGATAAACATCGTGGGCCAGGGCCTGAATCGACGCGCGGCGCTCCTTGCCATCCATAATGCGCTGGTAGATTTCAAAATGACCCAGCGCGGTGTAATCGACCAGGTCCTGCATGAAGGTTCTCAATTTGGGCAGGGTCTCATCGAGCGGGGATTTAGCCGCTTCCATCGCAGCCAGTTCACAAAAACCCACTAAAACCTGGTGGCGCTCATCCAGCAATTCGTTGATGGTGTGTGACAACCGCGAACGGCGATCATCCTCTTGCGAAATCCTTTGCGCAATCTCTTTAATCGTATGAATCTTGGATTCTGACATGCTTCCCCTCTATGCTCCTTTTATTGTATGGCGGTGACCTGATCTATATCCAGTACAACGTCGATGATTTCCCTGCCTCGCATACTGATCGTACCCGTGTGCCGCTGCTCGCCGTCCATCGAAAAATCAAAGCTGTACAAGCGGCATAATGCCACAGTTCCTGAATTTGTGCGACATAAACGCAAACGAATCATTTCCACCGTATCATCCAGTAATTGCACATTAATTTGACTACAGGCCCTTTTTGCCGCAGCCACCGCTTGCTCGCGGCTCTTCATACTTTGATACCAAAATTTCAGGACAAAAAACAGTGCAACAATTAACAAAATTTCCGGCATGGTTGATCTTTATCGCGTAAAACATGACCTGGGTTTATTTGCCACCACAGTTTGCTAAAATCGCCAGCAGCAACCGTGAGATGACAAGATGAATGCCGCCGATAATAACGCAAGAATTGATCGCCTAGAAATAATGTTATCCGAGCAGGAGTATACGATCGAAACCCTGAACTCAGTCATCACCCGTCAGAGTCGGGATATCCTGGAGCTCACTCAACAACTCGACCTGCTCAGGCTGCAGATAAAGGAACTGAAGAAACAGGTTCCGCAAGCACCGATCATCGATGAGAAGCCCCCGCATTATTAGGCTTGCGCTGCCAGTACCGGGCAAGCCATCAACTGCATGCTGAAGATCGCCAATCACAGTCATTACCACAAGCAGGCTTCCAGGCGCCTGCTGGAACAACTGGGGGATTATGCCCTGGCAGCGGATCTGCTGCTGACGATCGAAGATCAGGAGCTGGAATTCTGCAGCGACATCGATCGCCAGCATACCTGTTTCCGTCACTCTTTCAGTTCCAGCAGGCTGCAGCAGCGTGCACGCCAAAAGAACCAGGCCTTGCTTAAAGCCTGCAATAGTAAAAAACGCGATATCCAGTCGGTTTTGGATCTAACCGCGGGTTGGGGCAAAGACAGTTTCATCCTGGCCAGCCACGGCCAGCAACTGACGATGCTGGAGCAAAACCCGCTGCTCCATGCCTGCCTCGATTACCTGTTACAGGTAGCGCAAGCGGATAGCCGGGATGATGTATTTCAGCATTTGCAGCTGCTCCGCAGTAACAGCCTGGACTACCTGCAGCGTGCAGAAGGCCTATGCGCGGACTGTTTATACCTGGACCCGATGTTTCCCGCGCATAAATCCACGGCCAGGCCGGGCAAGGATCTGCAGATTCTGCAGCTGTTGACCACCAACCTGGACATCGATGAGCTGTTCAGGTTGGCTTTGCTGAAGGCCGGCAAACGGGTAGTGGTGAAACGGCCGCTGCACGCGCCCGCGATCAATGACAATAAACCGGATCTCGTTTACCGCGAGAAGTCGATCCGTTTTGATGTCTACCTGACACCGCATTAACCGGCATCAGCGCTGGCGGGCAGGTTTGAGACTGGTGATTAATCGCGGAAATTGATGAATTGGAGCGGGATCCCCAGCTCACTCTGTTTCAACAACTGGATAGCCTGCTGCAGATCGTCGCGTTTCTTGCCGTTGACCCGAACCTGCTCACCCTGGATCTGGGCCTGAACTTTGAGCTTGGAATCCTTTAACAACTTGACGATTTTTTTCGCCATTTCCTTGTCGATACCTTCCTGAATCGACACCGGCTGTTTGGCCGTTTTCGCGGCCTCGACCGCATCGCCGGATTTCAGGCAGTTGATATCCAGGCCCCGCCGCGACATTTTTTGGATCAACACCGGCAACATCTGCTGCAGTTGAAACTTGCTTTGCGCATGCATCACCATTTCGTTTTCGGTCAGCTCGATCCTGGCGCCGGAGCCCTTGAAATCGTAACGATTGCCGATCTCCCGATTGGCCTGGTCAACGGCGTTGGTCAGTTCATGGTGATCAATCTCGGACACGGTATCGAAGGAAGGCATAATCTATTCAATCGTAAGCAGTTTAAATTCCCGGCTCAGAGTATACTCCGGTATTTTCAGATCGGGGTAGCGTTGTTTTTCCAGCGACCTTCCGAGCAGGTCATAGCGCGCATTGCTGCAGGATTCAGCAAAACCATCGGCTTGGATTTCGAGCGGACAGCCCATATCGGTGCCATAAGCCCTGGCCACGAAGAAGCCAGCGGTATCCACCCGCGGTTGTTGCTGGGTAAAAGATTCGGAAATTCGCCCCAGCCTGCCCTGCTTGCTCAGGCCGGCGAGCGTGTTCTTGTCGTAACGTGCGACCACGATCAACAGGTTGTCCGAACTCAACAGAACCGGCTGATTCCACTTCAGCTCGGGCAGATTGTAGCGATACTGTTTATCGGGTTTGCTGAAATTGAAGGTAAAATCCAGCAACACCAGTAGCACCATGATCACCCCCAGCCCGGCAAGGATCTTGACGGTTTTTAACAGACGATTTTTCGCTTGTTCACTCAAGGCATGGTCCTTGTCAATGCGCCTGGGCCGCCGACTATTGCGTCAACTCGACTGCCTCACCCGCCTGCTGCGAGCAGTATTGGCTCAGGCAGGCAAACAACTCCTGCCCGGGATCACTGTCCAGGCGCCAGCTCTGGCTGGCGTCATCATAGTCAAAGTGAAAACCACCGGCGCGGGCCGCGACCCAGATCTGGGTTAACGGGGTCTGCTTATTGATGATGATCTGGCTGCCGTTGTCGAATTCCAGGGTCAGGATCTCACTGACATTGTCGTATTCGATATCGGCCCCGGAATTATCGATGGCCTCTTCGATCGCAATCATCGTCGCCTCGGCCAGTTCGTTGAATTCTGATTCAGTCATGTTATGAAATTAATTTGTTAGTGATAAATAACTGTCATTCCCGCGCAGAGCCTGTGCCGGACTTGATCCGGTACGGGAATCCATTTTACGGATAGCGTCATTTTATCAATGGATTCCCGCCTTCGCGTAGTAATTTTCAGATTAAATTCCTCGAATAAAAAGTTTTGTCATACCGGCGAAGGCCGTTATCCATTGGGCAGGATTGCCAGATTTGAAATGGATGCCGGCCTTCGCCGGCATGACGAGGATCATAAATCCTCCGATTATCATTAAGCGTTTCGGAAATTACGCCGTTCCTTTAGCCGAGATTTTAATCCGCATACATTTGCTTGCCATCGACCAGATAAATCCAGCCCTTGGCAATGCGATAAATGGCCCAGAAAGTAAGAATCCCCCAGATAAGGGCTCCAATCCAAATAAATAGGGTGAGGTAGCCAATCACTAACCACGTTAGTGACCACCAGAAAGTGGCCTTCTGCCAATCGAAGTGTGACTGTAGCCAGGTGCCACGAATGTCATCGTACTTGATGTAATTAACGATAATGCCGAATACGCCACTAAACAGTGTTACAAAGGAGAGCGCCTGAAGAATATACACCGCGAAAGTATACTTTTTCAGGTTATCCAGTTCTTGCTCATCGCCCAGGTTCATATCTCACCGACAAGTTGTAAAAAAGAAGGTAAATCCAGTATTGCCACACCCAATGACTCGGCCTTGGTTACCTTGGAACCCGGGTTTTCACCGGCGATCACTGCGGTGGTTTTTTTCGAAACACTGCCGCTGACCTTGGCTCCCCTTGCCTTCAGCAGCGCGGCAGCCTGGTCTCTTGTATAACCCTCAAGCGTTCCGGTTATTACATAAGTGTTGCCCAGGAGTTCGTCGCTACCTTGTGAACTTGCTGTCTGCGGTGCCGGCCAACTTACCCCGTGATCCTGCAACGACTGCACGATGCTGCGATTGTTTGGCTCGGCAAAAAAACGATAAACACTCTCAGCAACGACAGGGCCAACGTCGTTTACCTGCTGCAACATTTCGACATCAGCATCCATCACTGCCTGCAGGCTACCAAAATGCTCTGCCAGTGATTCTGCTGTCGCCTCTCCCACCTCTCGAATACCCAGCGCATACAAAAACCGGGGCAAGGTCGTCTGTTTACTGCTATCCAGTGCTTGCAGCAGATTACTGGCCGATTTCTCGGCCATGCGCTCCATAGAAGCTAGTTGCTCCAGGCTCAGGTCATAAAGATCGGCAACTGACTCCATCATGTCGGCATCGACCAGTTGCTCAACCAGTTTGTCACCCAGACCTTCAATATCCATCGCTTTTCGAGAGGCATAATGGATAATTGCCTGCTTTCTTTGCGCCGCACAAATCAGACCTCCGCTGCAACGATAGGCCGCCTGCCCTTCCTCCCGTCTGACTGCACTGCCACACACAGGACAAACCGTCGGCATTTCAATCTTTTTTAGTTCAGACTTCCTGTGTGCGGTAACCGCTGAAACCACTTCAGGAATTACGTCGCCGGCACGTCTGACGATGACACTGTCCCCGATTCGTATATCCTTGCGCTGGATTTCATCCATGTTATGCAGCGTGGCATTGCTGACCATGACACCACCAACAAACACCGGCTCCAGTCTTGCCA
>JASJBV010000218.1 GCA_030066335.1 Gammaproteobacteria bacterium
TAAGCAAAATCGCTGACGATGTCATACAACAACTGCAGCATGAGGAGCCAGAACGGGTGGTTAAGGTGGATATCGAGCCCGGTCTGAGTAGTCAGGGGGATCCGCAACTGTTACAACAGTTACTCTATAACCTGCTGGGCAATGCCTGGAAATTTACCCGACTTGAAGCGCAGGCGCATATCGAGTTTAGCCAGGTAGCAGGGCAGCCAGAGGTCATTTACCGGGTACGCGATAATGGTGCTGGTTTTGACTCGGCACATATGGGGCAGCTATTCAAGCCGTTTCAACGCCTGCATGCCAGCGATCAATTTGAAGGTACGGGTGTTGGCCTGGCAACTGCGCACCGCATCGTTAGCCGTCACGGCGGGCGTATCTGGGCCGAAGCCAAACCCGGCCAAGGTGCCGAGTTTTATTTTTCACTCTCCGCCTGATTTTTGAGCATTTTCTGGACTCAGATGCCTCAGGTTGACCGGCTGAGTCTCTCGTTTCGGTCTTTGAGTAAGGCCGCCAGCCGGAAGAAGCCATGCATCATCTTGGTGTAGGGCATTAACAGGAAGAAGGCGAACACCGCACCCAGGTGGATTACCAGCAGCGCCTGCAAGGCCGCGGTATCACCGAACCCGTAGAGGGCGAGGCCGGACGCGCTGACCACGAACAACAACAAGACAAACCCCATTTCACCACCCCAGGCGGAGGCGGCACCCAGGTTACGGTCTGCTTTCAGTTTCAGGTAAGCAAGCCCTGCGGTACCGGCACAGAGCAACAGGCCACCCGATACACCGAACAGCTTGGGCAATGAAAACAGCGGGTAGGGTGCCGGCATGTTGAGGAAATAGTGCATCAGGATGGCCACGCTGGTTGATGCAAAGCACAGCAGAAATCCATACAGCGTGGCCTGGTGCATCCAGCGGCGAGTGTTGGAATAACGGTCCTCGTCTTCGAAGTTGCAGCCTTCTCCGTGCCCACCGGCGAGATTGTTCATGGTCGCTGCCGACGAAATCGTTTCGGTGATGGCCGCACCACGGGTATGGCCGGCATGACTGGCTCGCCAGTATTTGCGGATCGAGACGGCAATCACCAGGATCGGCAACAGGAACGCGGGTAAAAATATCGACACCATCGCGTTATGCGACAGAACCCCGTAAAAGCCCTCACCCTGCCATGATCCCAGTTGGTGGATCGCCAGCATCAGCACGATCAGACCGGCGATGGTTGCGAGCACAATGGCCACCCCGCTACGATGAAAGGCCCTGGACAGGCTGATCGGCCAGGTGTAGTCCTGCCAGCTTTGCTGCCTGACATTGGCCAGCGCTGCCGGCAGGTTCAACGCAAATTCATGGGGTTCGGTGTACTGGCAGGCGTAATAACAACCCCGGCAGTTGTGACACAGATTGGCCAGATGGGTAACGGTCACGTCATCGAAAGCCCGGCGACTGTGCACCGCCGGGAACACGCTGCAATAGCCCTCGCAGTAACGGCAGGCATTACAGATTTCCAGCTGGCGCCGGGCTTCCTGGATGGATTCACTTAACATGATTGCTTGCCTCTCTGCCGGCAATCCGGCCAAAAACGGTGCCAATGGTCATCCCGAAACCGGCCAGGTAGCCTTGGCCGAGAATAGATCCGGCCATGGTTTCACCCGCCGCCCACAGGTTCTCCATCGGTGCTTCCGCGCCCTGCACGCGCGCGTTTTTATCCACCTTGAAACCCAGGTAGGTAAAGGTAACCCCGGGGCGCAGGGTATACCCGTAGAATGGTGGATCACAAATGGGCCTTGCCCAATTGGTCTTGGGGGGTTCCAGGCCGGTGGTTGACAGTCCGTCCAGTTCGGTCGGATGGAACTTGCCCTCAGCACAGGCATTATTGAATTCGCTGATGGTCTGTTGCAGCTTGGCGGCCGGCAGCTCGAGCTTCTCGGCCAGCTCCTCGATACTGTCGGCTACCGTCGGCGGAAACACCGACGGCATGAATAATTCCAGGGATTTGGAATCGATAATCACATAGCCGACCTGGTCTGGCTGGTTGGCCACCAGTCTGCCCCAGATCGCATAGCGTTTCGGCCAGACGTCTTCACCCTCGTTGTAAAAACGCTCGGCGTTTTTGTTGACCACGATAGAAAAGGGGACGCAGTCCAGTCGGGTAACTATACCGCCGTCGTAAAGTGGCGCCCGGCCGTCAATCGCAACCGCATGACATTGGGTCGGATCGCCGACCGATTGAATGCCCTGGTCGAGCAGGTCCTTGAGAACGACGCCACGGTTAAACGGGGTACCGCGGATCAGGAAGTTTTTCGCCGACGGTCCCCAGGCCCGGGCCAGCCATTCGCGGTCGGCCTGAAAACCGCCGGAGGCAACCACCACCGCTTTGGGGCTGACACTGCAGGCTTCACCCTGGTAGTCGAAATCAACCCGGATTACCTGGCTGCCCTCGATCTCGACATGGGTGACCGGTGCCTCATAGCGGACTTCGACCCCGAGGGATTCGGCGAGGCGATAGTAAGCATTGACCAATGACTTGCCTCCGCCGAGAAAGAACGCGTTGGTACGGGCCAGCGACAGGGTCCCGGACAGGGAAGGCTGGAAGTGCACGCCGTGGGCCTGCATCCAGGGCAGGCAGTTTTGTGATTCCCGGATCGCCAGTCGTGCCAGTTCCTCGTCGGTGTTGCCACCGGTTACCTTGAGTAAATCCTCGAAATATTCCTGTTCGCTGTATGCATCGACCAGCACCGAAACTGGCGCTTCGTGCATGCAGCGAAAATTGCGGGTGTGACGCGAATTGCCGCCGCGATAAGGCTTCGGTGCTGATTCCAGGATCAGTACGCTGGCGCCATTCTCTGCCGCGGTAATCGCAGCACAAAGCGCGGCATTGCCACCACCGATGATAACGATGTCGTGTTGTTGCATTGCGTTTGCCATGGTTCCAGTAGTTATCGGTATCCTGGGTGATCCAGATAAATTTGTAAAACGTAAATATTGAAATTATTATTGCGTAATGCGCATTAATTTTGATTTTGCCGATCTCGAAGCCTTTCTGGCGGTGGCGGAAACCCTGTCGTTTCATCGGGCGGCCAGCCAGCTGGCGATTTCTCAATCGGCGGTCACGCGTCGCATCCAGAAGCTCGAATCAGCCCTGGGCGTTGAATTATTCGAACGGACGACACGCAGTCTGCGGCCAACCCTGGCGGCCCGCGACTTCGAGGCCAGGGCTCGGGCCATGCTCAGTGATGCGACCGAGGCCATGCATGCCCTGGGTGACAGCACCCTGCGCTACCAGTATCAACGCAATGAAGTCGTCAACTTTGCCACCATCCCGACCTTGACCAACGACCTGTTGCCGCGCGTATTGAGTCGATTCAAAGCAGAAGCGAACCAGGTACGGGTCAATATCCTTGATTTTTTTGCCGGAGATGTCAACGAGGCGGTGGCGACCGGCGAGGCTGATTTCGGTATTGGTTTTATCGGCATCCAGGAGCCGGGTCTGGAGTTCGACTTTTTTCTCGATGATAAATTCGTTGCCGCGATGCACCGGGATCACAGGCTCGCCGGGCAACGGCAACTGCGCTGGAGTGAACTCGCTGATCAATCGCTGATCGTGCCGCAAAAGGGTGGGGGCAACCGCCTGTTGATCGATACCACGCTCGCGCGCAGCAAGCAATTTCTGAACTGGTCCTATCAGGCCCGTTACTCGACGACCATTCTGGAACTGGTCAGAATGGATATCGGGGTGGCGATTCTGCCGGCATCGGCAATCCCCGTGGCTAAAGACTCTCAGATTGTCGCCCTGCCACTCGTTCAACCCGAGATAAGCCGGAGTCTCGGCGGCATACGCCGCAGCGGGCGTTCGCTGTCTGCCAATGCGCAGTTGTTATACGACCTGTTCGTCGAGGAATGCCAGGGCAGCTCGCTCGCTCATTAAGCGGCTTAAATCAGACAGAACAGCTTGGGCGTATGCTGGATGCCGGCATCATTTTTTCTGTTAACTTATCTATTCAGGAATCGATGCAGAGACTCGGCCAGCGCCTGTTGTCCGTATGCATTGGGGTGGCCGTTGTGATTGACCTTGTAGGATTGCGGGCCGGTTTCGAGTTGCTGGCGCAGCGGGGCCAGGCCATCGACATACTCGATAGCCTGTTGTTCGAGGAATTGCCTGGTTTCCTGCCAGAACTGCTGTTCATAGCGGACCAGCTGGTGGTAATTATCCGAGTCGAGATCTTTTGCCGCCTCGGCGAACACCAGCTCCTTGCTGGGGATGAAGAGCACGATGTAGCGGATGCCGTTCGCCCTGGCCAGTTGATCCATCTGTTTGACCGCCTCGTAGGTGATGCGCTGGCCCTCGATGATTCTGGGGTCTTCGAGATTGAGCGCGGCCAGGCGGTATTCCGCGGTAAATATCGTCTTACGCGTGCCATCCGAGAACTCCTGCGCATAATCCGGGAATTTGTTGGCAAACTTCTGCGCCTTGGCCCAGCGTTTTTCCGGGGTGCTCGGGGTTTTGGGTTTATTCCTATCCCTGATCTGACGCAGTTCAAGCTGGAAACGTTTTAAAATGCCATAGACCCTGGAATTGTCTTCCAGCCAGGCTTTAACCGCGCGGTAGCGCTGTGATTTGACTCTGCCTCGACGATACATTTTGCCGACGTACTCGCCGATCGGTTCAACCGCTTCGGCCTGCAGGATGCTATCGATGGTTGCCTGGTCCGGATTTTTATAATCGGTGGCCTTGTTCTGGTTGTAGACCAGGGAAAACGCGTCATACAGGTCGTTGCCGGCATAGATGCCGTCGATGACGATATCCGGTTGGAACTGCATCGCTTCATCCCACAGCAACCTGCTGTGCAGAGCCCCATAACCGCCCAGACCCATGTTGTAAACGGGTTCGCCGGCCAGCTGTTCCAGCACCTTGGGCCAGGATTCTGCCGATGCGACACCGCTGCCGTAGGTGTGCGAATCACCCAGTGCCACCACCGTGGCCCGCTCCGGTACCGTTGGATTCCTGAAACCATTGGCATCATGTCCCGGGTAGCGAGGGTTGGGGCGCTTGCCCAGTTTGTCATCCGGGATTTTTGCCTTGATGATGGAGGTGACATCATCGATCTTCGGCACGACCCTGGCGGCGCCATTCAGCACCAGGTCCAGCACGACCACGGAAATAATGACCGTAATCGACGCAAACAATAGCTGCTTGAAGATTCTGCCAATCATGATGTTGACGGGTTGTGATCAGAACAGGGTGTAGATAAACGGGGCTACCGCGGAGCCCTGGGTCAGGACCAGCAACGCACCCAGCATCAACAGGATGATAATTAACGGCGCCAGCCAGAATTTTTTACGGGTTTTCATGAAATCCCACAAGTCCTTGATTAAATCCAACATCAGAAAGGTTTCTCCAAACGTTCTTTGGGTTCACGAGGGCTGTTGACCCGGTAACTGGAAACTGATCGATCCAGTTTCCTGGCCATGGGGTC
>JASJBV010000219.1 GCA_030066335.1 Gammaproteobacteria bacterium
CCGCTGCCGGCACAATCGGTGCAGGTCTTGTGGGTCGGTACCTTGATCTTGACCGTGGTGCCGGCTACCGCATCTTCCAGGCTCAGCTCGAGATTGTATTGAAGGTCGGCACCCTTGCGTACGCGCTGGCGGCCGCCACCGAAGATATCGCCAAAGATATCACTGAAGGCATCGCCGAAACCACCGCCGCCGAAACCACCGGCACCGGCCTGCTGATTGACCCCGGCATGTCCAAACTGGTCATAGGCTGCGCGTTTCTGCGGATCACTGAGTACCTCGTAGGCCTCCTTGGCTTCCTTGAATTTATGCTCGGTCTCTTCATCGCCATCGGTATTACGATCGGGATGATACTTCATCGCCAGTCGACGAAAAGCTTTCTTCAAGTCCGCATCAGAGGCGGTCTTGTCGACCCCAAGGACTTCGTAGTAATCTCGTTGTGACATCATTCAGTTCCAGAAACAACAAATGCACGTCCCGGATGGGACGTACATTTCATGCGTGCTAGCCTTAATAGCCTATGCTTATTTTTTGTCGTCGTCTTTGACTTCTTCAAACTCGGCGTCGACTACATCATCGCCGGCATCCGCGCTATTGGCATCGGCCGTCGATTGCGCATTGGCTACATCGGCATCACCCGCATGGGCGGCATAAGCTTTCTCCGCCAGTTTACCGGAAGCCTCGGCCAGGGCCTGGGTCTTGGCTTCGATATCGGCCTTGTCACTGCCTTCCAGCGACTTCTTCAACTCTTCGATGGCGGTTTCGATGGCCTGTTTATCGCTGTCTTCCACCTGCTCGCCGAGATCTTTCAGCGATTTCTCGGTCGCATGGATCATCGCATCGGCCTGGTTGCGAACTTCTACCAGCTCGCGCACCTTGCGGTCTTCATCGGCATGCGCCTCGGCATCCTTGACCATTTTTTCGATCTCGTCATCAGACAGACCGGACGAGGCCTTGATCACGATCTTCTGTTCCTTACCGGTGGCCTTGTCTTTGGCCGAGACATGCAGAATACCGTTGGCATCGATGTCGAAGGTAACCTCGATCTGCGGTACCCCGCGCGGTGCCGGTGGGATATCCGACAAGTCGAAACGGCCCAGTGACTTGTTCGCTGTCGCCACCTCACGTTCACCCTGCAGGACATGCACGGTAACCGCGGTCTGGTTGTCTTCGGCGGTGGAGAAGGTCTGCGAAGCCTTGGTCGGGATCGTGGTGTTCTTCTCGATCAATTTGGTCATGACCCCACCGAGAGTCTCGATACCGAGCGACAACGGAGTCACGTCGAGCAGCAGTACGTCCTTGACGTCACCACCCAATACACCACCCTGGATCGCCGCACCGGTAGCTACCGCTTCATCCGGATTGACGTCCTTGCGCGCTTCCTTACCGAAGAAGTCCTTGACCACTTCCTGTACCTTGGGCATGCGGGTCTGGCCACCGACCAGGATGACCTCGTCAACCTCGGATACCGACAGGCCGGCATCATCCAGCGCGACCTTGAGGGGATCGATGGTACGCGCGATCAGGTCGTCGACCAGGGATTCCAGCTTGGCCCGGGTAATCTTGAGATTCAGATGTTTGGGACCGCTGGCATCTGCGGTGATGTACGGCAGGTTGACATCGGTCTGGGCACTGGACGACAGCTCGATCTTGGCTTTTTCCGCGGCTTCTTTCAGACGCTGCATCGCCAGCGGATCACCGCGCAGGTCCATGCCCTGCTCTTTCTTGAATTCATCGGCCAGGTAATCAATCAGGCGCAGGTCGAAATCTTCACCACCGAGGAAGGTATCACCATGGGTGGACAATACTTCGAATTGGTGTTCGCCATCGATCTCAGCGACTTCGATAATCGAGATATCGAAGGTACCACCACCGAGGTCGTAAACCGCCAGTTTTTTATCGCCGGTGGCCTTGTCCATGCCGTAAGCCAGGGCGGCCGCGGTAGGCTCGTTGATGATCCGCTTGACATCGAGACCGGCGATCTTACCGGCATCCTTGGTTGCCTGGCGCTGGGAATCGTTGAAGTAAGCCGGGACCGTGATAACGGCCTCGGTGATTTCCTCGCCGAGATATTCTTCGGCGGTTTTCTTCATCTTCTGCAACACGCGCGCAGAAACTTCTGGCGGAGCCATCTTGTTGCCCTTGGCTTCGACCCAGGCGTCACCGTTATCGGCCTTTAAAATGGTATAGGGCACCAGATCGATGTCCTTTTGCACCGCGTCCTCATCATAACGACGACCGATCAGGCGTTTAACCGCATACAGGGTGTCCCTGGGGTTGGTGACCGCCTGCCGCTTGGCCGGCTGGCCAACCAGGACCTCGCCTTCGTCGGCGAATGCGACGATAGAGGGGGTGGTACGATCACCTTCAGAGTTTTCGATTACCTTGGGTTTGTCACCTTCCATTACTGAGACGCATGAATTGGTGGTACCCAGGTCAATCCCGATAATTTTACCCATAGTAAATCTCCAAAATTCTGTGTTTATTAATAACTGCTACCAGAAGTAGGGTCTTTTAAAGTGCTTTCAAGACTGTTTAAGATTTTTCTTTGCTGACCACAACCATCGCCGGTCTTACCAGCCGATCATTGAGCAAATAGCCCTTTTGCATCACGGTCAGCACGGTGTTCGGACTGGCCTCGGCATCTTCCATCATGCTCATGGCCTGGTGGTGTTCCGGGTTGAATTTTTCACCCACCGGATCAACCGCCTGCACCCCATTCTTCTCCAGCGTTTGGATGAACATGTTCAGGGTTATGGTCATACCCTCGCGGATACTGTCGAGGGTCGCATTGTCCGCCTGACTGGCGTTCAGGCCGAGCTCCATGCTGTCGGTCACCGGTAACAGGGACTCTATCAGGTTGGATATCGCATATTTGTGGGCATGCTCGATATCACGCTGCGCGCGTTTGCGATTGTTTTCTATTTCCGCGTTGAGACGCATGATCTGGTCCCAGTAGTCCTTGATCGTGGCCTGGGCCTTGGTCAATTCCTGCGCAAGCTCCTCGATGGAAACCTGCTGCTCCGCATCTGCCTGCTCGGCATCGACCGCTGGCGCTTGCTCTGGCTGTTGCGCGGCAGCTGCTGCGGCCTGTTTGTCATTATCTTGTTCAGGGATCTGATCGCTATCAGACGTCATGCTTCACTCCTGGAAAGTCAATTGGGGAAAATTTTTGCTGCAATATGCGGATTATTTCTGGCTTTTCAAGGCAGAACTGAGCAATCGCGCGGTGAGATCCACGGTGGGGATGACCTGGTCATAGGCAATGCGGGTCGGACCGATAACACCGAGCACCCCGACCACTTCGTCGTTAATCTGATAGGGCGCTCCGATCACCGAATAATCACTCAATACGGTGAAGCCGGATTCGCTGCCGATAAAGATCTGTACGCCCTCGGCATCGGTACAACCCTCCAACAGGTGCAGCAGGTCACGTTTCTGATTGAATAGCTCGAACAGCTCGCGCAATTTGTTGATATCGGCCAGTTCGGCGAACTGCAGCAAATTGGATTCACCGGCCATCAGCAAGGCATCCTGGTTGTCCTCCTCGCAGACCGAGCCCATCACCTGCAGCACCGATTCCAGGATTTCATTAACATCATCCTTGTGCTGCTTGATTTCCACGCGCAACTGCTTGGTGGCGCTGTTGAAGTTACTGCCCACCAGGTAGCGACTCAACAGCTTTTCCGCTTCTGCCAATTCGAGATCGGTATAATCCCGGTCGACATGGATGACCTTGTTATGCACCTGGTCGGAATTGATCACCATGATGACCAGGATCCGGCGGTCCGACAACTTCATGAATTCGATATGGCGGATCAGAATCCGCGAGGGTCGACTGACACTGATCAGGCCGGTCAGATGGGTCATTTGCGACAACATACTGGACGCGGTTTGAATCAGGTCGGTGGAGGTTTTGTCGTCGGTAAATGCGTCGGATAGAGATTGTTGTGCCGACTTCCCTAAATCCTTGACTTCCAATAAACTGTCGATGAAAAAGCGGTAGCCTGCCTCGGTAGGCACCCGCCCGGCTGAAGTATGCGGTTGATTGACCAATCCCATGTCCTCCAGCTTGGCCATGATATTGCGAATGGTGGCGGAACTCACATCGATACCGGCCTGCTGGGCCAGGCTCTTGGAACCGACCGGTTGTCCATCTCGGGTATACGACTTGATCAGATACCTCAGCAGGATCTGCGCACGTTCATCTAGTTCATAGGATTCAGCCATTTGCCAGGATTATAATCTGTTGATCACGGCTGAAATTGTAAACGCATAAACCCTAGAGTAAAGAGTACAAAATACCAACAACATGCTAACCCCCTCTTTTAACACGATCGGCCTGATCATTCGCCAGGATAGCGCCGACCACGTCGCAGAACTCACCGCCATTTGCCGGGCACTTGCCGCCCACGGCAAATTGATGGTGCATTACCTGGACCAGGCTCATATTTTGCCCGATTATCCCGCGGTCGAGGTAGCACAGATCGCTGCCGAGGCGGATTTGGTGGTGTCGGTTGGTGGTGACGGCACCCTGCTCAAGGCGGCGCGTTTGCTGGTGGACCATGCGATCCCACTGGTCGGAATCAACCTGGGCCGCCTGGGCTTTCTGGCCGATGTGACGATGGTTGATTTGCAACAGCACCTGGACGGGATTTTCCAGGGCCACTACAGCGTCGAGAAGCGCTTCCTGCTCGAAGGCCGGATCTGCATCAAGGATGAAGAGCCGATCAGCCACCTGGCGGTCAATGATGTGATCCTGCACAGCCACAAGAATATCAGCATGATCGAGTTCGAGGTATTTTCGGATGGGCAACTGATTAACAAACAGCGCGCCGATGGTCTTATCGTGGCGACGCCAACCGGCTCCACCGCCTATGCCCTGTCCGGTGGAGGTCCGATCATGTACCCGGGACTGGAGGCCCTGGCGCTGGTGCCCATCTGTCCACACACCCTGAGTAACCGGCCTATCGTGCTGCCCTCACAGCAGGAGATCGAGATCCGTCTGAGCCGCAGTGATATGCAGGGCCAGGTGTCGTTCGACGGTATCACTCGCGCGATCCTGCGCCACCAGGACAAGGTCTGCATCAAGCGCCATGCCAAGGAGCTGACCCTGTTGCATCCCGCCGGCTATGATTATTTCCAGATTCTGCGCGCCAAACTGAAGTGGAGCAGCAATCCCTGACCGATGCCTTATGCTTGAATCGATTGTCATCAATAACTTTGCCATTATCGATCAAACCGATATCGAATTCGCCCAGGGTATGACCGCATTGACCGGTGAAACCGGTGCCGGCAAGTCGATTCTGCTGGATGCGATTCAACTGGTGCTCGGCGACCGTGCCGACAGCAACAGTGTCAAGGCCGGATGCGACAAGGCCGATATCAGTGTCAGCTTCGATACCACGACTATCGCCGATGCCAATGCCTGGCTCCAGCGGCACGAACTGGCCGATGATCATTCCTGCCTGTTGCGCCGGGTCATTCACAGCAACGGGCGTAGCAAGGCCTTTATCAATGGTTCACCGGTACCCCTGGGCCAACTGCGGGAACTGGGTGAGATGCTGGT
>JASJBV010000092.1 GCA_030066335.1 Gammaproteobacteria bacterium
GAAGTGGCCGATGTCCCCGGCCTGGTCAGCGAGATGACCTTTGCTGACGCGGTCGACAATATCGATATCAGCCAACTGGATATTCCGCAGGATGTCTACAACGCGGCCCCGCTGCTTACGGAAATCCATGATCGGCTGGCCCAGCGACCGACCGGCTCGGAACCGCATATCATCAACCTGTCGCTGCTGCCGCATACCGAACAGGATCTGGCCTACCTGTCCGACCAGCTCGGTATCGGTCCGATCATCATCCTGTCCCGCGGTTATGGTAACTGCCGTATCAGCAGTACCCTGACCCGTAACGTCTGGTGGGTACAATACTTCAACTCACAGGAAACCCTGATCCTGAATACCCTGGAAATCAGCCCGGTACCGGAAGTGGCCTGTGCCTCGCAGGAAGATATCCAGGATAGCGCGCAGCGCCTGCAGGAAATTTTGAGCATTTATTGAGCGATGACGAATAACGCACATTTACCCGGCTCTTACGGTGGCGACAGCAGTAAAATCCAGGACGACACCCGCCTGGAATGTAAAATATGCTGGTACGTCTACGAACCCGACCAGGGCGATGATTACTGGCAGATTCCTCCGGGCACCCCGTTTTCGCAGTTACCGGAGCACTGGACCTGCCCGCAATGTGATGGTAAAAAAATCGACTTCATGGTAGTTGAGTGAACCCGGATATATTACGAAGGCGGCTCAGATGATTAAAAGATTACGCAAATATTTAAGCAAGAATACCAACTTCACCGGAACATATTCAGGTTACGGTTTACGCCTCAACGAAATCAGGAAAAAACTGACTTCCAATCTTGTCCGATCCCTCTCAAACCATAGAAATGACTATGCTTTTTCGAGCGATCAACCAACCTTGTTCGCCAGTTTTCCCCTGATCTTCGTTGCCTTCATAAGATATCCGGGTTAATCAGGGATTTTATTGATGTCAAACAATGCTCTGGACCAAAAAATAGATACACTGGAAACGGTGTTTAACCGTATTTACCGCGAACGCATGTCGGATATGCCGATGGTCAATCGCCAACTCAAGGTCCACGCCATTGGCTTCCAGCCCTGGAACCAGCATTACCTGGGAGTATTGGTTACCCCCTGGTTCATGAACCTGATGTTACTGCCTGGTGACAACGAGGACTGGTCAGGGCTCCGTGAGTTGAGCAAGCAAACCCATGTTTTTCCGTCCGGCCGTTATGAATTTATCATCGGCAGGGGCGACGATATCGGCAGCTACCAAATGTGCAGCCTGTTCTCACCGATGTTTGAATTCGCCAGCGACGAAACCGCGGTGGAAACCGCGCAAATTATCATGCAGGAATTGATGAATACTGAGAACCAGGATGAACCGCACATCAGGCCCGAGCAGATGGCGCAAATCTGGCACGGGGACAGTATTGAAGCTGAGGAAAGTGACAACCAGTCAGTCGAGCCAGCCGAAATCCAGGAGCAACCATCACTCAGTGAAAAGCTGCAAAAACCAATCAGCCGGCGCCAGTTGATGCGTGGCATGTTTAGCGATAAGTCATGAATACAATTGAAGGCCAGATCGATATCGACCTCTACCCGCACAACAGCGATGCTGAGCGGGTAGATATCAGTTCATCCCGCCCGGTCCAGGCCAGCAGGGTAATGGTAGGCAAAAGCCCGGATGAGGCTTTATCCTTGATTCCGTTGTTGTTCAACATCTGCGGAGTAGCCCAGGCGCGCACCTCGCTGCGCGCAATCCAGGACCAAATGGCAATCAGTCCGCACCCGGCTGAAGAGATCGCCCGCGACATGCTGGTGCTGACGGAAACCGCTCGTGAGCACCTGTTCCGTATCCTCGTCGACTGGCCTCGCCTGTTCAAGCTGGACCAGGACGAGCAGGCGCTATCCTTGCTCGGCCGCCTGATCCCGGATTGTAAACAGGCCCTGTTCGCCGATGGTGATGCATTTACCCTGGACAGCCAGCTGCAGGTTGACCGCACAGCACTGAATTATTTAATCGATGAGCTTGACCAGACCTTACAGCAGGCGGTTTTTCACCGTCCCAGCAAGGACTGGCTGAAGATTTACGATATCAATGCACTGATGCAGTGGGCCCGCGAATACGATGGTCCGGCAGCCAGCGCCCTGGTCATCATTTACGATCGTGGCTGGAGCTCTCAAGGTGTGGCCGATCTGTCGACGCTGCCAGTACTGGACCGACAGGAACTGATCGCACAGCTAGATGCCGCCGATGCCGATGATTTCATTGCCCATCCACGCTGGCATGGGCAACATTACGAAACCAGCTGCCTGATCCGCCAGTTGCGTCAGCCGCTGATCCGGGCGCTCGCCGGTGAGTTCCATATTGGATTGTTGACCCGCCAGGCTGCTCGCCTGGTGGAACTGGCGCGCATTCCACAGCAGCTCAGAGACTTGCTGGCCAGGCTCGGATCTGCCGAAACCAACCCGGTTGAGGAAACTGCTTCGGGCCATGGCCTGGCCTCGACCGAGGCCGCGCGCGGACGCCTGATTCACCGGGTGCAACTGGAAGATGGCAAGATCAGCCGCTACCAGATCCTGGCCCCGACCGAATGGAATTTCCATCCGCAGGGGCTGATCGCGCAAAGCCTGGCGAATATCGACGCCAGCAGCGATGCGCAACTGGAGTATCTGGCACGCCTGATGATTAACGCAATCGACCCCTGCGTGGGGTTCGAATTGAGGGTACACTGATGCATGAAATGTCTTTATGTGAAGGCATCCTGCAGGTGATGCAGACCGAGGCGCAGAAGCAGGGCTTCAGCCAGGTCAAGAACGTGTGGCTGGAAATCGGCGACCTGGCCGGGGTGGAAGTGGACGCGATGCTGTTCAGCTTCGATGCGGTGACCCGCAACAGCCTGGCCGATGGCGCCAAACTGAATATTATCAATATCCCGGGCACGGCCTGGTGTATGCAATGTGGTAAGAACGTACCGGTAACCGAACGCTTCGATGCCTGCCCGGAATGTGGCAGTTATCAGTTACAGGTTACCGGCGGTGATGAAATGCGAATCAAAGAACTGGAGGTTGAGTGATGTGCACGACTTGTGGATGTGGTGAAGGCGAATCTCGAATAGAGGGTAAAAATATGCATGAACATGATCACGATCATAAGCATGATCATAGTCACGACCATGGCCATAGCCATGCTCACGATCACGGCCATGCCGACGATCATACCCATAATCATGATCACCACCACTATGGCCAGGGCCCGGCACGCGCCCATGCCCCGGGTATGAGCCAGTCACGAATGGTGCAGATCGAGCAGGATATCCTTGGCAAGAACAATGAATATGCCCAGCACAATCGCAGCCGCTTCATACAGCAGGGCATCCTGACCCTGAACCTGGTTTCCAGTCCCGGCTCCGGTAAAACCACCTTACTGACCCGCACCCTCAACGATCTGAAAAGCGAATTCCCGCTAGCGGTCATCGAAGGCGACCAGGAAACCAGCAACGATGCCGAACGCATCCGCGAGACCGGAGCGCCGGCGATCCAGATCAACACCGGCAAGGGCTGTCATCTGGATGCCCACCAGGTCGGTCATGCCGTGGACCACCTGGACCCGGCCGAACGCTCGGTGCTGTTTATCGAGAACGTCGGCAACCTGGTGTGCCCGGCCGCTTTCGACCTGGGCGAGGCGCACAAGGTGGCGATTCTGTCGATTACCGAGGGCGAGGATAAACCGATCAAGTATCCGGACATGTTCCATGCCGCCGATCTGTTATTGCTGAACAAGATCGACCTGTTGCCTCATCTCGATTTCAATGTCGAGCAATGCATCGAATATGCGCGCCGGGTCAATCCCGGCATCCAGGTGTTGCAGCTGTCAGCCACAACTGGCGAGGGCATGGATAACTGGTACCAGTGGATTCAACTGGCACGCCAGAGCCGCCTGATCGGTTTCGAGTCGAAGCCGGCCATCAGCGCGGTCAAGGAATCAGCCTGATGAATAACCGGCCCAGCATCCTCGTAGTCGACGACGAACAGCGCTCATTGGAATCCATCGAGCGCATCCTGGGCGATCGCTTCGACGTCTATACCGCGATCGATACCGAGGAAGCGGAAAAGATCCTGCAACAGCAATGGATCCAGGTTTTATTATGCGATCAGCGGATGCCGGGAATGACCGGCGTCGAGTTTTCGCAGAAGGTACGCGACAACTATCCGGATGTCGTGCGCATGATCATTTCGGGCTATACCGAGGCCGAAGATATCATCGACGCGGTCAACAAGGGCGGCATCTACCAGTACATCACCAAGCCCTGGCATCCGGACGAACTGATCACCAAGCTCAACAACGCGGTCGATTTGTTTCGCCTGCAGCGTGAAAACGAGCAGTTAGCGGTTGAACTCAAATTGAAACCCGACACCATCGAGCAGGCGATGATCGAAAAGCGCCGGGTACTGAAGGCTCGTTATGACTGGGACCAGGGCATCGTGCGCAGCCCCGATAGCTGTATGAACGAGGTCTGCAACCTGATTCGCAATGTGGCACCTTATGATGTCAATGTATTGCTCAGCGGAGAATCCGGCACCGGTAAGGAACTCTGTGCACGTGCCCTGCACTATAACAGCCTGCGCCAGGACCGTCCGTTCGTGGCGGAAAACTGTGGCGCATTACCGGATGAATTACTCGAGAGCGAGTTATTCGGCCACAAGCGTGGTGCGTTTACTGGCGCGATAGAGGACCGCATCGGCTTATTCGAACGCGCCGATGGCGGTACCATATTCCTCGATGAAATCGGCGAAACCTCGCCCGCGTTCCAGGTCAAACTGTTACGTGTGTTGCAGGAAGGAGAGATCCGTCCACTAGGCAGTAACCAGCGGCGCCCGATTGACGTTCGGGTCATCGCGGCCACCAACCGCGACCTGCAGGAAGATGTACGCAACGGTAAGTTCCGCCAGGACCTGTTTTATCGCCTCGCCACATTCGAGGTCGAGGTACCTCCGTTGCGCGAGCGGCGCCAGGATATCGCCCCACTCGCGATCGCGATCCTCAACCAGACCATGGAGCAGTTGGGCAAACGGGTCAAGGGCATCAGCGAAGAGGCCCTGCATTGCTTCGAATCTTACCAATGGCCGGGCAACGTGCGGGAAATGCAAAATGAAATCAAGCGCATGCTGGTACTGGGCCAGGAGGATTACCTGGGCTCCAACCTGGTGTCTCCGCATATCCTGCATGCCACCCCGGAAGAGTCCCAGGCCGATATGGATATGCTGACCGGGATCGAGGGAACCCTGAAAGAACGAGTGGAGGCGCTGGAAGCGCGCATCCTCAAGGAAACCCTGATTCGCTTGCGCTGGAACAAGACCCAGGCGGCACAGGAACTGGGCTTATCGCGAGTCGGCTTACGCAATAAGCTCGAGCGCTATGGCCTGGAAAAAAACCCCAACATCGAAGCCATCAATGATGTCGCATGACTGACCATCCCTCCACCGCTATCCCGCTTACCGACCAGGCCGGCCTTTCGACCGAACTCCGACAGCAGGCCAAGCGCGCCGGAGACCATGCGTGGATAGAAGTGATCCAGCAGATGGACAGCATCTATGCCGACCTGGTGCACTACCAGGTGGAACTGGAACAGAAAAATTCTGAGCTGGAAAACGCCCAGCGCTTTATCGAAAGCGTCATCTCATCGATATCGGATATCCTCATCGTTTGCGATATCAATGGCCATATTCAACAGGTCAACCAGGCCCTGGTTGACATCATCGGCATGGACTCTGAGCAACTTGCCGGTGAACCGCTAAACCGGATATTCAGCGAGAAACACCTGCCCATGATCTCGGAATTTCCGGAACATATCCGCTCTGGCTCCTTAATTGATTGCGAGGTCGACCTGGTCAACAATCAACAGGAGCCGGTACCGATGGCGATCAATTGCAGCGCCCGTTTTGACCATAAGAACCGCCTGTCCGGACTGGTAATTACCGGTCGTCCATTGGGCGAGCTACGCCGGGCCTATAGCGAACTACACAAGGCGCATGAAGAACTCAAGACCGCCCAGCTACAGTTGATCCAGTCGGAAAAAATGGCCTCACTGGGCCGCCTGGTCGCGGGCGTGGCACATGAGCTGAATAACCCCATTAGTTTCCTGTTTGCCAACATGCATGCACTGAAATCCTACCAGCAAAAGTTCCAGACCTATCTCGATGCGATCCACGGCGATATCAGCAAACAGGAGAGCCAACGCCTACGCAAGGATTTACGTATCGATGCGATGATGCAGGATATCGTGCCGTTGGTTGATGGCTCGCTGGAGGGAGCGGAACGGGTCAGTGAAATCGTGCAGAATCTGCGCAAATTCACCACCCCACAGGAAAGCAAGAAACAATCTTTCGACCTGGTATCGGTGGTGCAGCGTGCGGTGTCCTGGGTGCTCAAGGCTGCCCAGCAACCGCCTGAACTGCAGGTGTATTACCCGGAGTCATTGACCTTGGTGAATAATGAAGGTTATGTGCACCAGATCCTGATAAACCTGATCCAGAATGCGCTGGATGCGATGGATGATCAGGCCACATCGCAACTCAGTATTTCGATTCACCCGACCAGATCGTTTGTCCAGGTTATCGTAAGAGACCACGGCCCAGGCATTCTGGAACAAGACCTGGTCAAGGTATTTGACCCCTTTTTCACAACGAAACCGGTCGGCAGTGGTACCGGCCTGGGTCTTTACATCAGCTATGGACTTGCCACCGAACAATGCCTGGGCGACCTGAGCGTACGTAACCATCCCCAGGGCGGAGCTGAATTCACCCTGAGTCTACCGCTGGAGACCGGATGATGGAGCGGTTCAACCTGCTTTGGCTGCAATCGGGTGGCTGCGGGGGCTGCAGCATGTCGGTGTTGAATGCGGAAAATCCGGATCTGTTCCAGAGCCTGCGCCAGAGCAATATCAACCTGTTGTGGCACCCTTCATTCAGCGAATCCAGCGATAGCGATTTTCTCGAGCTGCTGGAGCAGATCGAATCCCGGCAAATCCCCCTCGACGCCTTATGCCTGGAAGGTGCGGTCATGATGGGTCCGAATGGTAGCGGCCGCTTTCACATGTTAAGCGGAACCAAACGTCCAATGTTCGATGTCATCCAGAGCCTGGCGCAAATCGCCGGCCACACCGTTGCGATTGGCAGCTGTGCCGCATTCGGTGGCATCTCGATGGCGGGCCCCAATCCAGGAGAAGCCTGTGGCCTGCAATACGCGGGCAACATCAAGGGCGGTCTGCTCGGTGAGACCTGGAATGGTAACCAGGAATTACCGGTGATTAATATCGCAGGCTGCCCGACCCATCCCAACTGGGTGGTGGAAACCCTGATGCAACTGGCGATGGGACTACTGGATGAGTCCCAACTCGACAGTTACCAACGTCCACGCAGTTATACCAACCACCTGGTACATCACGGCTGTCCGCGCAATGAATACTACGAATTCAAGGCCAGCGCCGAGCAGCCATCGGACCAGGGCTGCATGATGGAACACCTGGGTTGCCTTGGCACCCAGGCCCGTGCCGACTGCAATACCCGGTTATGGAACGGTGAAGGTTCCTGCCTGCGTGGAGGCTATGCCTGCATCAACTGTACCGCACCGGAATTCGAAGAACCGGATCATTGTTTTACCGAAACACCAAAGATCGCGGGCATCCCGATCGGCCTGCCCACCGATATGCCCAAAGCCTGGTTTGTTGCCCTGGCTTCGCTGTCCAAGGCTGCCACGCCGAAACGGCTGAAGGTGAACGCGGTCTCCGACCATATTCGTATTTCCCCGGGCATGCATGAAGAAGAGGAAGATTGATTTATGTCTACGTCCTCCTCTCGTCGTGTACTGGGCCCGTTCAACCGGGTGGAAGGTGATCTCGAGGTTTCGATTGAAGTTGAGCAGGGACGGGTCAGCAAAGCCTGGGTTAATTCGCCGCTGTTCCGGGGTTATGAGCAAATCCTGCAGGGCAAGGACCCACGTGACGCACTGGTTTATACCCCGCGCATCTGCGGTATCTGCTCGGTATCCCAATCGGTGGCCGCGGCGCGGGCACTGGCTGCGGCCCAGGGTTTACAACCCTGCCCCAACGGGCAACTGTCTACCAACCTGATCCTGGCGGCCGAGAACCTGGCCGACCACCTGACCCATTTTTATCTTTTTTTCATGCCCGATTTTGCCCGCGACTGTTATCGCGATCGGCCCTGGTTCGAGCAAAGCCTCGCCCGGTTCAAGGCCCAGGTCGGCAGTGCCAGCAAGGATGTGTTACCCGCCCGCGCCAGCTTTTTACACCTGACCGGTATCCTCGCCGGTAAATGGCCACATTCACTGGCGATCCAACCGGGAGGCAGTACCCGTCCGGTAGAATTCCAGGAACGCATACGGCTTTTGAGTACGATCAAGAACTTTCGTCACTTCCTCCAACAAACCCTGTTTGGCGATGAACTGGAACAGGTTGGCGAACTGCAATCGGAGCAGCAACTGCTGGACTGGGCAGAGCAACATGCGCAAAGTGATTTCGGCATGTTCCTGAATATTGCCGAGGATCTGGGCCTGGTTAACCTGGGCCGGAGTAGCGATAATTTTCTCAGCTATGGTGCTTATGCGCAGGACACTAGATTTTTATTCGACGACGGGGTGTGGAAGCAGTCCCTGCAGACTTTCGATGCTGAACAAATCCGCGAGGATGTTTCCAGCAGTTGGCTGATGGCCCAGCCCGAACCCAAACATCCTTTCCATGGCGCCACGATCCCGGATGACGACGAGGCTTCCGGTTACAGCTGGTGTAAAGCCCCGCGCCTTGACCAGGCGGTGATGGAAGTCGGCGCACTGGCCAGGCAAGTGGTCGATGGTCACCCGCTAATCCGCGACCTGGTGTCTAAAAAAGGGGGCAATGTACGGAACCGGGTCGTCGCTCGCCTGCTGGAACTGGCTCTGGTGGTACCGGCGATGGAAGACTGGGTGCAACAACTCGAAATCGGCGAGACCTTCTGCACCCATGCCGAGGTACCGGACGAAGCCCAGGGCGCCGGATTGACCGAGGCGGCGCGCGGCAGTCTCGGCCATTGGGTCCGGATCAAGAATGGCCGGATCCTGAATTACCAGATCATCGCCCCTACTACCTGGAACTTTTCACCGCGTGATGCCGAACAGCAACCGGGGGCACTGGAACTGGCATTACAGGATACCGAGGTAGATGATGAACCCGGCGCCGCGGCGGCAATTCAGCACATCATCCGTTCGTTCGATCCCTGCATGGTTTGTACGGTGCATTGATATGAAACAGGCTCAACAAACCCCTGGCATGATTACCGAGCGGCTGCGCGTGCGCGGCCAGGTGCAGGGTGTTGGTTTTCGCCCCACCGTGTACCGGCTGGCCCAGCAACTAATGCTGAAAGGCGAAGTATTGAACGATGGCAAGGGTGTGTTAATCCTGTTGCAGGCCGAACCGGCCAAGATTGATTTATTCATTGATCATTTACACAAGCAATGTCCACCCTTGGCGCGGATTGACGAGGTTGAGCGCCAGGTATTGGAAACTGGCCCCGACTTTGGTGAATTTTCCATCGTCGCCAGCGCTAACAACAGCATTGACACCGGTATCGTAGCGGATGCCGCAACCTGCCCGGATT
>JASJBV010000220.1 GCA_030066335.1 Gammaproteobacteria bacterium
TGCGCCAATTTAAAATACTGATCACTGTGCGCAAGCCCAACCAGTGCATCGTTCGATAACAACATATAGTCCGAGGGGGACTCTTCGCGTATGACTCAACTTATTCCACCGGGGCTCGGGCTTTTAGGCCTCGCGGCTGCATTCGTTATTTACCGACTGATCATGCGTTACAGCGAGGGCGAACCCAAGATCGCCAAGATCGGCCATGAAATTCACATCGGCGCCATGGTGTTCATGCAGCGTGAGTACAAGATGCTGCTGTTGTTCTCGGCCGTGCTGATCGTGCTGCTGTGGATCCTGCTGGGTTATCACACCGCCATCGCCTTCATCATCGGCGCCGCCACCTCCGCGGTGGCCGGGTTCATCGGTATGTTCACCGCGACCAAGGCCAATGTGCGCACGACCACCGCCGCGCATGAGGATGGCGCGGCCCAGGCCCTGACCGTGGCGTTCTTCGGCGGCTCGATCATGGGTCTCGCCGTCGCCTCGCTGGGTTTGATCGGCCTGGGTATCCTGTTCTACATGTTTGCCGGCGATCCGCAAACCCTGCACGCGATCGAGGGTTTCGGCATGGGCGCATCGACGGTGGCCCTGTTTTCCCGGGTTGGCGGCGGTATCTACACCAAGTCGGCCGATGTCGGTGCCGACCTGGTCGGTAAGGTCGAGGCCGGTATTCCGGAAGACGACCCCCGTAACCCCGGCGTCATCGCCGATAACGTCGGAGACAATGTCGGCGACGTGGCCGGTATGGGTTCCGATATCTTCGAATCCTACTGCGGCTCGATGATCGCCACCATCGCGATGGCCGCGACCCTGTCGGCGGCGACCCTGAGCGCGCTGGGCGGCAGCCAGTACAACCTGATGTTCCTGCCACTGGCACTGGCATCGCTCGGTCTGCTGTGCTCGATCGCGGGCATCGTCATCGTGCGCAAGTTCTCCTCCAAGTCGCCGGAGGTCGCGTTACGTTCAGGCACCATCGGCGCGACGATCATCTTTATCCTGACCGCGCTGATCCTGGTCACCTCGATGGATATCACCTGGAAGGTCTGGGCCGCGGTGTTGAGCGGCGCCGTGGGCGGCATGATCATCGGCCTGGTAACCGAGTATTACACCGCAGGCAAGCCGGTCGAAACGATCGCGGCATCCGGTGAAACCGGGCCGGCGACGATCCTGATCAATGGCTTTGCGATCGGCATGCAATCGGTGGTGATCCCGCTGCTGGCGATCTGCGGAATCATCTGGATCTCCACCGAGCTGGTCGGCCTGTACGGGGTCGGTATCGCCGCGGTCGGTATGCTGTCGACCGTCGGAATCACGATGGCGATCGACGCCTACGGCCCGGTGGCGGATAACGCCGGCGGTATCGCCGAGATGGGCGGGCTCGGTGAAGAAACCCGCAAGATCACCGACTCGCTGGACGAGCTGGGCAATACCACCGCGGCGATCGGCAAGGGTTTTGCGATCGGTGCGGCAGCACTGGCCGCGCTGGCGATCATCTCGGCGTTCGTGCAGGCGGTGTCGCGCAACAATCCTGATTTCTCCCTCGAGCTGTCCTCGCCGGAGGTACTCATCGGCCTGTTCATCGGTGGCCTGGTCCCGTTCCTGGTCGCCTCGATCACGATGACCGCGGTCGGTGAAGCGGCGTTCGACATGATCAAGGAGATCCGTCGCCAGTTCCGCGAGATCCCCGGCCTGCTCGAAGGCAAGGCCGATCCGGATACCGCCAGCTGTGTCGACATCGCGACCACCGCGGCACTGAAGCGGATGATTCTGCCCGGCGTGATCGCGGTGGGCATGCCATTCCTGATCGGTTTCGGCCTCGGGCCGGAAAGCCTGGGCGGTATGCTCGGCGGCGCCTTGCTGGCCTGTGTGTTGCTGGCCCTGACCATGGCCAACGCCGGCGGGGCCTGGGATAATGCGAAGAAATACATCGAGAAGGGTAACCATGGTGGCAAGGGCTCCGACAGCCACAAGGCCGCGGTGGTTGGCGACACGGTTGGCGATCCGTTCAAGGACACCTCGGGTCCATCCATGAACATCCTGATCAACGTAATGGCCATTGTCAGCCTGGTTATCGCACCTTTACTCTAGGAGAAAGATCATGAAAACCTTTTTACTGTTTACCGGAACCGGCCCGCTGGTGGTGTTGAGCTCACACGCCTCGGTCGAAGACCCGGTGTTCCTGAACAAGCTGGATGCCAAGGGCATTAGTAAATTCATTGCCCATGAATTACCGCTGGACGCGGTCAAGGAACGTTACGGTGCGCATTATGACATCGCATCGCATGACCTGCATGAAACCGACGATTTGAGAGTAATCGATTTCGACGGTCAGCGTATCATGCGCCTGTTCAAGTTCTCGGAATACGGGCCAGAGTTCATGCACGAGCCGGAAAACGGGGAATAAAAGAAAATACAGGTCTTTGGTCTAGATACAAGAATCAGTGAACCCAGCCGGTGACTCTCGCAATAGTAGACTTTGTTAGAGTGCGACAATATGCCACATCTATTCAGGTCAATTTTTTCTTATAATGATCAAGAAGGAAGTATTTAATCTCAACCTCCTTTGAGAGAAACACCCAATTTCGCCCGCTAAATCAGCGGGCGTTCTTTTTTCAGCGGTGAATATTCGAAGATATCCAGGGACCAGAATCTATCGATTCTGACGTTATTGGTTTGAATCGATATCAGTCTGGATGCCGTCTTCGGTGGGGGGTGCGTAGTAAAAGCCCTGGATGTAATCGAAGCCCAGCGCCTTGCATACCTGCACGTCCTCTATGTTCTCTATGCCTTCGGCGATGGTCTGCATGCCCATTTTCCTGGCCAGCTCTACCAGCATTTGAATCATGTCACGCCGTGCTTCCGGGGCACTGTGGATATTTTGCACCATCGCCACATCGAACTTGAGATATTGGGCCGGGGCCTCGACCAGTTCCAGCAGGCGGGCCTGGCCAGAGCCAAAATCGTCATAGGCTAGTTCAATACCCAGGCGGTCCAATTCCTGTTTAAGCGAGATAATGCTATCCAGGTCAGGGGCTGACTGCTCATGAATTTCCAATACCAATGCCAGGTCCGGATAGCGTTGACGTATCTCTTCCATCTGAATAACCAGGGCCTGGGTATCTTTCAATTCGTCAGGGTGCAGATTGATGAAAAATTTGGCACTGGTCTCGAAGGTTGCGGCCCTGGCTATGCCGGCATCGCGGAACACGACGCTCAAGGCATTGGCCAGACCTTCAATACTTTCCGCAATGCGGAACAGGGGGACGGGATTTTTATCCAGCGACGAGTGAGTTCCGCGGCCCAACACTTCATAGGCATGAATGGATTCGGTGTTACTACAGACAATGGGCTGAAAAGCGGGGACTACCGTTTTATCGTTCAATAACTCCTGTAGTTCGCGGACGCCGGTAGGCAGTTGAATCGATAAGCGATCAATGCCCGCGGTCGTCTTGTCCAGAAATGAATCCCTCGTCTCCTCCGCAGATTCCCGAATTAAACGTACCTCGAAATTACCAAAATGGATCACATCACCATGTTGAACAGGAGTCTCACCGGTAAGCTTCTTATGGTTTATATAAGTGCCATTGGTACTGTTCAGATCACGCAAAACCAGGCTGTTGATATCACCCGATTGGTCATCTATTTCAGCGTGGATTCGGGATACACGGTCACTGGGT
Source organism: Gammaproteobacteria bacterium (assembly GCA_030066335.1). Classification (GTDB taxonomy): domain Bacteria; phylum Pseudomonadota; class Gammaproteobacteria; genus JACNJF01. The sequence continues at coordinate 3,681 of JASJBV010000220.1, forward strand.
ACAGAGAAATCTACATTTTCATCCCGGCCAATTTGAAAGGGAAAACGATTGATAGCAAGGCGGCTGACCAGGGTTCGGCCACTGAAAAATCCCTCCAAATACCAGCTCGTTTTGTTCATTGGGGCAGTTTCTGTTCTATTTATTCTCGGTAGCTTGCCGCAAGCCATGAAGAAGGCAGGCTTGCCCAATCCCTCGGTATCTTACTGCATAAGGCCATGAATACCATGGTCAATTAGCAAGAGTATAGATGATTATAAGTGGGATCAGCTGAAACGCTAGTTTGATCGGGCTTGATGTCGACGTACCTTGTGAGAGCCCAGCCAGCGTATAAGCAGTAGGGGAAGGGCCTCTATCATCTGACTTCAGGTGGAGGAAAGTCGTGTTTCATCCCGGCTGCCGCTGTCGAACAGGATCATGTCCCAGGTCTGGGTAGGCACGTCCTGGCGCAGGATATAGATGCCGCCGTCGTCACCGCGCAACTTGAAATAACGATGACTCGGATCCAGCCAGCGGTCGACAATCTCCTCAACCGTGATCGCACGCTGGCCGAGGATAAAGCGCCGCGGTTCTTCATCAGCCTTATAGCCGGCGTAGCATTCTACCTGGATCTGGGTGTCCTGCTGTTGATCTTCGGTCATCGTTTACTCCGGGTCGGTCAGCAAAATCAAATGGTCAATCATTTAATTTGTATCTGACCCCAGTTATTTGCAGTTATCATACAAGCAGAATAGCGAATGAGGAATTGCTATCCCCGGAATTGCCATGCATCGAGAAAAGAAGGTTATATATGAGCGAGCAAGATCGAGCCAAATGGGATCAAAGATACGCAGAGGATAGCTATCAGAAAAATAATCCAGTGACGCTACTGCAAGACTGGCTAGCCAAATTCCCTGCAGGGAAAGCCCTGGATGTGGCCTGTGGCATCGGGCGTAACGCAATACTGCTGGCAGGTGCCGGCTTTCAGGTGGATGCGATCGACATTTCTCCCGAAGGACTTAAGCAAGCCAAGCAAACTGCGGAAAGCCAGGGATTAAACATTAACTGGGTAGAACACGACTTTGATCAGCCTTACCCATTCGACACGGATTATAATCTGATCGTCGTTATGTGGTATGTCAATCTCCCGCTCATCACCCGCCTGTGTGATTGTCTGGCGCCGGGTGGTTATCTTGTTTGCCAGGAACATCTGGTTACCAATCAGGCAGTAATCGGCCCCAGGAATTCAGGCTTCCGTGTATTACCCGGGCAATTGCGCGAGGCGGTATCAGGATTAAATGTCCTGTTGTACGAAGAATCGATCGAAACAAACCCTCAAGGCGAACAGGTCGCCAGTGCACGGACGATTGTGCGAAAAGGTGAAAAGTGATCGGTGAAAAGGTGACAGTGGGATTAAAACGAATGACTGAACGAATAACTGGGGTCAGATGCAAATTAAATTTAACTTGTAACTGACCTCAGTTATTTCAGTTGATTATCAGTGTGGGCTTTGAAAACGGCGGTTTTGCCTCCATGCTCTAGTCAGGAATCAAATAGTAATTGAATCCCTGATCGATTAGGTATTCCCAGTTGCGGATGATTTTTTCAGGTAAAACATGCGGGGCCTGGAATCCTAACTCGGGATATTTTTGGATTCGCTGAATGTCACCAACCATTTCATTGATCACACCCCATATCCCGATGACATTGGACACCTCGGCCGGGAACTCGATATCCGGGCATGACACTATGCTGTTAACTTCCGGCCATTGAATTTCAGCGGTCAGTTTAACCCGCAGCAATGAGTTTGGCTTGGAAATAAAAGTTACGGTCCTCGCCTGGGGAATCAGTGCCTTGGCATAGAAGATGTTT
>JASJBV010000006.1 GCA_030066335.1 Gammaproteobacteria bacterium
CGGCCGCTGGGGTGAATTCAAGGAGTCATCTCCTTCGCAATGGGTAAGTTATGAACAACCGGGTAACGTACGTCGCTCGGTCGACTATCAAACCGGCAAGGTAGAGGTGGAGATGCTGGTGGACAAGGGCACTGCTATCGACCAGGTCAAAACCAGTCTTGATATGTCGGTATTCCGCCTGATGAATGCGACCGAGCGGGATGCCTACGACGCCGATGTGGTCGCTGGCCGGGTCGAGCAACGGCTGGCCAGGTTTGAGCAGGTGCTGGAAAAAGGTGAACTGAGTGATGACCGTCTGTTTTCGATGAATGATCTGCTGTCGTTGCAGATGAATCACGATGGTTATCTCAAGGTCAGATCGCGGGCGAAGAACGTGGCGACCACGGACGTCAGGCCGGCCAATAAAGCGGGCAAGGATATCGTCAGGGTATCGTTCAGGATCCCGCATTCGATTCACGAGAAAGCCGCAAAATATGCCGCCGCCGTGATCTCCGCGGCAGAAAAAGAGAAGATCAACGATGAACTGATCTATGCCATCATGGAAACCGAGAGCAGTTTCAATCCGATGGCCAAATCGCATATCCCTGCCTACGGATTGATGCAGATCGTGCCCAGGACGGCGGGCAAGGATGCGACCAATTATCTGTTCGGCAAGGCGAAAATCCTCGCCCCCTCCTACCTGTATAAACCGGAAAACAACATCAAGATCGGTGCCGCCTATCTGCACGTCCTGCATTACAAATACATGCGCAAGGTCAAGGACATGGAGAGCCGGATGTACTGCGCGATTGCCGCTTATAACACCGGTGCCACCAACGTCGCCAGGGCGTTTATCAACCAGGCCAGTTTCAACAAGGCAGTGCCCGAAATCAACAAGCTATCATCCGCCGAGGTTTACCAGAAATTGAAGAAATACCTGCCGCGCCAGGAAACCCGTAACTATATCGAAAAGGTTGCCAAACGCATGCAGAAGTATCTTTAACTCAGGCTGCCGCGCGACAATTCTCGGCCAGGGGTACGAAGAAGGCCGCGGCAAATTCCACTGCCAATGGCAGATCGAAAATCTCCCGCGTCTCAGGCGACTCGGCGAGCCATTGGCTGGCGGTCTCCTCGTCTTTCAGAAACATCATTTCCAGGCAAAGGGATTCGGCGCAAACCAGATCGTCGGCCGCCGCGCCCCAGTTGATGCCGAACCAGGCAGCAAGGGTACCGCCGGTAAAAGCCGTGCCGTTCTGCTCGATATGAATTGGGTCAGCGGTCACCCGGCATGCGGAATCGATAACGGTCGGGGTGTTGAACATCGGGCTGACCGACAGGGCATCCAGTGCACACATGCAATGCGCGGTCACACCGTTGATATGCACCTTGTGTTCACGCACCTCGGAGGTGAACGGATAGGCGCCGGTCGGGTTACCGTCTGCGTCGAGCACAATCAATTTACTGGCGACGATATTGTTCAGGGATTGGTCCGCATCAGCGACAATGCCGCTTACCTCTTCCCGACTCAGGGTTTGACCCTGTTGTACGTAGCTGTTGAGCAGCTTGCAGTAGAGGCCGGCATCTTCATTGCTTAGTGATTGCAGGCCAGACAGCAATGGCAAAATCGAGTCCAGTCGTTGCAGTGCGGTGTTAACTTTGTTGTGCATGATGACCTCGTGAAAGTATGGTTCGAGAAATCTTACTTAATACGGCAAAGATAAGGCAGAGAGGGATTCCGTAAAAGGACTTGGGTCATGTTCATGTTCCGGGCTTTGCACTAATTGCGATCCTGGTTAATCGTGGTTAACATCTCTGCATACCAATTCCCGACCTCAGGGTTATAAACGCATCATGGTGAAGCCCACCCGGGTCGCAATCGCGGCCGACTCCCCGGACACCATACTGGCCGGCTCGATGCTCGCAGAGCAGGGCGGCAATGTGGTGGACATTGCGGTGGCAACGGCGCTGGCGGCGGCCCATACCGAGATCCTGATGTGCTCTTTGGGGGGCTCGGCGTTCATCAACCTCAAATTGCCCGGGCAGGACGCGGAGATCATTGACGGCGGTGATGCGATGCCGAACTCAGCGGTGGGTTTGCGCGCCGAGGATGCATCCTGGCGTCAGGCCAGGATTCCCTATGGGGATGGCATCACGGTCAATGTAGGGCATGGCTCTGTCGCGATACCCGGTATGTTGAGCGCATTGGAAACCGCCTGGCAACGTCACGGGTCTTTGCCCTGGCGTGAAATCGTCGCCCCGGCCATTCATTTTGCCCGCGAGGGTGCCACCGTCAATCAAACCCTGGCCGCCTGGCTGGACCTCACGGGCGAGATCGTGTTCTCGGCACAACCGCACAGTCGTGATTGTTTTTTCCCGGGCGGGAACATGCTGCGGGCCGGGGATTGTTTCACCGTGCCTGATTACCTGGCTAGCCTGGAACTCATCGCCGAGGAGGGTGCGCGTGCATTCTATGCCGGTGACATCAGCATGTTGATCGCGCGCGAAGTCAGGGACAACGGCGGGCACGTCAGCCGGGACGACCTTGCCGGCTATACAGCCAGCGTGCGCAAGCCGATTTTGCTGGATTCGGCAGGCTACAGCCTGGCTTTGAATCCACCGCCAAGTATTGGCGGCGCCATGCTGGGTTCGATGCTTAGCCTGTATCAGGCCGAGTTGCCAGGCAATGCCAGCGAGGCGGAGAAGGTCCTGCTCAAGAGCCGGATCCAGCGCATGTTGTTTTCCCTGCGCCACGATGAATCTGCCGCCGGCTGGTCAGCGGATAGCGTCAGTAAATTACTCGAGGTGGACTGGTTGCGACAATACCTGCACAAGCTGTTTTCACCGACGACGAATCATATGAGTTTCGCCACGGCCGACGGCGCGGTGGTATCCATTACCATGAGCATGGGTTATGGTGCCGGAGTCACGATACCCGGCACCGGGATCACCTGTAATAACACCCTGGGCGAGCCGGAACTCAATCCACAGGGCTTCTTCCAGATTCCAGCGGGCGGAAAATTCGTCTCCAACATGAGCCCGGTCACCGCCTGCAACTGTGCCGGCAGCAGCATCGCCATGGGTTCACCCGGGGCCAGCCGCATTGCTACCTGTTTATTCCAGGGCTGGATCAATTTCGCGTTCGAGGATATGAATGCCAAACAGGCTACCCGGGCGCCGCGCTTTCATGTGGAAAATATCGACGATGTGTTCACCCTGCAGCACGAGCCGGGCATCGATACCAGCCTCGCTACCGAATTATTCAGGCTACGGCCCTTCACAGAGCCTGACATGTATTTCGGTGCGCTCAACATTGCCGGTCGTGACGCGTCGGGCGAGTTATTCGTGTCCGCGGATAGCCGACGGCATGGCGCCGAATTGCTCCGGTAAGCCGATAGCGACCGCATGTTGCGGACTACTGGCTGCGGTTCTTCAGCTTTCTGATGGCAAACGGTGCGACCAGGCTAAACAGGGTAATGAGCCAGAGCCCAATGGTGATGGGTGAATCATAGAAGGTGGAAAATTCACCGTAGCTATAGGTCAAGGCCCGTCTGAAATTGACCTCGATAAGACCGCCGAGCACCAGCCCCAGAATTAATGGTGCCAGCGGAAAATCCGTTTTACGCATGATGAATCCGATAACCCCGAAAATCAGCATCAGCAGCAGGTCGAATTCACTGCCGTTAAGCACATAAACACCAACGATGCTGAGAATGGCGATCAGCGGCATCAGAATCCAGCGTGGCACCAGCAGTATTTTGGCGAGTAGTTTCACCAGCGGAAGATTGAGCACAATCAGCACCATGTTGCCGATGAACATCGATGCTGCAACACCCCAGAACATATCCGGTTGGTCGGTCAGCATGGTGGGGCCGGGGGTGACGCCAAGGGTAATCAAGGCGGCGAGCATGACCGCGGTGGTTTCACTGCCGGGCACACCCAATACCAGCAGCGGGATGAATGAGCCGACCGCGGATGAGTTGTTGGCTGATTCGGGTGCGGCAACGCCTCGTAAATCACCTTTACCAAAATTACCTTTGTCGCCAGCCATTTTCTTTTCCGTGTTATAGGCCAGGAAGCTGGCAATGGTGGCGCCGGCACCTGGCAGCACACCGACCAGAAAACCGGTCACGCAACTGCGCAGGATGCCGGCCACGGAGTCTTTCAGTTCTTTTAGCGATAGCAGCACGCTTTTGAGTGGGGCCACCTTCTGCACTGCACCTGAAGACATATCCGACAGGAACAAAAACACCTCACTGATCGCAAACACACCGATCACGACCACGATAAAGTCGATGCCGTCACCCAGTTCCTCGACCCCGAAGGTAAAGCGACGCATACCGCCAAAACTCAATTCATCGATGCCCACCGTGGCGATCGCCAGGCCGAGAATGGCGGAGAATACCGCTTTGATGAAGCTGCCGTGGGAGAAGCTGGTTAGCGCGGTGAACGCGCAAACCATCAGCACAAAATACTCGGCAGGCCCGAAATCTATCGCCAGCTTGGACAGCAGTGGGGCGAACAATACCAGCAGGAAAATGGACAGAACGCCACCGGAAAAAGAGGCCACCGCGCTCATCGCCAGTGCCGACCCGGCTCTACCCTGCTTGGCCAGGGGATTGCCATCGATACAGGTCACCGCGGCGGAAGATGTGCCGGGTACGTTGAGCAGAATACTCGAAATGGAATTGCCGTATTGAGAACCGTAAAAAATTCCGGCAAAGAAAATCAATGCCGAGGCCGGTGTCAGTTCAAATTGCAGCACGATGGGAAACAGAATCGCGATGGCATTGATTGGCCCGATCCCTGGCAGCATGCCGATGATCGTGCCGAGAAAAACCCCGATGAACACCAGGAATACATTCAGGCCACTCAACGCGACGGAGAATCCGTGCAGTAACATGTCAAACATGGCTGCTTACTCTTGTCGTTAAATTATTGAGCATCTGCGCGTCACGTCCGCTTGCTATTGAATCAGAGTGTTCAACAGGCCGGCCGGCAGGTTGAGTCCCAGCAGGCGGTCGAACACAACGTAAAAACCAATCGTGCTGGCAATCGACACCGGTGCTATCCATTTTTGTTTGGCCTCAAACACCCACATACAGATGGCCATCAGAATGCTGGCGGAAATGATGAAACCCAGCTGCTGCAACACGAAGCCGTAAATCAATATCGCGGTAGCCGTTAGAGCGATTTTTTGCAGGTTTCTGGCATTGGGCCAGGTTGTCGAATGATCGGATGGAAAAATAAATAACGCAATGGATGACAGGATCAATAACACGGAAAGTACGAATGGATAGAATTTCTCATTCACCGGGTCAAAGTCAGCATCCAGCGACAGTGCCGATATGCAAAACGCAATGCTCAGGATGAGCATAACGATGGCGTATTTTCTGTCGCTGACCAGCTTCAAGTTATCATCCCGGGTTGAACTGGAGGACTGGCAGGACGGCTGTCCTGCCAGTTTCAGTCTGCACAAGCGTTACTTGGTGACGCCCAGCTCTTTGGAGATTGCGGCGACGTTTGCGATCTGGTTTCTGACAAAACCGTCGAAGTCAGAACCAAACGAGGTGAATTCGGCCAGACCGTTTTTCTCCCTGAGATCAGACCACTCGGGCGACATGGCGACGCTCTTAACCGCGGATACCCAGTTATTGTAAGACGCGTCGGAAATACCGGCTGGTGCATAGAATGCACGCCAGTTACCACCAACCACGTCATAACCCTGTTCCTTGGCGGTTTTAGCATCACCCAGGGCGGGGATACGCTTGTCGGAAAGTACCGCTAATACCCGGACTTTTCCAGCCTTCAACTGACCGATGACCTCGGACGAGTCGCCGGTAAAGGCCGCGGCACGACCGGAGATGACCTCGAGCATGGCTTTGCCACCATTATCGAATGGAATGTAATTGATGCTTCTGAGATTCTTGATGCCGGCTTCCTTAGCGATCAACAGGGCCTTGATATGATCCCAGCCGCCTACCGAACTGCCACCGACGATCGCGGCTCTGCGTGGATTGGATTTAAACTGATTGACCAGATCATCCAGTGTCTTATAGGCGGAGTCCTTGGCTACTACGATGACACCGTAGTCCATACCCAGTGCCCCAACCCAGCGCACATCATCCGCTTCGTAATCACCATAGACTTTCTGGGCCAGACGGGTCGCGGTCGCTGCACTGGCCGCAACAATCAGCTTCTCATCGGTATTGCGGGTAGTCACCACATGGGAAAATGCCTTGCCGCCCCCTGAACCGGACATATTGACGACCTTCATTGAACCATCGATCAGATTCAATTTCTGCATCATCTGGGCAGCAGGAACACGACAGGTAAAATCCCACCCACCACCTGCACCGGCTGGAGCCAGGCATTCAGTGCCGGACAATTTGGCTGCGATGGCGGGATTGAAAGACGCGACCCCCAGGGACAGGGCGCATAAAGACGATATAACGATTTTTCTCATGATTCATCCTCTCTTTGGGTTTTTTATAGTTATCGACTACCCGGGGTAATCGACGTTTGTGTGGTAATCCTATACCCATTTGTTGGGGATAGGAAGCAAACACAAGAAATATGCTTGTTATCGGCTAACTACAGGGTGTCTGGAAATCACTCGATGGCTGGTGATTATTGTAAATTGATGGTTTAACCAATTACTCTGATATATTAGGGGCCAATAGCTTAGTTATATTCATCCCCTGCAATGAATGAATAAAAAGGCATGCTCAAATACATCTCGGAATCCATACTGAAACTGGCCGGCTGGCAACTGGATGTGGTCCAGCCCCAGGAAAAGAAATACGTCATGATAGGTGCCCCGCATACCACCAACTGGGATTTTCCGCTGGCGCTGCTGACCTTCTGGACCCTGAGGCAAAAGATTCATTGGGTCGGCAAAAAAGAGATGTTCTGGGGGCCGTTACACACTCTGTTCACCTTCCTCGGCGGGATACCGGTTGATCGCAGCAAATCAACCGGATTTATTGAGCAGATAGCTGACAGGTTCGACCAGGCCGAAGCAATGGTACTGGCTATCTCTCCCGAAGGTACCCGCGCCCGAACCGACCATTGGAAAAGCGGCTTTTATCATATTGCAGTTTCGGCAAAGGTGCCGATCTGCCTGGCTTATGTTGATTTCAGCAGGAAAACCCTGGGGTTCTCCCGGGTCATCTATCCCACCGGTAATATCGACGAGGACATGGAAATCATTGCTGATTTCTACCAGGATATCCAGGGCAAACGACCGCAGAATCAGGGGCCGGTCCGCCTCCGCCAGTAATCGTCAAAATCTGCTCTACCTCTCAGCTTACGCGAGGACCGCATTCTGACCTTGAGCCTCGCTGCTCAGCCAGCTGCTGGCTGTTCCAATCCAGCCCGGCTCAACCGCATGGGATCGGTTTTAGGCCGCCTCGAGCTCAATCATGCGGATGGGATACCGAGGACAGATCCCACACCCTGGGCGAGTGGAATAACCGGAAGATCAGCTGTTCACGCTCCAGTTCCATCACCCGCGGCAGGTGATCGCCAAACCTTGTGAACAGTTCTTCCTGGTCATTGGCCTCCTGCCGTGCCACCTCGCGGTCGATATTGACGATCGCGTAGTAGTCCTCTTTCGAGAACTCCAGGCCCTCGAGATTCAGCTCATCGTAGGTCGGCACCCAGCCCAGCGGGCTCTCAACGCCATGCGCGTTGCCGACAACCCGGTCGATAATCCACTTCAGCACGCGCATGTTCTCACCAAAACCGGGCCAGATAAAACGGCCATGTTCGTCACGGCGAAACCAGTTGACCCGGAAAATGGGCGGTGGGGTCGAGACATGCTGGCGGCCGATATGCAGCCAGTGTTTCCAGTACTCGGCCATGTTGTAACCACAGAACGGCAGCATGGCCATCGGGTCGCGGCGCATCGCGGCCTGGCCAATCGCCGCGGCGGTGGCCTCGGAACCCATACTGGCGGCCATGTAAACTCCGTGTTCCCAGTTGAAGCTCTGGAACACCAGCGGGAAGTGGCGGCTGACCCGGCCACCAAACAGGAACGCACTGATCGGAACCCCGTTCGGGTCTTCCCAGTTCGGGTCAATCGCCGGGCACTGCTCGGCCGGGGCGGTGAACCGGGAGTTGGGATGGGCCGCCGGCACCCCGCTGCCGGGATACCAGTCATTGCCTTTCCAGTCGATCAGGTGTTCGGGCGGTTCCTCGGTCAGGCCTTCCCACCAGACATCGCCATCGTCGGTTAGCGCACAGTTGGTGAAAATACAGTTTTCTTTTAGCGAGTCCAGGGCGTTGGGATTGGATTCGGCATTGGTGCCCGGGGCCACCCCGAAGAACCCGGATTCCGGGTTGATCGCATAGAATTTGCCGTCTTTTGCATTGGGTTTGATCCAGGCAATATCGTCACCGATGGTGGTGATCTTCCAGCCGCTGAGAGACTTGGGCGGGATCATCATCGCGAAATTGGTCTTGCCGCAGGCGCTGGGAAAGGCGGCACAGACATAGGATTTCTTGCCCTCCGGCGATTCCGCGCCGAGGATTAGCATGTGCTCGGCCAGCCAGCCCTCATCCCGGGCCATCACCGAGGCGATCCGCAGGGCCAGGCATTTCTTGCCCAGCAGCGCGTTGCCGCCGTAGCCGCTGCCGTACGACCAGATTTCGCGGGTCTCGGGGAAATGGGCGATGTACTTGTTGTCGATATTACCCTCGCAGGGCCAGGTCTCGTCCTGTTCGCCCGGTTGCAGCGGTGCGCCCACCGAGTGCAGACAGGGAACGAACTCGCCAAAGGTCCCCAGTGCATTGAGGGCCGCCTGACCCATGCGGGTCATGATGCGCTGATTGACCACCACGTAAGGCGAATCGGTGATTTCGACCCCGATATGGGCAATTGGCGAGCCCAGCGGGCCCATGCTGAAGGGGATGACATACATGGTGCGACCGTGCATACAGCCCTCGAAGGCCTCGACCAGTTTCTTTTTCATTTCACGCGGGGCCATCCAGTTGTTGGTAGGTCCGGCGTCTTCCTCGCGCTGGGAGCAGATAAAGGTTCTTTCCTCGACCCGGGCCACGTCACTGGGATGCGAGCGGGCAAGGAATGAGTTCGGGCGTTTGTCGGGATTGAGCCGGATGAACACCCCGGATTCCACCATTTCATCACATAGGCGGTCATACTCTTCCTGGGAGCCGTCGCACCAATAAATGCGATCCGGTTGGCAGAGCTTGATCATGTCGTCCACCCAGCTCAAAAGGCGTTTGTTGTCAGTGCGCGTGGCTCCGTCGTGTTTTGTGGTCATGGCAGTGCACCTCGATCTATCGTGATTGGATTTGTACGCTCAGCCGCGGCTGATGGTCAAAAGTTGAGCTCAAACTATATCAATGAACTGGAAATCATCACTAATCAGGGGCGGCGAAGGTCACCTGACATGACTATTGTGCACATTCATAGGCCATAAGCTGATTAAATTCGCACCAAGCAGGTGCGGAAAGAGGTGAAAGACAGGAGGATGGTTTGCGCTTGAACAAAGCGTCTAACCGCCCGTGCCGCTGACCACAGCAGGATTAAACCTGGCACGGTTCCGGGCAATCAGCGATGCGCCAGGTATGCTTCGATGACCCTGACAATCTCCGCATTTTTAACTGGATCAAGTGCTTCCTGCTGCGGATTGGCAAACCGGCCGGCGTCATTGTCGAAATAGCGCCCGGAAGCCGAGGCGAATTCGTCGTTAAGGGCGGCACGCACCAGCAGGTCGGAGCCGATATGGACATCATGACCGGCGAAACCAAAGCCCTCCTTGACCATCTTGGTCGCCAGCAACGAGCCCGGATTGATAGCGACGACGGTGGGACCTGCGTCCCCGAGTTTCTCAGCCATGGCGAAAGACCACATCGTGATCGCCAGCTTGCTCTGGGAATACGCCGCCATGTCGTCCATCAACATGAACTTCACCATCGCCTCCAGGTTGACCGGAGCCTGTGCCGCCGAGGACAGGTTGATGATGCGGCCGGAGCTGTCGATGATCGGCAATAACAGCTGGGTCAGCAAATAGGGCGCAATGGTATTGACCGCGAAGCGCACATCGAGCCCGTCCCTGGTCTTTGCATCGGCAACCTTGAGTACCCCGGCATTATTGATCAGCACATCGAGCTTATCGTGTTGATTGATGACTGACTGGGCCAGGGTTCGCACCGCCTGCAGATCCGACAGGTCGGCGAGATAACTTTCAACCTTGCCGGCACCGGGTAAACCGGTGAGCATGTCTGCCACCTGGTCGAGCTTGTTCTGGTTGCGACCGTGCAGCAAAACATGATGCCCATCCGCGACCAGCGATTTGGCGGTTGCCAGGCCGATGCCATCGGTGGAGCCGGTGATTAAAATGGTTTTCGGCATTGATTTAACTCTCTGTTCTTGGAAATTCCGCCAGCAGCTCTCCGGCGATCAGGCGCATGGTCTGTTCAGTATCCATCTGGTTCAGGCGCAGGTTGATGGCGACGTGGTTGATACCGATCTTCTGCAGCGATTGCAGATAAGCCCGCAGATGATTGATACCCGAGCGGAAGCCGAGATGAATCGGTGACGGCGGAGCATCCGGATTATCTACCAGGTCGATATACAGTGATTGCATCGCCGGCTTGTCAGGTAATCCTGCGGCTTCAATGCGTGATCGCCATTCTCCAATAATCCTGGCCTGTACCGCGGCATTGCGTGGATAAGTCATCCAACCCTCACCATTGTTTGCCAGCCAATCCGGATCCTGCTGGCTGGCACCCGTGATCAATAACGGCAACTTGCCGGATGTCGGTTTAGGCAACATATCCATGCCACCACCGGGGCTGCCGTAAGCATTTTCAAAACAAGCTGCATCAGCCCACATACGCCGGATGTACTCAAAGCTTTCGCGGAAGCGTTGACCGCGATACTCAAAGCCGAGATTCAGGGCCGGGTATTCATCGGGCCGGTCACCAGAAGCGACACCCAGAATCAGGCGTCCGCCCGATAACACATCTGCGCTGGCAGCTGCCTTGGCCACATGGGCTGGATGCCTCAGGGGCAGCACGATACTGGCTGTACCCAATGCTATATCCCGGGTCTGTCCTGCGAGCAAACCCAGGTAGACGAAGGGATCATAGATCTGCCCGACATCGCCAAAGGAGGGGACATTGAACGGAATATCCCGGAGCCAGACTGCGCGAAACCCCAGTGCCTCGGCCAATTGAACACGCTCGATGTGACGCGACATGGAGGGTACCGGACCATGCGGATAACTCTCGATCGGTACAACCAGACCCAGACTTAGTCGGTTCGGTTGGAATACCGAGTTATACCCACGGTTGATCGATTCGAAACCCCGGTTAGCATTCGGGACATCGGAGTGATTGCTACTGCTTTGCACAAGGGTTTCCATTAGCTGGGCTGGCTTGTTCATTGTAATTAAATTCCGCTGGTATGAAATCAAAGTGCCATCCTAGCTATTGTTTTAACCAATATAAACGGCATAATAATAGAATCTTTATCCAATAAAATTAGCAAATATGCTGTTACAAGATCTCCAGGTCGTGCTCAAGGTGGCCGAGTTACGCAGCATTACCGCGGCAGCGACTTCCCTCGATATGCGAACCTCAACGGCAAGTGCTGCGTTGAAGCGTGTGGAAGCTGCCCTTGGAGTTGAGTTGTTCATCCGCACCACCCGGCAGTTGCGGTTGTCCACGGCAGGTGAACGCTATATTCCGCAGTGTGAACAGGCCATGCTGATGTTGGATCAGGCCCGGCAAAATATCCGCCAGGACCAGGATATGGTGGATGGCGAGTTACGTATTGCCGTGTCATCCGACCTGGGTCGCAACCTGTTAATCCCCTGGCTGGATGAATTTGTCGAGACTTATCCCGGGGTCAGTCTGAAGTTGAACGTTAGCGACAGTAACATCGATTTTTACCGCGATGCCGTAGACCTTGCCCTGCGTTATGGTTCTCCGGAAGATTCAAATCTGTACGGGTTCAAGATCTGTGATGTGCCGGGGATATTGTGTGCGTCACCGGATTATCTCGCTCATCATGGCATTCCGCAAAACCCTCAACAGCTGGCAGCTCATAACGGCCTTTTCTACCAGCTTTATGATGTGATCCACGATACCTGGGTGTTTGACCATGGAGAAGATCAATACAAGATCAAGATGAAAGGTAATCGAGCATCGAATGATGGTGACCTGGTGCGACGCTGGTGTGTCGCCGGGAAAGGATTGGCCGTTAAGTCCTGCCTGGATATGTCGGCTGATCTCTTGAACGGCAAGGTAGTCAGCATTATGCCCGGGTTCCAACCCAGATCTACCGAACTATGGTTAATCTGCCCGAGCCGGCAAACGATTACTCCCGCCGTACGTTTGTTGAGAGACATGCTGCGAGATAAGACCATGGCTGTGTTGAGCCAATTGATCGCTAAAGGATTTTTAGCGCAATAGTATGATTCAATCCCAACAACATGATTCGCTGAGTAATAACTATTTAGCTAATCGCTACCTTGGTCTTCGGCATGGACAAAGCGAGGCCAATGTCGCAGAGATTGTGGTAAGCACCCCGGCAACCGGCTTGGACCACTATGGCCTGACCGCTTTGGGCAGGCAGCAGGTGAATATCAGCGTCAACAACTGTCCACTGCTGGACCGGAATATTCAATTATTTTGTTCTGATTTTAGACGGACCATGGAGACGGCGCGTATTGTTCAGGACATTACCCTTTGCAGCGAACCCAGAGTTGATAGCCGATTGCGTGAACGTGACTTTGGTGATTGGGAGTTGAAGTCGAGTAAGATTTACCCGGAAATCTGGCAACAGGATGCGATTGATCCAACTCATCGTCTGGGTAATTCAGAAAGTGCGTTGAATGTCAGGAATCGACTCGTTGATCTGGTCCGCTGCATAGAAGCTGAAATGCAGGGTCTCACCATATTGTTGGTTTCACATGCTGATCCATTACAAATTCTGCAAACGGCATTTTTGGGGATCGATGTTTCATTACACCGTTCAGTGGATGCCTGGGGTACTGCAGAAATAAGGCAGTTTGTAGCTGACAAACAAAATGAAATTTAATCTACCTTTGCCAGACAAAGTTCGATGCTGGCATTCAGATCACGCAAAATCTCATGCGCGTTTGCTGATTGTTTTGAAACATACATGGATAAAGGAATCGCGCCGAAATCCTGTTTTTTCAGACCTTCGAATCTTTTCGGCGGCAGACTCTTGATGACCGGAGCAGGAATCACCGCCCCATCGGCCCTGCCAAACTGGGCCATCGCCAGGGCATGGCTCCATTCGTTGACCTCGATGAAGTTCGGATTGCGCGCCAGATATTCTTTGCCGCCCCGCGCGGCAGAACGCACGACGGTAAAAGTATATCCTGACAAATCTCCACTGGTGTCAATGTCATCCTTCGCATAGAGGTGAAATGGTGGCCATAGCAAGGGTTGGGCGAACATCGCGTACTCATCACGCTCGGGCGCATGAACCAATGGGATACCAACTTCCAGCCCGCCTGATTGCAACAGGTTCAAGACTCTGATTTGAGGAAGTACATAGTAGCTGATGGAGTAGGCTAAATCGTCCACGACACACTGATAGGGTTCAGCCAGATTGCCGACCAATTTGCCGTTTTCCAGGCGCAGGGAATCATAGTGCTGGTTTGCGATACCAACCTTCAATTCGGTAGTCGCTGCCAGTGCAGGATTGACAATGCAGAAGATTAACAACCACTTTGCGATCCGTAAATCCATGTGTTTTTGCTCTTGGTTATCAGTCCTATCTTAGATAATAGTCGCAAAACCGGAGATAGAAGCACATCTGGTTTTTTTATCCAGGATCAATGCTGGCGAAGAATTGATATCTGCATGAATTTGCAACGAGTTATCCTCCAGACAGGTGCCGGGGCTACAACAAAAAAGTGATCATGAATGAACCGAGGGACCAGCCTGGATCAGGGCCGGTATCAGTCATCGTACTTGCTATCGCGTAATACTTCTTCTAGTATGCTTGAAAAATTGCCCAATATCTGGGCAAATATGCAACTAAGTATTCTAGAGCTGATAACTTCTCAAACTGGTAGATATTATTTACGTTTTATGGCGCGAAATTCACCTAAAAACAAGAGTAAGCTGGATGACGCTGCCAGGGCAGGGTGGCTCTATTATGTGGCGAAAAATACCCAGGACGAAATCGCCAGGAAGATGGAGGTATCCCGACAATCCGCACAGCGCCTGGTGGCTCTCGCATTGGATGAAGGTCTGATCAAATTCAGGCTGGATCACCCAGTAGCTCAGTGTATGGCGCTGGCCGAGGGTTTGAAGGACCGCTATGGATTGAACTTTTGCGAGGTGACGCTGGCCGACCCGTCCTCCGATGACCCGGCCCTGGGTATAGCTCAGGTAGCCGCGGATGCCATGGAGAAGTACCTGAAAAGAAAAGATCCGGTGGTGATGGCTCTTGGTACCGGCAAGGAAATCTATGGTGCGGTCAGGGAATTGTCGTCGATCTACAGTCCCCAGCATCGTATTGTCAGCCTGGTGGGCAGCCTGACCCCGGATGGTTCGGCCAATATCAATGATCCCATTGCCTGGATTGGGGATTTGACCCAGGCGCCGCGCCACCCGCTGTCAGTTCCGGTGCTTACCTCCTCGCAACAGGAGCGCGATGTGGTCTGCGCGCAAAAACCGATCCAGCGAAATATCCAGTTGGCGAAATCCGCGGATGTGGCCTTTATCGGCATCGGCGAATTAAACGATAACCCGCCCATGTTTACCGATGGCTTTCTTACCTGGGAGGAGCTGAAGCAACTGCAGTCCCTGGGTGCGGTTGGAGAAATTCTCGGATGGACATATGACAAGCAGGGCGAGCTGATAGCGAATTTCACCAATGATCGCGTCACCAGCGTGCCGCTCGACCGGCCCCCGGGCACAGAAACCATCGGCGTGGCGAGGGGAGAAAATAAACTACCCGCCATCCGCGGCGCATTGCGAGGTCAATGGCTGACCGGGCTGATAACCGATGAAATGACCGCCCAGGTCCTGCTCGACGACTAGCACAACTCGCGCTCGATTTACCCTCCATCCCGTAATTAGCTGTCAGTCTCGCTTGCCAGGCTTAAGCTTACCCTGGCCTGTTTTTCACTGGCACAACATGGTGCGCCGCAACATGATTTCTTTAGAATAATGTTTTTTCCTGGCTATATCGCTAATAAACAGATTTTATGGTTACTTTTTCCATATTAAATTTTGAAATGAGGCGCAGTTTTTGGTTGACATGGGTTTGCTAATTAATTAACAATTGCTCACAAGGTTGGCAAATGCCCATATATTTGTCGACTTCCCCAACGACAAATATATGACAACAATGACTATTGGAGAGGAAAGATGAAACCCAAGAAACTGAATATATTAGCCGGCGCGGTCATTGCGGGCTCACTATCTGCGATGGCGGGCAATGCCCTTGCGGAGACCCTGACCATCGCTACCGTAAACAACGGTGATATGATCCGTATGCAAAAACTGACCGATGATTTCACCAACAAGACCGGGCACAAGGTAGAGTGGGTCACGCTGGAAGAAAACGTCTTACGCCAGCGCGTTACAACCGACATCACTACCAGGGGCGGTGCTTTCGATATCATGACCATCGGTATGTATGAAACCCCGATCTGGGGCAAGAACGGTTGGCTGGTTGCGCTTAATGATCTGTCCGCGTCTTACGATGTTGACGATATCCTGCCGGCGATGCGCAGCGGTCTGTCCTATGACGGCACCTTGTATGCTGCACCTTTCTACGGCGAAAGCTCAATGGTCATGTACCGCACCGACCTGATGCAGAAGGCCGGGTTGAAGATGCCGAAGGCGCCAAACTGGCAGTTTATCCGTAAGGCGGCCGCGGCCATGACCGACCGTGCCAACGATATAAACGGCGTCTGCCTGCGCGGCAAGGCCGGCTGGGGCGAGGGTGGAGCCTTCATTACGGTTACCGGAAACTCATTCGGCGCCCGTTGGTTCGATGAAAACTGGAACGCCCAGTTCGATCAGCCTGA
Organism: Gammaproteobacteria bacterium; assembly: GCA_030066335.1. Classification (GTDB taxonomy): domain Bacteria; phylum Pseudomonadota; class Gammaproteobacteria; genus JACNJF01. The sequence continues at coordinate 16,029 of JASJBV010000006.1, forward strand.
GTGGGCCAATGCGCTCAACTTCTTTGTCGGCATGATGAAAGAGTCTGGACCGGCAGGCTATGCAACCAACGGCTTCAACGAAAATCTCTCGTTATTCCAGCAGGGCAAGTGCGGCATGTGGATCGATGCGACCGTCGCAGCTTCCTTCGTAACCAACCCGAAAGATTCCACTGTTGCCGACAAGGTTGGCTTTGCGCTGGCTCCTGACAATGGTCTGGGTAAACGTTCAAACTGGCTGTGGGCTTGGGCCCTGGCTGTTCCTGCGGGTTCGCAGAAAGTGGATGCCGCCAAGCAATTCATCGAATGGGCTACCTCGAAGGAGTACATCGAACTGGTTGCATCCAAAGAAGGCTGGGCCAACGTTCCTCCGGGCGCCCGTACCTCGCTGTACCAGAATCCGAACTACAAGAAGGTCCCCTTCGCCCAGATGACGCTTGATTCCATCAACGCGGCCGATCCGCAAAACCCGACGGTCAAGCCGGTACCCTATGTCGGTATCCAGTTTGTCGCCATTCCGGAATTTGCCGGTATCGCTACCGAAGTCAGCCAGGAGTTCTCGGCAGTGTATGCCGGTCAGCAGTCCGTGGCAGAAGCGCTGAGGAAAGCCCAGGCCTTGACTAATGACGCCATGGAAGCGGCGGGTTACCGTTAATCTCTCTTGGATCCGGGGGCGGTTCGTCCGCCCTCCGGACCATTTCTTTGAATTTCGACTGCTAATCCTTTCAGGGGTGAATCCGCCCGATCAGCAAGGAGACGAATGATGGCTACTCAACATTCACGATCTGCAGCACGCATGATGATGGCCCCGGCAGTTATCCTGCTCCTAGGCTGGATGCTGGTGCCGCTGACGATGACGCTATTCTTTTCGTTCAAGAAATACCTGCCGTTGCGTGGTGATTCAGTTGCCAATGGCCTGGACTGGGTTGGATTTGAAAACTATGTGCGTTTCGTCGGATCCAGTTCTTTCTGGCCAAGCATTCAGGCCACCCTCGTTATCGTTGGCGGGGTGCTGGTCATTACCGTGGTCCTCGGTATCCTGCTGGCACTGCTGCTGGATCGGCCGATGTGGGGACAGGGTATTGTGCGGATCCTGGTTATTTCGCCATTTTTCGTCATGCCGACCGTATCCGGCCTGGTGTGGAAGAATATGTTCATGGATCCGATCAATGGACTGCTCGCCCACCTTTACAAGTTCTTCGGTGCGGAACCGGTGCAATGGCTGAGCCAGGCGAGCCTGGAGTCGATCATTATGATTGTCAGCTGGCAGTGGTTGCCGTTTGCGACCTTGATCCTGCTGACCGCGATTCAATCACTCGATAGTGAGCAGCTCGAGGCCGCGGAAATGGACGGTGCACCGGTCATCAAGCGATTCTGGCATATTATCCTGCCCCACATGAGCCGTGCGATTACCGTGGTGATCCTGATCCAGACCATTTTTCTGCTGTCGATATTTGCCGAAATCTTCGTTACCACGGCGGGTGCTTTCGGCACCAAGACCCTGACCTACCTGATCTTCCAGCGCGTATTGGAAAGTCAGAATGTCGGCCTGGGATCCGCCGGTGGTGTTTACGCCATCATTCTGGCCAACATCGTTGCGATCTTCCTGATGCGCATCGTCGGTAAGAACCTCGATTAGGGAGGGATGTAAAATGGCACGAGCTGTTACCACCAAACAAAAGATCATGTTCACCGCCGCTGCGTGGTCTATCGGTCTGTTGATTTTCTTTCCGATCCTGTGGACGGTCCTGACCAGCTTCAAGACCGAGGCCCAGGCGATTAATGATCCACCGCTATTCCTGTTCTTCGACTGGACGCTGGAAAACTATTCCGTGGTGCAGGAGCGTTCAAACTACATGAAGTTTCTGTGGAACTCGGTGATTATCGCCGGCGGTTCGACCCTGCTGGGCATCATCATCGCGATACCAGCCGCCTGGTCGATGGCGTTCACACCGTCGCGCCGGACCAAGGACATATTACTCTGGATGCTTTCCACCAAGATGCTGCCTGCGGTTGGCGTGCTGTACCCGATCTACCTGCTGTTTATCGAGCTCGGCCTGCTGGACAGTCGATTTGGTCTGGTTATGGTCCTGATGCTGATCAACCTGCCGATCATCGTGTGGATGCTCTACACCTACTTCCGCGAAATCCCGGGCGAGATACTCGAAGCCGCGCGCATGGACGGGGCCTCGTTGAAGGAAGAGATCCTCTACGTGTTGACCCCGATGGCGCTGCCCGGCATCGCGTCAACCGTGCTGTTGAACATCATCCTGGCCTGGAACGAAGCTTTCTGGACCTTGAACCTGACCGCAGCCAATGCGGCGCCGTTGACCGCGTTCATTGCCAGTTACTCGAGCCCGGAGGGCTTGTTCTTCGCGAAACTCAGCGCGGCCTCGACCATGGCTATCGCACCAATTCTCATTCTCGGCTGGTTCAGCCAAAAACAACTCGTCCGCGGCCTCACCTTCGGCGCGGTTAAATAGGTAAAGCACAATGGGACAAATCGTACTTAATCAGGTTCAGAAGAAGTTTGGCGACGTCGAAGTCATACCACCACTTGATCTGACCATCGAGGATGGTGAGTTCACCGTCTTCGTCGGTCCCTCGGGTTGCGGTAAATCCACCCTGTTGCGCTTGATCGCAGGGCTGGAGGACGTCACCGCGGGTTCGATCCAGATCGATGGCAAGGAAACCAGCAATCTGCCACCGGCCAAGCGCGGGCTGGCGATGGTGTTCCAGTCTTATGCCTTGTATCCGCATATGACGGTGCGCAAGAACATCGCTTTTCCGCTGCGCATGGCCAAGCTCGACCAGGCCGAAATCGATCAGCGCGTGGCCAACGCTGCTGAAGTTTTGAACCTCACGGAGTACCTCGATCGGCGCCCCGGGCAGCTTTCCGGCGGCCAGCGCCAGCGGGTCGCCATTGGCCGCGCGATCGTGCGTGAACCGGCCGCGTTTCTGTTTGACGAGCCCTTGTCGAACCTCGATGCCGCGCTCCGGGTTGGCATGCGGCTGGAAATCTCCGAGCTGCATAAGCGGCTGGCCACCACCATGATTTACGTGACCCACGACCAGGTCGAAGCGATGACCATGGCGGACAAGATCGTCGTGCTGAATGCGGGCGTGATCGAACAGGTGGGCTCACCGCTCGAGCTGTACCGCAATCCCAGGAACCACTTCGTGGCCGGCTTCATCGGCTCGCCCAAGATGAATTTCATCAGCGGTGAAGCTGCATCGGACATGAACGCCCATACCATCGGCATCCGGCCCGAGCATATCGAGGTCTCGGAGAGTGCCGGGGAATGGACCGGTGTGGTCGGTGTGTCTGAGCATCTCGGCTCCGATACCTTTTTTCACATCCACGATACCGGTCTCGGTGATACCTTGACCGTGCGTGCGGATGGCGAGGTCGGCTTTAAACATGGTGACAAGATCAATTTGACACCACGCACCGATATGATCCATAAATTCGATGATCAGGGCCTGCGCATCGGTGAATGATTTTGTGACGATAGAACCGAGTCATGACGATCAAGCTTGCCAATGCCACCCTGGATCTTGTGCCCGAGGCGATAGCCAGACCGACTTATGATCGCTCGGCGCTGACGCCGGGCATCGTGCATATCGGACTGGGTAATTTTCACCGTGCCCACCAGGCCTGGTACCTGCATCGCCTGTTCCAGCAGGGATTGAATCTTGACTGGGCTATCGTCGGCGCCGGTGTGCGACCCTATGATGAGCAGATGCGCAACAAGTTGAAGGCGCAGGATTACCTGACCACGCTGATAGAACTCGATCCTGCGGGGGATTCCGCCGAGGTCATCGGCTCGATGGTTGACTATGTTCCGGTCGTGCAGGGTAATGGCCCGTTGATCGAGCGTATGGCGGACCCATCGATTCGAATCGTTGCGCTGACGGTGACCGAGGGCGGATATTATATCGATCCGGCGACCAAGGGTTTCGACGCCGGTCATCCCGACATTCGTCACGATGCGGAGAATCCGCAAACCCCGAATACCGCCTTTGGCGCGATGGTTTCCGCGCTGGGTCTGCGCCGAGATCGCGGCATTGGCCCCTTTACCGGACAAAGCTGTGATAACCTGCAGGGCAATGGTCAAATACTGCGCCAGACCCTGGTCTCCCTGGCGCGACTGTCCGACCCTGAGCTGGCCGACTGGATCGATGCTAACTGCAGTTTCCCCAATGCGATGGTGGATTGCATCGTGCCTGCGACCGGTACCCGGGAATTGGCCATGGCCCGGGAATTCGGCATAGAGGATGCCGTACCGGTTACCCACGAGACTTTTCGCCAGTGGGTGCTGGAGGACGATTTTTGTGCCGGTCGCCCTGACTGGGACAAGGTCGGGGCCACCTTTTCCAACAATGTTCACGGTTACGAGGCACAGAAAATCCGGATTCTGAATGCGGGACACCAGGTCATCGTCAACGTGGCCGAGGTGTTACATATCGAGACCATCGCAGAAATCATGGCCCAGGAGAAAATCCATGCCATGTTTCGTAAGCTGGCCAAGGAAGAGATCGTGCCGCACGTGGTGCCGGTACCGGGCATGACACCGCAGCAATATGTCGACCTGATCGATCGACGCTTTGCCAATCCGAAGATAGTCGATACCACGCGCCGGGTTGCGTTTGATGGCTCCAGCCGGCATCCGGGATTTATCATTCCGACGATTCGGGATGGCTTGCAGGCCGATACACCGGTCGCCGGCCTGGCCCTGGTCGAAGCAGCCTGGGCGCGGATGTGTGAGGGTACTCGCGAGGATGGCACGTTAATCGAACCGAATGATCCGTTCTGGGATGAGCTGACGGAAACCGCCAGGGCGGCCAGGAACAACCCTCGCAGTTGGCTCGAGATGCGTAACCTCTATGGTGACCTCGCCGATAGCCCAAGATTTGCAGACGCTTTTACGCGCTGGCTCAAGCTGATATATGCCGAGGGCATGGAGACCGCGCTGGATACCTATTTAAATGGCTAATTCACTTACAGGTAAAATCGCGGCTGTCACCGGTGGGGCCTCCGGTATCGGGCGGGCCAGTGCCGAGGCGATGATGGCTGCCGGCATCCGCGTTGTGCTGATCGACCGTGATGAAGCGGCTCTGAATGCCTTGCAGGCAAAACATGGCGATATGCTGATCCCGCTGGTGATTGATCTGCTAGACCCCGCCAGTTGCAAAACCCTGGTGCCGAGAATTCTCGAACACAGCGAAACCCTGGATATCTTTCATGCCAATGCCGGTCTGTATGTCGGGGGTGATCTGATCGACGCGGATAGCGATGCGATCGACCGCATGCTGAACCTCAATATCAACGTGGTGATGAAGAATGTGCATGACGTGCTGCCGCAGATGATCGAGCAGGGCAGTGGCGATATCATCGTGACCAGCTCGCTGGCGGCGCATTATCCCACCCCATGGGAACCGGTTTATGCGTCATCCAAATGGGCGATAAACTGTTTCGTGCAAACCGTGCGCCGCCAGGTTTACAAGCATGGTATCCGCGTGGGCGCTATTTCGCCGGGACCCGTCATTACCGCGCTGTTGTCTGACTGGCCCGAGGAGAAATTAGCGGAAGCCAAACAACAGGGCAGCCTGATGGAGGCAACTGAAGTGGCCGAGGTCATCATGTTCATGTTGACTCGACCCAGGACCATGACCATTCGCGATGTCGTCGTGATGCCGAGCAATTTCGATTTGTAGCCGATAAAGCCATGTATCTCGGACTGGACTTGGGGACATCGGGGATTAAGGCGTTATTGCTCGACGATCAACAGCGTGTGGTTGACTCGGTCACTACCTCGTTATCCCTGTCACGTTTGCATAGCGGTTGGTCTGAACAAAACCCGCAGGATTGGCTCAATGCAACAGAAAGTGCACTGGATGCATTGAAACAGCGTCATCCTGTTGAACTGGCCGCGGTCAGGGGAATCGGTCTTTCCGGTCAAATGCATGGTGCTACGCTGCTCGATCAAGCAGGCAGGGTCCTGCGTCCCTGTATGCTCTGGAACGATACGCGCAGCCATCGACAGGCCGCGCGACTGGATGCCAATCCAAGATTTCGGGAAGTTTCAGGTAATATCGTGTTCCCGGGTTTTACCGCACCCAAGTTGCTATGGGTCAAGGAAAATGAGCCCGCTGTATTCAAGCTCACGGCCAGGGTGCTGTTGCCCAAGGATTATCTACGGCTATGGATGACCGGTGAATATGTCAGTGACATGTCTGATGCAGCGGGTACCAGTTGGCTCGATACCGGTGTCCGAAAGTGGTCGGAGGAACTGCTTGCACTATCCGGCATGAGTATCGATCAAATGCCTGATCTGGTAGAAGGTACGGAGGCAGCAGGCATCTTGCGCAAGCCGCTGGCGCAACGTTGGGGTATGGGGCCAGCCGTGGCGGTAGCAGGCGGCGCCGGGGACAATGCCGCGTCTGCGGTCGGAACCGGAACGGTTGTTGAGGGATCGGGTTTTGTCTCGCTTGGCACCTCGGGCGTGCTATTCGCGGCCAATGACAGCTACCTGCCCGAACCGGCAAGCGCGGTGCATGCCTTTTGTCATGCGTTGCCGGGAACCTGGCATCAGATGGGGGTGATCCTCTCGGCTGCATCGGCGCTTGACTGGTATGCCGGATTTCTCCAGTCACGACCCCGGGACCTGACATTATCTCTCGGGGACCGGGTGGTGCCGCCAGGTAATGTTATATTCCTGCCCTATCTATCCGGTGAAAGAACGCCGTATAACGATGCGGTCGTGCGTGGGTCATTTGTTGGCCTGGCGCATGAAAGCGATCGCAATGCAATGACCAGGGCGGTGCTTGAAGGCGTGGCATTTGCGTTAAGAGACAATCTTGAGGCCCTGCGCGCTACCGGTACGGAGCTGTCCGGGGTGATTGCGGTTGGTGGCGGGTCACATTCACGATACTGGCTTGGCACGATCGCCAATGCCCTGCAACTGGAGATCCAGGTACCGGTTGAAGGTGATTACGGGGCGGCTTTTGGCGCTGCACGGCTGGGACTTATCGCGGCAACCGGAGAACAACCGCTGAAGATTTGTAGCGCGCCAGAAATCGAGGAATCCATTGTACCCGAGGCCAGTTTAATGGATGCCTTCGAACAAGCCTATCAACGCTATCGAGGGTTATATCCGCTACTCAGGGAATGGAGCAAAAGTTAGCTATGCATTGCATTGTTATGTATGAGGAGTAAATCATGCCACAACCTATGTTGAAAGATTCTGCGATAGTGATACTGGGCGAATCCATCATGGATTTGATTCCGATCACTTCGGGTGCCTACCAACCGCATGTTGGCGGATCTCCTTATAACGTGGCCAGGGCCCTGGGGTTACAGAATGTACCCACGGCATATTTATCGCCAACCTCATCGGATCGATTCGGTGAGTTACTGCGTAACCAATTGACCGCGGATGGAGTAGCCCTGGACCGCGGATTCCAGGTTAATAAACCGACTTCACTGGCAGTGGTCAATTTCGACGAAGCCGGTGCGCCGAGCTATAGCCTGTATCGCGAGGGCATTGCCGATCGTGATTACCAGGTCGCCGATATCATCGAGCGGACCCCCGCCGGCCTCAAATGGCTGCATACCGGATCACTGGCGATCACCCCGGCCGATTTACCCAGGATCATCGAGATTTTTACCCAGATCAAACAAAGCGGGACCCTGATCAGTGTCGATCTCAACGTCAGGCCGAATGTCGTTGATGATCACCAGGCTTATATCGATGGTTTGTTTTCGCTGGTCCCTTTTTGCGATTTATTGAAGGCGAGCGATGAAGACCTCAGTTACATGGGAATCGAAGATGAGTTCGCCAGGGTAGCGCAGGATTTATTGCAAACCATGGGTGGGGGGCTGGTTGCGTTGACCGAGGGCGCCAGCGGCGCGTTTCTGACCAATGGCAATAACACGGTAACCTGCAAGGCCTATCCGATCGATCATGTCGAGGATAGTGTCGGAGCCGGTGACTGTTTTCATGCGGGATTGATTTCAGCGCTGTATCGGGAGCAGATCCATGACAAGCAGCAATTGATGACAGCGAGCGAGAGCTCATTGCAACACTGCCTGAACTGGGCATCGGCCACCGCCGCGATCAATGTGACCCGCAAGGGCTGTAATCCGCCGACCGAGGACGAGACCCGAGCCTTCCTCCAATCGGTCTGAATCACGGCGCGGTTAAATCTTCACCGCATCCAGGCTGACCACGGCCTCATCGCCGATGACCTCCGCACTGTGAACTTCGCCCCGCGGCACCACCAGGCAATCGCCGGCGACCAGGTCCACCGGCTGCCCCTGCATGGTCATGCGAAAGCGTCCGGCGAGGACGCCATCGATCTTGTCCACGTCATGCGTATGCGGCGGGAAGTAGGTACCGGGCGGGTAGACATAGCGATTTACCCGGTAGCCGCGATCCTGCAGTTTGCGCCGCATGTTGCTTTCATTGAGCTCGCCATCGATGCTGCTGTCCCAGCTTTCAACCAGTTCATGCATCGATCAGTTTCCTCCAGGCCGGGTGCGCCTGAATCAGCTTCAATGCCTGCTGCAACAGGGTCTTACCAGGCTCGGTCCGATGCCAGGTGGAGGCGCCGGAGGGGTGGGGCAGTGGGATCAGGTCGCAGGGATGACCGTCGAGATCATGCCGGAGTTGGCGCCCGATCACCTCGCTCAGCTTGTTGACCTCCAGTAACTGGCTGATCGCGAGCTTGCCGACCGGAATAATCAGTTGCGGTTGCAACAGCCGGTATTCGGTCTGCAGCCACTGGCTACAGCGCTCGATCTCGTCGGCATCGGGTACCCGATCACCACCCCTGGGTTTTTTGCCTGGGAAACAACGACACACCGCCGCCATATAGACGCGGCTGCGAAAGCCATCCTCGTCGAGGCCCAGGGATTCGAACCATTGGAACAGGGTCTTGCCCGCGGTCCAGGCGAAGGGCTTGGCTGCCGCGCCTTCGCGGTCGCCCGGGGCCTGGCCGATCAACATCACCGGGGACACCACCGCCTGACCGGTTATTACCGGGCCGATCATCTGCGGGCACAGCCTGCACTGATGCAGCCGGGCCTGATGTTGCCTGAGCTTATCCAGTGATGTCATTTTGACAGATATAGAAATGACTGCGCCCCATCACAGGGGCGCAGTTAACATAAAACACTTGGGTGGAGAATAACTGACGACTACTTTTCTGCCATGTATTTCTTGTGGCAGCCGTTACAGACACCATTGACATCCTTCAGGCTTTCCTGGATGCCGTCCAGGCTCCAGGCGGCGTTGTAAACCGTGACTTCCAGGGCCTTGATCAGTTCCTGCTGCAGCGCGCTGACTTCTGCTTTATTCTGCCACAACTCCGGCTTGGTCCAGGTCTTGCCCCTTAACTGTGGGTTATCCATGCCGGAGCCTTCCGGCCACAGGGTATAGGATTTAAACGTGGCCAGAGCCATCAGGTTGTCGGCGGCATCCTGGGCGGCTTTCTTGTTATAGGGGATGCGTTCCCGAAGCATGTCACCCAGGTAGTCGAGGTTGACGGCATACAGTTTCATGATGCCCTGGCGTGCTTCGACCAGGTCTTCCAGGGTTGCGGAAAGGGCATTGCCACTGAACAGGAAGGATAATCCGATAACGACGATTTTGAATATTTTGCTATTAAACATGCTCGACCTCTGACTGAATTTATTATTTGTATGAACTAAGTTAGCACGCATTTCCAGTGCTTGCCATACACCAGATCACAGTTTTAGCGGATTGTTTACCTGGATTAGCCCTCTACTGGCGAGTCATATTCTTCGCAGGAACATCAGCCATAAGAGGTATTGGCCTCTTAAAAAGTCCCGATCTAAACGATTTCTGTGCATGGATGAAGTATTTATCCTAGTGCATAAAAAAGGGGCAGAGTTGCCTCTGCCCCATGTTTTATTATTTCTCTCTACAGAGATTATTGTTGTGGTATAGGAGTAGGATCGTAGGCACGATAGCTGTCGACAGGATATTCCTGGCGGCCCTCGGCCGATTCGATAGTTCCATCATCGTTAATATCCACATCCATGATGTACCAGACGGTGACCCACGAGGTGTTGTACAGATCGAAAGTCTGATCACCATCCGGGTCTTCAAATGACTCCCAGGAGTCATCCCAGGCTGAATTACCCGCTGGTGGCAGATTATCTGAGAAGTTCACCGATAAATCGATAATCTGTTCTTCAGTTGTCGCCGTATCGACAGGCGCAGCGTTCTGCGTGACATGATCTACCGCAGTTGCCGCAATCGGCGCACTCAGGATAGTGACCTGCGTGTCAGTCACCGGATCCCAAACCCGCAGATCCATATAGAACTGGGCGCCTGCGGTACCGGTAGCCATGTAATGAACCTTGTCCAAGGTGATGGTTCCAGGTGCTGTACCCATTTCAAACAGGGTAGGCGCTGTGGACTGGTCACCCCAGGGCTGTGGTGTAAGGGCTGAGCCCTCAAATGGCCAATCAACCCAGGTCCAGAACTCGGCGGTATTACCGAAGTTACTACCGTCAGCAAAATCGAATGGCTCGAATACATAGTCCATCTTGCTGGCATTGGCATGAGTATAAGCCAGCCAGTTCTCGGCTTGAGTAGTGATCGGACCCGCTGCGCCAGTTACCGGCAAGCCGGTACTCGCATCATTGGTATCCTGGGCGGTGATGAAAGTCGCGGTACGGTCGGTAATACCTGTAACAGTTCCGCTGGCATCTACCATGATTTCACCAAAACGCTGATTCTCGAATCCATCCTGCCAGTCGCTCATGTCGGTACAGTTCTGGTCCGGATCATCGGCCTCGATACCGTATTTAGCCACAACATAGAAACATCCCTGATCAAAATCATCCGCGATGTCAGCTATTTCAGGAGGCAGCAGGGCCGGATTGGTATCCTGGTTGAAGTTGATGCCTGGGCCGGTAATCGACCAGTTCTGAATCGCCATATTGACCTGGATTACAGGCAGTGAATCAGGATTGGCACCAGTCTCGGTCACCAGCGCAGGTGAGCCGTTGGCTTCGGTGACCAGCTTGACGTTGATGACCTGCTCGGTGGCAATGGTGACTTGCACATCAGCTCCAGCAACAGGATCAAAAAATGTCTTGGTACGAGACTCGTTGATGGAAACATCGGTATTCAGCGGCAGGTTCAGCGGTAAGGCAAAACCTTCCCAATCGATGCTGATTACGCCGGTATCCGAGTCCTTGCGTTTCTCGCCCTGCAGCATGACCCCGTTTTCAACGTCTACATAACGATAGTCAGACCAGCCCCACAGACCCATTTGCTGGGAATAAGGGACCGAGGGCACGGCGCCCAGCGCGGCATCGAGGTAAGGTGAAAAGTATTCGCCATTAACGCCGGCAGCCGAACCCCACATGGTGGCAGCATCATTGATATCAGCCTGGGAACCACTGGCATAGCCATCGTTCCAGGTGTTCCAATAGGTGCCGCTCAGTGCCAGCAGGTAATTTGTGTCGCTACCATCAACCGGTACATCCTGGTTGTAATAGGTAAACTCGATACGCTTGGAAGCATTGACCTGGTCTCCAGCCGGGCCTTCGACCTGGGCCGGTACGATAACGCTGAATTCCCCATCAACGGCACTCAGTTCGAACATGTTGGGAGTACCGATATCACAACCTGATGAGGTCCACTCCGTGGCATCCAGCGTAGCATCCAGATACCAACAGGCATCGTTTTCCCAGGTATCATCACTCTCATCCATTTCCAGTGACCAGGTGTTGACCTCGCCAAAGAAGGTGACAACGGACATGCTTTCGATAGCCGTGGTGCCACCAGTATTCACAGCTTCAACCTGTGCGGCATTGATATCATCCTGGGTAATCACGCCATCGCCATCATCATCCAGGCTGCTGCCATCAACGACTTCAACACCGGTATTGGTACCTTCGAGCGTGGCTTCAGTGTTGTCCGGATCGATCAGGATCTCGTCCAGCGTGGTATCACCATCCAGCGACAGCATACCAACGCCACCGGTGCCGGTAACCAGCGAAGCAATAACCTCGAGGGTCGAGGTGTCGATGAAAACCAGGGCATATGGAGTGTTGGACTTCAGGCCCTCGTCATCGGCAAATTCGAAATCACCCGAGCGATCGGACATGGTGGTATAGGAGTTACCATTGCCGTCGACCGCGATAATGATGATCAGGTCGGTAGGTGCACTGCCGGAACGATGGGCGACACCTCTTGCTGCCAGACGCGGTGATGTATTACCATTATCTATGGCCAGGGTACCGGACAAGCGAACAGCGGTTTGCAGGTCATCGCTGCCAGTGTTGCCGCCACCGCCGCTACCACCGCCGCCACCACAGGCAGTAAGCAGCAGACTGGCTGATGCCAATAAGGTAATGATATGCGTTCGAAAATTCATTTTTATCCCTCCAGGAATCTTTTGACAAAGATACTTAATCCACTCTTGTTGTGATTGAATGTTGCATTGTTACCTTTAAGCATTCATCACGTCTTATTAACCGGCATCCAGGGGTAAATTTTTTGTTACTTGGAAAAAATACCCGCCAGCAAATTGGTGGCATACAGGCTTAATACTAGTTAAGAAATAGGGGTTTTCAGGAAATATTCGGAAAATCTTGACTATTTCTCATTCTTATGAAAACAGTATTTTTTGGGGGATATAACAACTGCGAAATATCAATGACTTAGCGCTCATTTTTCCGGATATTTTTATTCGTCAAGAATTCGTCATTTGCGCTTAATCCTGCTGATTTTGTAGTTGACCTGGCTGGTAACCAGAAAATGGTTCCAGTATCACCATAGAGGCAATCATTAACCCGGTAGCGATTGTGAACTAGTTCACTGTGGTTTAGCCAGAGGTGACATTACGCGGCGAATTCAGCGAATGGATACAGGTAATATTTCTGCGTATTCTTATCGAAATGGATAAAATGACGTTTTCACCGCTGAATAGACTCGATGCAACTCAGACAAATCGACAAGAACCGCTATAGCCGGCATTACAAGATAGTCTTCGCCGCCATCGTCGCGGCATTGATCGTCATCTCCATCGGTAGCTCGGCCCTGATGATCCAATTTTTCGGAAACCCGGAACAATCGAACTTCATCCTGAATCTTGCCGGGGTGGTGATTGCGGCTGTCGCGGTGTCATATGCCCTGTACCGACTGCGTAATCATCCTTTCATGGATGAAGTGGTGTACGTGTGGAACCTGAAGCAACAGCTGAACCGGATCTACCGCAAGCAGCGCAAGATCGAGCCACTGATCGATGACAATAACGTCGATGCGATGGTGATCATGAATTACATCTACCAGGGTTCCAAGCAGTTATATGAGCTGGATGACAACACGATCACCATGGATGAACTGGCGATCAAGATCAATCACCTGCAGGCCAAACTGGATGAAACCGGTATCCAGGTATCAACCGACCAGTATGATCCATCGCTGCTGGATCGGTTTTAGCCGGATAAACTCTTCGGCCCCGATTTATCTCCCGGCCTGATATCTACGAAAACAGATTGCAGGCCGGGAATTGATGCGCAGTCTACTTGGCTGGAGGCTGCTGCCCCATTTGTTTCAGAGCCTGGATTACATTGGATGAACCGAGGATTGCGGCAGCGCCCTCAAAACTGCCTGGTTGGGTGCCGCTGACCTGAACCGATGGTACCTTGACGATACGGTCATTTTTAATCGCTGCCTCCAGGGCTTTTTCCAGTGCGGCCAACTGTAACGCCGCATTCTTGCCGAGGACCAGGGCTTGTGCCTCCTGACCCTTGGCGATCTCCAGTAGCTTCAATTTTTCACCCTCACCTAACAGACGCAGTTGCTCCTTGCGATGTTCGGCGGCGGCTTTTTCGATTTCCGCGCGTACCAGGGTTTCCTGCTGGTCGGCAGTGGCTCTCTCACGTTCCACCTTGATTCGTTCTCGCTGGGCTTCGCGCTCTTTTTCATAAGTTTCTTTCAACTGGGTAGCCAGTTGTTCACGCAGGGTTGCCACCAGCAATTCCGGTGGAATCGCCGGTTCACCCATGCGTACTTCCTGGATCGTGACGCCGGCTTTGAGACCCTCCGGAATGATCGCGGACTCCACCGCGGCAACTATCTCTGCCCGATTTTCGATGAAATCGAGCACCTTGCGATCGGGCTGACCGCCAATGGTTCGCAGGATATCGCGAATCGCCGGTGTGATGATGTTGTCCTCGACTTCCTTGAGGCCGCCGACCGAGGCCACCACCTTGGCTGCATTGGCGGGATTCACCGCCACCACCACGCGCATATCGATCGGGATAGTCCAGCCCTCTACGCGAACATTGATTGCGCGGTCCGCCGCATCCGCTGGGACCGCGATGCTGACCTGTTCTTCCTTCTGCTCGATCTTGCCATTGTCGCCAACCGTTAGATTAATCTTGCGCGAGGTATAGCCGCCCTTGTAATTCCAGGTCTGCAGACGGGTGGGGATGATGGTGGCGACGAAGGCCTTCTGGTTCAGGTAATATCGGCCGGGAGGGTAGGGGGTTTCCCATACCCCGACACAGCCTTTCGGTACCAGTGGCAGCGCAACGTCCTCACCGCCTTTGCTTTCGACAATGGAGGGATCCGGGCAGGTTATCGACTGATCACTCTGTACATTACTCCGGATCACCGCGACATGACCGGTAGGCACATCGGTGACCTTGCCGATCTTGATTTCATACAGGAAGGGATTGATCCGGTATTTTCCGGGTTCCAGCACGTTGAACTGGGGGCCTTTCTGGCCGCCATTCTGCAGGAAGTACTCGGCCTTGAGCATATCCACTTCACTGCCTTTCTGCCATGGACGGGCGATGAATGAACCTTCGTCCAGTGGCGCTCCATCCTTGGTCACCAACAGGCCGTAATGCCCCTCAGGGATCTCCTGCACTGGGTGAAAATTGATGTCGTAAATGATGCGCACGATTGGCATCAGGTGGAAACCGGGACCGATGATTTGCGCCTGCGGACCTTTCTGCCCATCGAGCGCAATGATCTTACCCGGTGGCAAGTCATCACCCAGATAAATCCGGTTAAGGGTGGCTATCTCATCTCCACCGACGATCAGGAACGAGCGTGACAGGATACCGAAGATGGCAAAGATCAAGAGTCCAATCTTGGCGCTACGGTTCAATAGCGGACGTGGAAAAGGTTCTTTCTTGGCCACATAGGCAATGCCGAACAGGGCCATGATGGATAGAAATAGCATCAACATGATGATTGCTCCTTATCTTGGGTGGTGGATAGATTTTGTTCTGGTTATTCGGGTCCTTGTTGTAACCAGCTGGACCTGGCTACAGGCGGCTGGTGAGCTGAGTATAGGAAGGATCGGGGAAATTTCTGCAATTATAGGTGAGGCATGGCCCTGTTATCAGGGCGTGTTTAACCAGGTTTTACCCGGGATAAACCCGGATAAGTCCATATGTCTATCGTGTCAATAATCAAATTATGAGCTTGAGTGATTGAATTCTTGGTTTTTAGATATCAAATCAGCATTCTCCCGGCGAGCGCCTATAATTAATAACATTTCACTCATATTCTTTGTTATTGATCTGCTGTTGTTAGAGCTATGGAAGTGCGTTTTAAAAGTCCGGTCAACGGGGTGCATGACAAGGAATTGCAACAAGCGATCTTCAGTAGACAACTAGAACTTTATTTCCAGGCACTGCCGCAGTCGTTACTGGCGGTGGTCATCAATAGTGCTATCCTGGTCTGGGTGTTCTGGTCAGTAGTAGCGCTCGAGTTTCTGCTTGGCTGGTTTGTCGTCAGCATGGCGGTAGTGGGTTATCGATTCTGGGATTTGACCAGGTTCAAACGCAGTCCGCCCGAGCAGCATGATAATGAAAAACTGTATAAGCAGATGTTGTTCGGGGTCATCGCTTCCGGCCTGACCTGGGGATTTGCCGGATACTTTTTATTCGTGCCGCATGCGATCAACTACCAGGTCATGCTGGCCTTTGTGATCGCCGGTTTGAGCGCCGGGGCCATTGTCAATCTATCGTCTTTTCTCGAAACATCCCAGTCCTTTCTGTTGGTGATACTGCTGCCGATCATTGTGCGGCTGTTCCAGGAAGGCGGTTTTGAGACCTTTCAAATGGGCTTGCTGGCCAGCCTCTACCTGTTGTTACTGGCCGTCTCCAGCCGGCGTATCCATAAGACCGTCATCGACGGGCTTTACACCAAGTTAATGTTCGAGCGGGCTACCGGCAAAATCAAGGAACAGGCTTACTACGATGAATTGACCAAGCTGCCCAACCGGCGCCTGCTGCGCGACCGCCTGCTGCAGGCCCTGTCACGGGCCGAGCGTTCTCATGTGCGCGGCGCTTTGCTGTTTATCGACCTCGATCATTTCAAGCGGATCAACGATTCGCTTGGGCACCAGGTCGGTGACGGATTGTTATGCCAGGTGGCTGAGCGCCTGCAATCCCACATTCGGCTCGAGGATAGTGCCGGGCGCTTGAGCGGCGATGAATTCGTCGTATTGCTGACTGATCTCGAGGGTGATGAGGATGTTGTCGCGGAACAGGTGCAGTTCACCGCGGAGAAACTCAGGCAGGTCATCGCCGAGCCTTACCAGGTCAAGGGGCATGAATTGCATGTCAGCGCAAGCATCGGCATCTCCCTGTATCCGGCAGACAGTAAAAATTCAGAGGATCTGCTTAAACATGCCGATCATGCAATGTATCGGGCCAAGGAAAATGGACGTAACAATATCCAGTTCTTTCTGCTGCATATGCAGGAAGCCCTGAATAAGCGCCTGCAGCTGGAGCAAGCCCTGCGCAAGGCAGTGGACAATAATGAGTTCCAGTTATACTTTCAGCCACAGGTCAATGCTCAGGATGAAATTTATGGGGCCGAAGTGCTGTTGCGTTGGTTCAAGGATGGCGATCAACTAGTCTCGCCGGCGGATTTCATCCCGGTGGCCGAAGAAACCGGTCTGATTTACATGGTCGGCGACTGGGTGCTGAACCAGGCCTGCTCGTATTTGCAGCAGATTGAAGACTTGCCCGATATCGACCTGAAATACATGGCGGTGAATGTCAGTCCACGTGAATTCAGGTTGAAGAATTTTGCCGACCGGGTGGAATCAATCGTTGATAAATATGGTGCCAATCCCCGCATGCTGGAGATCGAGGTCACCGAGAATGTGCTGGTCGATGACATCGAGGATACGGTCAATAAAATGGAGCGCTTGCGCAATCTCGGCGTCTGTTTCTCCATCGATGACTTCGGCACCGGCTATTCGTCGTTGTCATACCTCAAACGCTTGCCGCTGGATACCCTGAAGATCGATCGTTCCTTCATCCAGGATGTCGTCCGCGACAACAACGATGCGACCATCGTCAAGACCATTACCTCGATGGCCGAAATGCTGGGCCTGAATGTCATTGCCGAGGGGGTGGAAGACGAGCAGACCCTGGAATTTCTCAAGCAGAACCGCTGTAAGTGTTTCCAGGGCTACCTGTTCGGGCGACCGATGCCATTCGAAGAGTTTCTTCAGCTGGTCAGAAACCAGCAAGGGCTGAAGCAGGTCGCTCATTAATCCACGGCTTGCGCTGGCAAGCTTAACCGGGTTAGTTCAACCGGGCCCGGGCCAGACCAAACGCCTCTTCCCGCTTTATATCGAGCCTGAATTCAGGCAATATCTGCGTCCATTATTCAAGCCAGTGACAACATTAGTTGGTAAACCGGAATCACTTCTAGGGAGAAACAGCCATGAGCATAACCAGACTCGGCACCGAACGCCGCCGCATGAGCAAGATCGTCATCCACAATGACACGGTTTACCTGTGTGGCCAGGTGGCCGCGGATGCCAGCGCGGATATCCAGGAGCAGACCCGCACCATGCTGGCCAGGGTGGATACGCTGCTGGAGCAAGCGGGCAGTGACCGCGAGCACATCCTGTCGGCGACGGTTTATTTACGCGATATGAAGGACTTCGCGCAGATGAACGAGGTCTGGGATAACTGGGTCCTGGAAGGGCATTCGCCGGCGCGGGCCTGTGTCGAGGCCAGACTGGCCCGCCCCGAACTGCTGGTTGAAGTCTCAGTGGTAGCTGCAGTCAAATAATTACATTATTGAAAGCGCTTAATCGAAAATGCCTCGATCGGCAAACTGCTTGTTCCATCCGTGATCAATTGGGCGATGATCTGGCCAACCACCGGCGACAGTTGGAATCCATGCGCGGAAAAGCCGAAGGCATGGAAGACGCCTGCCTCCTGTCCCGGGCTGATCACCGGCAGATGATCGGGCATGAAGGCCTCGACCCCGGCCCAGGTGCGCACGATACGCACATCCTCGAGCTGCGGGAACAGGGCAAGCACGGTGCGTGCGCTGACCGCCATCTTGCGCCATTCGATTTCAGTGCGTTCGTGATTGAAGTCGAGACGGGCCAGATGCGCGCCTCCGATCAGCAGGGTACCATTCGGCATCTGTTTGAACGATAGCTTGCGGCTGGCGGCGCCGAGTACCGGCTCGACGAAGCGAGGCAGACGTTCGGTGACCATCATCATCGGCGACCCGGGTTGTAATGGTACCGATTCACCAACTGCCTCGCTGATGCGGTGGGCCCAGGAGCCGGCGCTGTTGACCAGTATCGGTGCCCTGAATTTTCCAAGCGGGGTGTGAACCTGCCATAATCCCTTGCGCCGGTCGATCTCGTCGACTCTGGCTCCTATT
>JASJBV010000221.1 GCA_030066335.1 Gammaproteobacteria bacterium
ATGACAGCTCATATGTCTTCTTTATCGTTTTATGAGGTATATCATGTAGCATTTTTATAACCTCTTTATCCTTTCGCTCAGCAGACGCAAAATAAAAATTTCCATATTTTGCGTCTGCTGAGCGAAAGGATAAAGAGGTTATAAAAATGCTACATGATATACCTCATAAAACGATAAAGAAGACATATGAGCTGTCATTAGTTGAACAAAATAATGTTTCTGATTATTTAAATGAAGTAATTGCCTCATGTGATAATGGGAGACCATGGGTATTCTTTCTCCACGGAAATAATCAAACCCTAAGTAAGAATTTAGTTAAAAGCCGGATAATTCAGGATGAATACAATGTAAACATGATTATATTTTCATGGCCGTCAAAATCTTACGATCCAAAAATGCTGCCTAAATTGGTCATTGGGACGCTTCTTTCTGCAAATTTACCTACAAAGCAGATAGGTAAATGGATTCAAAAGAAAGCATTTAAAGATAAAGTCAAACAATATAAAAGAGCGAGATTGTTTGCTGAAAAAACAGCGCCAACCTTTAATATAGCTTTACATAGAATAATGGAAGATTTACTTATCCCATTAAGAAACGAATACGATACCCATAGTTGTTTACTCGTTCATAGTTTGGGCCACTATGTTCTACGCAAAGCTGCAACAGAAGGTAGTCCTTTATTTGATGATACGTATAAATTCAATAAGTGTATGTTACACCAGGCCGACGAAGAGAATGCTAATCATGCAGAGTGGATATCCTCACTAAAAATTGTCGACAATAGTGATACCAGTATTACAAGAAATAAAAAAGATATTGTGCTTTTAATGTCTGGGGTGGTAAACAATGATTTAAATGTCCTGAAAGCATGCACAAGACTGGGAAATAGATGGGATAGAGATTCTGAGGAGGGCTCTCCTTTGAACTATATTGATTTCACTGGACTTGATGATGTTGGCTTGGGTCATGGTGTAGCATGGGATGATGATCGAAGCAGTGAAGTCGACGATCTTTGTCGACCAATATTAACTGGGGAATAAAATCTGCTCTGAATAATTGGATAGAGTTAAATTTTAATTCTCATTTAACCTAGCAATAAAAAGTCGTGTAGAACAAAAATTTCTTTTTATTTGTATCTTAAACATTTCAATTAACTCTATCCCGTAGAAGGTGTACCATTTCTGGATGCGCCGAAACAAAGCTGTGTTCTAGCAGTCACACAGATCAACAACCGGTTTAGTATTCGATCCATTAATCTTTAATCCAACCTATCGGAATTAAGATTATGACAGCAAGACTCATTCCTACCATATCGATGGTTATTCTTCTGGCAGCTTGCAGCAGTTTTAACCAACCAATAAATTCCAACAATAGATTTAGCGATCGCGAGCAAATCGTGGAAATCGTCAATAAGCTGTTTGTCTATACCGATGAGCAGAATTGGAACGCACTACAAACAGAAGTTTTCACTAACGAGGTTTTATTCGATATGGTTTCAGTCGGGGCGGAATCCGTGGAAACCAAGACTGCCGAGGAAATCACCCAAATGTGGGACGCGGGTTTCGAGGGTCTCGATGCGGTCCATCACCAGGCGGGTAATTATATCGTCGATATCGACGATGATACGGCTGATGTCAAAGCCTATGCCGTCGCCAGTCATTACAAGAAAGCTGCCACTGAAGGTAACATTCGTGAATTCATTGGCAGTTATGATATTGGCCTGGTTCGTAACAGCCAGGGTTGGCGCATTAATGAATTCAAGTACAACCTGAAATATTTGGATGGTAATTTGGAGCTGAAATAATGTCCCTGAGTCCCTGCCACCTAGACAAGAATTAATCTTCTCTAAATGCGGGGGTTAATAGAAAAAGAGATTGCCGCGCTTCGCTCGCAATGACAGTATTCCTCCTATTAGAGTCAATACGATAATAGTCCACAGACTCTATCGAAGAGGAAAACGGACATGAATGTCACCGTAAGCGTCAAGATCGATGCCGCAAAGGATATCGTGTGGAAAACCATTACGGATATCGAGCATTGCGACAGGGTCATATCCAGCATCATCAAGGTCAAAGTCCTGGAGAAGTCTGAAACCGGTCTGGCTGGTTTGCGCTGGCAGGAGACCCGCGAGATGTTCGGTAAGGAAGCGACAGAAACCATGTGGATTACCGATGCGGTCGCCAACGAATTCTATGCCACCCGGGCAGAAAGTTACGGCTCGGTTTATCTGTCCAGGCTGGATTTACAGGAGCAGGGCAGCGCAACCTTGCTCAGCATGTCATTCTCGGCCAGCCCTCAAACCCTGGTCGCGAAAATCCTGTCGTTCGTAATGTCCCCCATGATCAAGGGCTCACTGAAAAAGGAGATCGCCCGGGATCTAGCCGATATCAAGCAACATATCGAAACAAGCTGAGGGATTAGGTGCTATAAATTGCTGGTAATACAGTTTTCGGTAATTCAGCCGAAAACAATGGAATGATCTCTATATCGCAGCAATTCACAGCAGGGAATATCGATAATCACAGGCTGACATGAAGAAGCCAGACCTACCAGCAGACGAAGAGCAACGGCTTAACACCCTGAAGTCTCTGAACATATTGGATACCGCGGCAGAGGAACGTTTCGATCGCCTGACGCGCATGGCCAAGCGGATGTTCGATGTGCCCATCGCCCTGGTCAGCCTGGTGGATGAAAACCGCCAGTGGTTTAAGTCCTGTATCGGTCTGCCCGTCCTCGAGACATCCCGTGATATCTCGTTTTGCGGTCATGCGATTCTTGGTGATGAAATTTTTATCATCCCCGATGCCGCCGCAGATGTGCGCTTCGCCGATAATCCGCTGGTCACCGGTGAACCCTTTATTCGGTTCTATGCCGGCTGTCCGCTCAAGTACACCGACGGCAGCAAGCTCGGCACGCTGTGTATCATCGACCGCGAACCACGTGATCTGACCGAGGACGATTTGCAGGCCTTACGCGATATTGCCTCGACGGTGGAACGCGAACTCGCGGCGGTGCAACTGGCAACCCTGGATGAGCTGACCAATATCCCGAACCGCCGGGGCTTCATGATGATCGCCCAACACAGCATCAACCTGTGTGCGCGGCAGAAGATGCCGGCAACCCTGGTTTACATGGATCTGAACAAGTTCAAGCCGATAAACGATACCTTCGGACATGCCGAGGGAGACCGGGTGCTGACGACGTTTGCCGAGCACATCAATGCTATCTGCCGCGAATCCGACCTGTTTGCCCGCCTCGGCGGTGACGAGTTTGCCATCCTGTTCGTCAATACGTCGAAAAACTGTGCGGAAGATATCATTCGCCGACTGCAGCAATCATTGCAGGCATACAATCAACAGGCAGAGCATGCCTATGACATCAGCTTCTCCTTCGGCATCGTCGATTTCATCCCCGGTAAACACCTTAAGATCGAAGACCTGCTGTGCGATGGGGACAAATTAATGTACCAGCACAAGAAGCAGCATAAAGCCATGGCCCAGGGTTGATACCTTCGGGCCACACCCTCATCTATTTTTCATGAACCGCTTGATCGAACGCTCGATTCAATGCCCCTATTGCGGTGAGCGCATAGATGTATTGATCGATGATTCCATTCCCCAGCAAGACTATATCGAGGACTGCCAGGTCTGTTGCAGCCCGATCAATTTCAGGGTGTCGCTGCTGGGAGATGATGACGTCGACATCAGCGTAAGTACGGATAGCGAATAGTCACTATAAGGTGACGCTAATTGGCCTGTACCTGCTCGGCCGCCTGGGTTTTCGCCAGGTACTTGGTGATCGCATGCGACACCGCGGTGAAGCCGAAACAGGCGGTGACCCCAACGAATGAACCGAGACCGGTAGCGCAATCCAGCGTGGTCTGGACATCGGTGCCGGGCTTGGCATAGCTGATACAACCGTCGGCGGCCGGGTACAGTGGTTGCTGCGCCGAGTAGACACAGTCGATGCCGTAGCGCCGCTTCGGGTTGCGGCTGTAATCGAGATGGTAGCGTAGCTTGGAGCGGACCTTGGCCAGCAGCGGATCGTTGAAGGTGCGGGTCAGGTCGTCGACCTTGATCTGGGTCGGATCGGTCAGGCCGCCGGCACCGCCAGTGCTGACAAAGCGGATCTTGTTGCGCCGAAGGTGGTGCACCAGCGACATCTTCTGCTGCACATGATCGATCGCGTCGATCACGTAATCGTACTGACTGAACTCGAAAGACTCGAGGTTGGCGCGGGTTACCAGGTCATCGATGGCCCGGCAGTCGCATTCCGGGTTGATCTGTAGAATCCGCTCGGCCAGCGCCTTGACCTTGCTGTGGCCGACCGTGCCCTCGAGGCTGTGGAGCTGGCGATTGAAGTTGCTCAGTTCGATATCGTCATGATCGATCAGGGTGATATGGCCGATGCCGGAACGCGCCGCGGCTTCCGCGGCCCAGGAACCGACACCGCCAACGCCGACGATACAGAAGCGTGCCTTGCGCAGGTGTTCCAGCGCATGGATACCATAGATACGGGACAGCGCAGCAAATCGCTGAATGTAGGCTTCGGTCAGCATAAGGTTTCACGACAGATGATGATGAAGTGTATTTGAGATCACCCCCGGTGTCATTACAATAGCCGTCCGCCTTGAATTGAGATAACCCATGAATCGTAGTTGCCTGTTTACCATCTCCGCGCCCTCCGGTGCCGGCAAGACCAGCCTGGTCAAGGCGTTGCTGGAGAAAACTAGCGATGTTGCAGTATCGGTATCGCATGCCACCCGTGCCAGGCGACCCGGTGAGGTGGATGGCAGGGATTATCATTTCGTTTCGATCGAGCAGTTCGAGCAGATGGTCAGCGAAGATGCCTTTCTCGAGCACGCGCGGGTGTTCGATAATTATTACGGTACCTCGCAGCAGGCGGTCGAGGACCTGTTGGAGCAGGGCAAGCACGTGATTCTAGAAATCGACTGGCAGGGTGCGCGCCAGGTCAAAGCGAAATTACCCGATACGGTGGCGATCTTTATTCTGCCGCCATCGCGCGAAACCCTGCGTCAGCGCCTGACCGATCGCGCCACCGACGATCAGAGCATCATCGAGCGGCGGATGGCGGATGCCGACCGCGAAATGTCGCACTACAGCGATGCCGAATTCCTCGTCATCAACGATGATTTCGACCAGGCCTTACAGGACCTGGAATGCATTATTCACACGCAAGCGCTGAAACTGGAGCGGCAAAAGCTGAAAAATCCCGAATTAATTGCGTCAATCAAGCCCGAAACTGTTTAGAATGACCTAAAATTTGCTATTATTACCGGCTGTTTAATGAATTTTACTAACTGGAGCCCCCCGAATGGCACGTATTACCGTTGAAGATTGCCTGGAACACGTTGATAACCGTTTTGAACTGGTTTTACTCGCAGCGCGTCGCGCCCGTCAGATTTCCAAAGGTGCTGATCCGCTGCTGCCCGAAGACAATGACAAGCCTACCGTCATTGCCCTGCGTGAAATTGCCGATGACCTGATCAGTAACGACAGCATGGATGAGATGGAAACCCAGCAGGAAATGGCTGCTATCGCTTCCGATGATGAACTGGTCAAGGAAATTGCGCAGAATTCCATGAA
>JASJBV010000086.1 GCA_030066335.1 Gammaproteobacteria bacterium
ATAAATTCAGTTGCGAAACCAACAGCCAGCCCGCCACCAGCGGGATCGTAAAAGGCGTAATCATACTGATTACGGCGGTCAACGAAATAGATAACGCCACTGATCCCCCGGCAAGATATGAGAACAGGTTCGAGGTTGTACCTCCGGGACTTAGAGCCAGGATCATGAAACCGATAAAAATTTCGACCGGCAGCCGCATCGGATAAAGCAGCGCGAATGCCAGCAGTGGCAACAGCACCAACTGGCTGAACATCCCGCTCAGCATCGCCCTGGGTTTATCCAGCACCCGTTTAAAATCATCAAGGCTCAGGCCGGTCCCCATCCCCAGCATGATACAGAACAGGGTGACGGGTAAGGCCAGGCTCAGAATCAGGTCGGGATTCATGCCGGGGCCATCCAGATCGTCAGCAAGTACATGATGCTGAAAATGAAATAAAAACGTCCGGTTAACGGGGTCAATTGTTGACGCTTGATCCGCTGCGCATGCAGGGTCCGGATCGGTTGCCACAAGGCCAATACGGCCACCAGGATCAATAACAGGTCGTACAGGATGCCGGCCTGGAACAGCAGTACCGAAATAAAATAAGTCAGCGCCACCAGGGTGTAATACAACTTAACCCCGAAGTTGTAACCGCAGCGCACGCACAGGGTTTTAATCCCTTGCGCCAGGTCTTGCTCGTAATCACGCAGTTCATTGGATAACAGTAACAACGACGACAACAGGCTGAATGGCAGGGATAGCCAGAATACATCGGCATGGTAAGTTCCGGTCACCACGTAGTAGGAACCACCAATCAACAGGACTCCCATCAGGAAAAACACCAACAGGATACCAAGCCCCCGGGATTTATAATTAATCTGTCCACCGGTATAACCCCAGGCACCAACAACCCCGACTATGCCCAATATCAACAATGGCCAGCCGCGCAGGCTGACCAGGTAAAAACCGATCGCAATGGCGACCAGCATCACCAGGTAGCCGATATAGGTGTTGCGTTGGATCGCCCGGCGTTGCTCGATGCTGAAATGTCCCTGGCGCAGATCCCGGTGATCATTGATCAGGTTGACCGCGATTTGCAGCAGTAAGCCATTGAAGATAACCAGTAGCGCAAGCTCGTAGTTTTGCGAACCTTCAACCAGCGCCAGGCTCACGCCCAGGCCGCAGGTAGCGATGGCTACGATCAATGAAAAGGGGCGTAAGGCCCTGAAAAAACTGGATTTGTCCGACATAAATGGATTTATCGTGGTTTGTTTATATCCGCATTCAGTACTCTCAATATCTCGGCCCTGTTCAGCGGACGGGCGCCTGCTTGAGTAGCCATTCCCTGCCGCTTTCCGTTTATAGTTGTCCACGCATCTGCTGGCAGAAGATCATCAAGTATCTTTTTTTCCGGGGTAAATTGCCAGCCGTCTGTCGTCATTTTGAGGACCCCCGCACCCAAACCCAGGGCCTGCGAGGAACCGTGGCATGAGTCACAATCCCGTGCTGCACCGCTGGTATGCGGTGATAATGCACTGAATACCCGCTTGAATTTTTGAGTTTGCCAGGCCGGGTGCTCAATGGTCAGGATCATACCCGGGATAAAAGGTCTGATTTGATCAGCTTGATCAACGCCAAGCCCCGGCAGATCGTTATGGATGTCCCAGCGAGTCTCGATCCAGCGCCCGGCGGTGATTTGTTTGTCCACATGATCCCATTGCTCCTGGGCCTCATCGTATTGCAGATGGCAACCATTGCATTGCGGTGCCCACTGGCTGTGACAACTGTCGCAGTGCAAACGCTGATGCTCTTCTTGTAGTTGATGACTGGCTGCGCGCCATTGTGGAATTTCCAGTAATTGGTTATCCAGTTTCCGATGCAGGAACAGGTGCTGATCCCGCAGCTCGATATTCCACAATGGGGTTGATTGGTTTGCCGTCACCAGAAATTTCTGTCCTGGCAAGGTCGCAAATGGGATACGGGCTTTGAAGAATTCTAACTCGGGCG
This sequence comes from Gammaproteobacteria bacterium, assembly GCA_030066335.1. Taxonomy (GTDB): domain Bacteria; phylum Pseudomonadota; class Gammaproteobacteria; genus JACNJF01. Next base: position 1,988 of record JASJBV010000086.1, read on the forward strand.
GAAATTGGTCCAGGCTCACCGCTGGCTGCTGGTTGTTATGGCAATCCTGACAGCCGATGTCTACGGTCGACGCGATGTTATGCCCCGTCGTGGAAGCACCCATGACGTCTTTACTGGTATGACAGTCGATACAGCTCATGCCTGCCCGCTGATGAATATCGGCAGCCCGGTGTTCCACCAGCCGGCCATCCAGTAATTGTGAATATTGAGTTGATGCCGGGGCCATGGCCGATTCAACTTCGGCGAGGCCGCTGTAATTGAGGGCTATCCGGCCCGATCGGGAATGACAACCAAAACAACGTCCATCGCCGACCCGTGCACTCAGCGCGGGATGTAGGCCTTGATTCTGTGGTTGCAGATGACAGGCCAGGCAGCCACCGCCACGATCACGGGTGTCATCGATGCCATGACGCTGTTTATCCTGGCCCAGGTGGCAACTTGCACAAAGTTTTCTGAGCAATGAATCGGCCGGACTGTGGGTTAACGACTGCAGATCTGCCTTGCTGCCATGCCGGATTGATTCATCGAATACCTTGCGGGTGGTTTTGACCATGCCTGAACCCAGATGCATATCGTTTTCCCTGACCGTTGCAACCTGGCGGGCGTGACATTGCCCACAAGTCTGGTCGGCGTTTGCCAGGTTGCCCGGGAAGGCTATCAGGTTCTGGTGCGCCAGGTCCTGGTCTTCTGCGGCCGCATCGCCCAGATGACAGATAACGCATTGATCATGGCCAAACCGGTGGCCGTCGACAAAGCCAGCTCGCTTGTCAGCATGGCAATCCAGGCATCGGTTTGGATGGTCGAGCGAACTTGCTACTGCAGATAAAAACCAGAATAAACAAAGGGTTATAACTGCAAAAAAACAGCGAATTTGTATTTTTTTGGCATTTATTATCATAGGTTAATTAATTTTCTTTTGAAAATTGGGCTAAATTTGACCCGGATCAATTGAAAAAAAATACAAACTTCCATTATATGCAAGACCACGCTTAGGGAAGTTTGTTGACAAATACTAATAACAAATTTGTTCTAAGGGATAAACATTAAAATAAAACCATAATTGTTTAATCCTGCTCCTTAAGCACTTTACATGACATAGGATTAGCCGCAGCCAATCCACCTCCGCTCGAGGCTGGTTTTAATCCCGGAAAGGTTACGGCAAACGCGAGGATAACAATGAAAAAGCAATTAGCGACAGTGTTACTTGCTGGATTATTAATCCAGCTTGGATTGGCCCAGGCGGATACGGTCAAGGGCCGTATCAAGTATGTTTCGCATAAGGCCAATACCATTCAAATCGATGTCAAGAACAAGGAACCAGTGGTTATTCGATTCGATGCGAATACCCAGTATAAAAATACCTCTGGCATCAAGGACCTGAATCCGCCTGACCTGATCAAGGTCGAATACACCCCTGGCTCTGCGGCAACCCAGATATCCAAAGTGACTTTCGGCCTGCCGCCGGGTGTGGAAATCGATCGCAAGGAGTTATTAGTGATTCTGCAGGGTAAACGTGGCCCCTACACGCTCGGTGATTCACGCCCACCGAAAAAGGTCATGAAAGGCCATATTCCCTCTGCCAAGCCTATTTTCCCGGAAAATAAACAGGCTTTTCTGCAGGCGCTGCCGGCCGACAAAAACCAACTGTTGGTATTTTATTGTGGCGGGCCGACCTGCCCGTTTACCGGGCAAAGCGTCAAATTGGCGATGGACAATGGTTATACCAATATCAAGGGCTTCCAGGCCGGGCTGCCCGCCTGGAAAAGGTCCAAGATGGTGGTCCACAGCGAATCCAAATGGCTGGCCAAAAACCTGGCCCAACACGTGGTCATCCTCGATGTCCGATCCCCGCAGGCAAGCCGGGCGCAACATATTACCAGCGCGGTTTCGCTGCCGGCGACCGAGTTGGCCAACATGACCAAGCAGTTTATCGCCAGTAAGACGATTCCCAAATTACCCGGCGTAGCCGACCTGCGGGCACCGGTGGTGATCTATGCCGACAAGCATACCGACCGGAATGCCCTGCTGGCGTTCAAACACGTGCGCAGTTGGGGGTACAGCAATACCAGCATCCTGAACGGCGGGCTCAACGCCTGGCAGTCTGCCGGTTTACCCACCTCCAGTGGCGCTCCTGCCAGCCAGATAGTTTACGTCAAACACCTGCCCAAGGGCGCGATCAAGCCGGCAGAATTCATCGAGCTCGCCAGGCCTGGTTCTGCGGCGACCCTGGTAGATGTACGCACCGACCAGGAAGTGGCCGAGGGTACTATCAAGGGATCCATGCATATTCCTCTCGATGGCCTGGTCTCGCAACTGGATAGCCTGCCCAGGGACCAGGAAATCCTGCTCTACTGTGCCAATGGCATCCGCGCGGAAATGGCCTATGAAACCCTGTCCAAGCAAGGCTACAAGGTACGCTTTTTGAATGAAACGCCCAGCTTTGATGGAGCTGGTGGATTCTCACTGTAAGCCTGAGCCGGGTAACTACCAGGCTTAATCATGCAACGGCGCGAATTCCTTAAACTTTCGGGCACGATGCTGGCGACCGCGGCCGCGGGCCCCACTCTGTTGTCCGGTTGTAGCCAGAAACGCCTGCCGGGTAGTGGCCAGGTCACCACCAGCCCCACCATCTGCAATATCTGTTTCTGGAAATGTGCCGGCGTCGTTTACCAGGAGGACGGCAAACCCTGGAAGATCGTCGGCAACCAGCAGGACCTGCATAGCGGAGGGCGTTTATGTACCCGCGGGACCGGCGGCATCGGCGCCTACCAGGATGCGGACCGCTTGCAGACCCCGATGCTGCGCGTCAGCAACAAGGATGGCCAGTATTTCCGCAAGGCCAGCTGGGATGAAGCCCTCGATTATATCGCCCAGCGCATGCGCTCTATCGAGCAAAAGCATGGTAACGACCGCCTGGCATTATTGTCCCACGGTTCCGGTGGAGATTTTTTCCAGACCCTGTTGCAGGGATTCGGCTCTTACATTTACGGTCATCCCAGCTACGCCCAGTGCCGCGGGCCGCGTGAGGTGGGCTTCGCCCTAACCTATGGCGAAGAAGTCGGTTCGATCGATCGTACCGATATGGAAAATTCGCGTTGTATCGTCCTGATCGGTTCGCATATCGGCGAAAACCTGCATAACGGCCAGGTCCAGACCCTGTCCGAGGCGATCAACAAGGATGCCACCCTGATCACCGTGGATCCACGATTTTCGGTCGCCGCCAGTAAGTCGAAGCACTGGCTGCCGATCAAGCCCGGCACCGATATGGCACTGCTGTTGGCGTGGATCAACGTGCTGATCAACGAGGGACTGTATGACCGGGATTATGTCGCGCGTTATACCCAGGGCCTGGAGGCGCTGACCGAACATGTGCAGCCGTTCAATCCGGAATGGGCCTACCTGGAAACCGGTCTGGATCCAGAGCTGATCCGTACCACGGCGCGGGAAATGGCGCGCAACGCACCCGCTACGCTGGTGCATCCGGGTCGGCACGTGACCTGGTATGGTGATGACACCCAGCGCTCCCGTGCGATTGCGATCCTCAATGCCCTGCTCGGCTCCTGGGGATGTGAAGGCGGGTTCTATATTCCGGAGAAGGTCAAACTGCCGGAATACCCGATTCCCAAACCGCCGCCAGCGAAGTCTGACTGGAAGAAAATCATCCAACCGGAATTCCCGCTATCACCCTCCGGCATCAGTCAGTCGATTCTCGCTGCCTGCAGTGGTGACAATGCTCATATCAAGGGGCTGTTCGTGTATGCCACCAACCTGCCGCATACGATACCCAATAGCATCGACATGATTAAACAGGCGGCGCAGGACCTGGACCTGATGGTGGTGATCGACACCATGCCGGCTGAGATCACCGGCTACGCGGATGTCATACTACCCGAATGTACCTACCTCGAGCGCTACGATGAGATTCGTAACGTGGCAGAACGTCAGCCATCACTGGCATTGCGCATGCCGGCGTTCGAACCACGCTATCAAAGCAAGCCGGCGTGGTGGATTGCCCAGCAACTCGCCAAACGCCTGGAGCTGGAACAATATTTCCCCTATCAGGATTATGCCGAGGTCATCGACTGGCAGCTGCGCCAGGTCGACAGCTCACTGACCGAAATGAAAACGCTGGGGGTCAAGAACTTCGAACGCAAGACCGCCATGTACTTCCGTGAGGGAGAGCAAATACGCTTCAGAACCCCCAGTGGAAAAATAGAGCTTTATTCGAAGACGCTGGAAGATAATGGCTATGACCCCTTACCGAAGTATACGCCACCGCAACAACCACCGAATAAGTTTTATCATTTGAATTACGGCCGCGCACCGGCCCACACCTTCGGCCGCACCTCGAATAATCCCCTGTTGTTTGAATTGATGCCGGAAAACGCGGTGTGGATTAATCCACTGGTTGCCAAAGACTGGCAGATCAACAACGGTGAGTATTTGCGCCTGCAAAACCCCGAGGGTACATTGAGTAACAGGGTCAGGGTCAGAATTACCGAACGCATCCGTCCTGACTCAGTGTTTATCGTTCATGGTTTCGGTCATACCTCGAAAAGCCTGCGGCTGGCCAATGGCGTTGGCGCCAGTGATGCGCTGCTGATGTCCCGGGTACTGGTAGATCCGATCATGGGCGGCACCGGTATGCGCGGTAACTTCGTCACCTTCGTGAGGGAATCCTGATGCCCGCACGCTACGCCATGGTGATTGATACCAGAACCTGCATCGGCTGCGGCGATTGTGTGGTTGCCTGTAAGACCGAAAACAATGTACCCGCAGGACTCAATCGGGACTGGATCGTCGAGGCCACCCGCGGCAGGTACCCGAACCTGACCACCGAGTTTCGTTCCGAGCGTTGCAACCATTGTTCGCATGCCACCTGCGTGTATGCCTGCCCGACCGGGGCCAGCCACTACTGGCAGAACACCAATATCGTGCTGGTCGAGCCGGGCAAGTGTACCGGATGCAAAGCCTGTATCGCGGCCTGCCCGTACGACGCGCGCCTGATCATGCATCCGCAGGGCTACGTCGACAAATGTACTTTCTGCCACCATCGGGTGGCCAGGGGCCAGGACCCGGCCTGCGTCTCCAGCTGTCCCACCCACTGCATGCATTTTGGTGATTTGAATGATGCCAACAGCATTGTCAGCCAGTTACTCGATAGACGTAAATCCCGGGCGCTGAAACCGGAAACGGGTAATCAGCCTAACGTGTTTTACCTGAGCTGAGGTGGAGATGATTGAAGAGATCCTGATTACTGCCCGTGACAATGCCAAGGTCGATCCCTACCTCAATATCTGGACCTGGGAAATCTCTATTTATCTGTTCCTCGGCGGCATGACCGCCGGCATGATGATCTTTGCTGCCTGGGCGGTGCTGGCGAAAAAAGATGACCTGGCACCTTTTGCCAGCAACAAGTTAGCATTGTGGGCTCCGATTGTGTTATCGATCGGTATGACCACCCTGTTCCTGGATCTTGAGCATAAACTCTATGTCTGGCGCTTTTATACCACCCTGCAGGTGACTTCGCCGATGTCATGGGGTTCATGGATATTGATCCTGGTGTATCCGGTGGCAATCCTGCAGGTGTTATCCACCCTGCGCGCGGGCTACCCGAAACTGGCCCAATTGGCCGAACGCTTGCCGCTGGTTACGCCGGTACTGGATATCAGCGAATCGCAAAAGCGCCGGATTGCACTGGCCAGTATTCCCCTCGGCATAGGCCTGGCCATATATACCGGTATTCTACTGTCCGCATTCAGTGCGCGTCCGTTCTGGAATACCGGCATTCTGGGTCCGCTGTTCCTGGTTTCCGGCTTGTCGACCGCCGCCGCCTTTGTCCTGCTCGCGACCAGGGCCCATGCGGAAAAACTGTTGTTTGCGCGGATAGACATAGGCCTGATTTTGGTGGAAATGCTGTTGATCGCGTTATTTATCGTCAACCTGACCACCGGCTCCGAGGCCCATCTCAATGCCGCGCGTCTGATCCTGGGTGGGGAATTCACCCTGTTGTTCTGGGGCTGGTTTTTTACCCTGGGACTCGTCATCCCCTTACTGATTGAAATTCTCGAGGTTAGAGGCAGCCGGTTAGCACTGGTTACCCTGGGACCGGTGCTGGTGCTGGTGGGTGGCTACCTGCTGCGCCAGGTCATGATGGATGTCGGCCAGGTATCGACCTGGACCCAATATGAATCTCAATACGATATGCAATTACTGCAACGGCTGGAGCGTTAACATGAAAAGTTCATACCTGGTCATGCGTTTAAACAGAGGGTTTTGCCTGGTTGCTGCCGCTGTGCTTCTGGCAGCCTGTGATGCCACAACCGATTCAGCGGAGAGCAACATCAATGCCGAGCAATGGTCGCAGTTGACCCGGCTGATGCAGCAACAGCAAGACCGGGTTTCTGCGCCGCAACTGGCTGACTGGATCATCAAGGATACGCGGGATTTCGAGATTCTCGACTTGCGTGAGACCAGTGTGTTTGCCAGCGGACATATCGATGATGCCCGGCAGCAGGGACTCGATCGACTGCTGTCTGCAGACGGCCTGTCGGCATTGGCCCGGCATAAGAAACAGGTCGTGGTATCCCAGCGCGGTCAGCAAGCCGCCCAGGTCGCAGCCCTGTTGCGCCTGCAAGGCATCGACGCCTACTCACTGGATGGCGGCTATGACGCCTGGTTAAGTTACACCAGTAATCCAGCGGATGATGCGAGCATGGATGCGACCGCGATGGCCCAGCAACAGGCCGTCGCCTGTTACTTTGCCGGGGATTACGTGGCTGTCGCAGGGTTAACCGTAAAAGTGCCAAACCCGGTTGCAGGCTATACCCCGCCGTTGATCCCGGTTGCACCAGCCGAACCGGTTGATGCTGTGGAGGACCCGCTCGGCCTTGGCCTCGGCCTCGGGATGGATGAGGATCTGGAACCTGATGCTTCCGCTGCGCCCACAGGCCTGATTCTCGGTGAGGGTTGCTAGCCAGTAACAATAGACTGAAACGATAAAAGTAAAACTTTGAACAGGTTTATGAAAATTTAATGAGGACAGGCTTTTTTTATTTATTAATCTAGATCAATTCAGGCTCATTTTTGCTGCTAAATTGCGCTGAGATAACTTGAATTAAGCTTGTATCAAGAGGATAGTGTTCAGCATAAATATAAAAATAATTAAAAATAATATGATGAATACACACTCAGTTAAAAAGCAATATTCATTCGTCAAAAGGAGATACATTATGTCACAAGTAACACAGTTTATTATCCTGCTGGGTATTATGTTTGGCTTCATCTTGAATCCAGCATTTGCCGCCGAACAGGAAACATTTGCCTCCATTCATGACACCCCTGCCGAGGCATGCAAGAACTGTCATGAAGAGATTTTCAAGCAATGGCAGACTTCGATGCACGCCAACAGCTCGGCTTTGAAAGATCCGATCCATGGCGCTTTTTATAAGAATGTCATGGGCGACCCGCTCAAGGAAGGTCTAAAAAGTAAAAAAGGCCAATATCCGGTTTGTCTGAAATGTCATGCGCCGATCGCGGCAATCGATAAAAAGACCAAGCTCGATACCAAGCAGAATTACAAGGATGGGATCACCTGTGTTTCCTGTCATTCTTTCAAGTCCTTCAAAGGTCCGGACAAGGCCAATGGCAAACCCAATTATGGTATTGACGCTTACGAGATTGATACTGCAAGCCTGTATGGCCCTTCCGGCGCCACCTACGCGGCGGATAGTGACCCTAACGCCAAGTGGCCAACCCCGATCAATCATCCGATGCCGTTACAGGGCAACAAGGCCGCCCTGTTCGAGAGTAACGATGTGTGCATGGGCTGTCATGAAAAACGCAGCAACTTCCACGGCACTCCTTTATGTGTAACCGGTGAGGAAATCCGCAGCACG
>JASJBV010000087.1 GCA_030066335.1 Gammaproteobacteria bacterium
GGTCAGCAGAAAGCCGAACTTGTCCTCGGCTTCCTGCTCATCGATACCCAGCAGCTTGAGGACTGCCTGTTGCATTTCCGGTCGATGAATACGAATAGAGCCGCCACCGAGCTCGGTGCCATTCAATACCATGTCGTAGGCTCGTGACAGGGTTGCTCCCGGGTTGGCTTCGAGCTCGGCCGGATCATCGGTGGTGGGTGCGGTAAACGGATGATGTAACGCGCCCCAGCCTTTTTCCTTGTCATCGTATTCGAACATCGGGAACTCGACCACCCACAGGAATTCCCAGCCCGGCTTGACCATATCCAGGTCATGACCGACCTGGACCCGCAGCGCGCCCAGGGATTCGTTGACGATCCTGGTCTTGTCCGCGCCGAAGAAAATCAGGTCACCGCTTTGCGCACCGGTACGCTCAAGAATTCCATCGATCGCCTCATCCGGCAGGAACTTGAGGATCGGCGACTGCAGGCCCTCGCGGCCATCCTCGACCTTGTTGCACTTGATATAGGCCAGGCCCCTGGCCCCGTAACGACCGACGAACTTGGTGTAATCGTCGATCTCCTTGCGGGTCAGGGAATTGCCGCCCGGCACCCGTAATGCCGCAACCCGCCCCTGCTCATCGTTGGCCGGACCGGAGAAGACCTTGAACTCGACATCGGTCAGCAGATCGGAGATGGTCACCAGCTCCAGGTCGATGCGCAGGTCCGGTTTGTCCGAACCGTAACGTTCCATCGCCACCGCATGTTTCATGCGCTTGAAATAAGCGGGAATATCGATGTTCAGTACTTCCTTGAACAGGCCCTGCATCATAACTTCCATCAACGACATGATGCCCTCGTCGTCGATAAACGAGGCCTCGATATCGAGCTGGGTGAATTCGGGTTGACGATCCGCCCGCAGGTCTTCGTCGCGGAAGCAACGCACCACCTGGTAGTAACGATCCATCCCTGACATCATCAGCAATTGCTTGAACAACTGGGGTGACTGCGGCAATGCATAGAACTGGCCCGGATGGTTGCGGCTCGGCACCAGGTAATCCCGCGCCCCTTCCGGCGTGGCCCGGGTCAGCATCGGGGTTTCGATATCCATGAAGCCGTTGGCGTTCAGCCAGTCGCGCATGAACATGGTGATCTTGGAACGCAGTTGCATGCGTTCCAGCATCTCCGGACGGCGCAGATCGATATAGCGGTATTTCAGGCGCAGGTCATCATGCACATCTTCATCGAGCTGGAACGGCGGGGTTTCGGCGGTATTCAGGATCACCAGCTTGTGCGCCAGCAGTTCGACCTCGCCGGTCGCCATCTCCGGATTGATCGTGCCCTCAGGACGCTGGCGAATCTTGCCGGTGACCTGGAGGACGAATTCATTACGCACGCGTTCGGCATCGGCAAACATCTCTGCATCATCGGGGTCGAACACTACCTGCAGGATACCTTTAAGATCACGCAGATCGACAAAGATGACCCCACCATGATCACGCCGCCGATTGACCCAGCCGCTGACCACGACTTCCTCACCAATATGAGATGAATCTAATTCACCGCAGAAATGTGTGCGCATGTAACACCTGAAAAAGCTGAAAAATAAAGGGGCGCAATACTAGCCCAAGCACCCGCAAGATAAAAGATTTAGCGCGCCAGAATAAATAAAAAAGCCCCGTACCGGCGGTACAGGGCTGGAATCCACGAAAATCGCCTTAGTTGCAGGCGCTGCAACCACCGCTGGCACAGCTATGGCCAGAGGAAGCGGAACCGGAAGCGCTGTCACTCTTATCCGCGACGTTACGCTTATTGCCGGATTTGAAATCGGTCTCGTACCAGCCCGATCCACTGAGACGGAATCCAGGGGCCGATAACTTTTTGCTCAATGCCGATTCACCGCAGTTGGGGCAATCGGTCAGGGGCGCATCGCTCATTTTCTGCAGGGCATCATGGGTTTGCTCACAAGCTTCGCAGACATACTCGTAAATAGGCATAATAGATCCTGATTGCAGTAAAACCAAAAATTAGCGTTCTATAATATAGGTTGTTGTGGGTATATTTCAAATATGATTTCGCGGACGATTCTGATCACTGGCTGTTCCACCGGTATCGGCTATTGTGTCGCCCATGGCCTGCAGCAACGGGGGCACCGGGTGATTGCAAGCTGTCGCCGAAACGAGGATGTCGAGCGCCTGCAACAGGAAGGCCTGACCTGCATTCAGCTCGACCTCGATGACTCGGCGTCGATTCAGCAGGCTGTCAGCCAGGCTCTGGACCTCGCCGACGGTCGCATCGATGCCCTGTTCAACAACGGCGCCTTCGGCCTGGCCGGTGCGGTCGAAGACCTCAGCCGCGAGGCCATCCGCGCCCAGTTCGAGACCAATCTGTTTGGCTGGCTGGAATTGACCAACCTGCTGCTACCCTACATGCGTCGCCAGGGCTTCGGCCGTATCATCCAGAACAGCTCGGTGTTGGGCCTGGTAGCTATGTCCTACCGCGGGGCCTACGTTGCCAGCAAGTTTGCCCTGGAAGGCCTGACCGATACCCTGCGCCTGGAACTCGCCGGTAGCGGGATTGAGCTTTCGCTGATCGAGCCGGGCCCGGTCGAGAGCCGTTTTCGCCACAATGCCGAGGCCGCGTTCCGTGGATATATTAACCCTGAGGGCAGTGCGCACGAGCAGCAGTACCTGGCGATGGAACAACGGCTGCAACAGGAAGGTCACGCCACCTCGTTCACCCTGCCCCCTGAATCGGTGCTGGACAAGGTCATCCATGCGCTGGAGCATAAGCGGCCACAGCCACGTTATTACGTGACCACACCGACCTACATCTTTGGTTACCTGCGCCGCCTGTTGTCGAGCCGGATGATTGACCGCATGATGCTTAAAGTTTCCGGTGGCGGGAAGCGATAGTGGTCCTGCAACATGATGATTGCGGATGAGCCGAAAGACTGTCTACGAGACCAGCACCGATAAGGCCAAGGTCAGAATCGAACAACACCGCCAGCAACTGCATTTGAAGTTCGACAGCGACCGCGAGGCGATTCAGTCGGCAATAGATATCAAGCAACCCCATCGCCTGGTCATGCACAACCTGGTCTACCTGATGGGGATTCTGCTGTTTATCTCCCCGCCCAAGCGGATCTTACTGCTCGGCGTTGGCGGCGGTGCGCTGGTCCATTTTTTCCGCCATTACCTGCCCGCGAGCAGAATAACCGCGGTTGATTACAATGCCGAATTACTGCAGATCGCCAGCCGCGAGATGCAACTGCCGGCAGCCGATGAACACCTGCAATACCTGGTTGCGGATGCGCGCGAGTACAGTGAAAGCTGTGCCGAGAGATACGATTTGATCGTGGTGGATATCTTTGACGCCGGCCTGACCCCGGGCTGGTTGCTGCAACAGCCGTTTTCGCAACAGCTCAGGCAATGCCTGACAGCCAGGGGCGGACTCGCCTACAACCTGTTACCGCGCAGCGAGCACCAGGCCAGGCGGTTTCAGCAGATGCTCGACAAGTTATTGCACCAGCAGACCCTGTACCTGGAAACCGAGGCTTACGAAAACCTGCTGGTGTATGGCCTGAATTTCAAAACCAAAGCGCGCACGCTGGAACAACAGTTGGCGCATTGTGCAGAACTGGAAGACCAATACGAATTGCCGATGTGCCAGATCCTGAGCATGCTCTACGACCGCAACCCCCAGGGCAGCGGTATCCTTTGATAAATATTTTTTTATTGGTTCTTGGAGCCGCCCTTGCACAGCGGCGAATCGGCCACCTTGCCGGCCTTGTCGAACCACTCTTCACTGGTCAGGGTATGCAGGGCAAGGGCATGGATTTGTTTCAATTCCTGTTCCAGTATCTGATTGACCTGGCGGTGGCGCTTGATCAGCATCAGGTCCTTGAACGCATCGCTGACCACGGTCACCTTGAAATGCGATTCGGAGCCGGGCGCGACGTTATGCATGGAACTTTCATTTTCAACCCGCAGGAACTCGGGTTCGAAAGCATCGGTCAATTTCTGTTCGATGGTTTGCTGGATAGTCATAGTGGGATTATGTCAGTAACTTCTTGATGCTATCACACACTTCTTCCATGGTTTGATAACGCGCATTAACGTCGACCGCCATCAATTTAGCCACCAACTCGCTGACCTCCTGACTGATGCTCTCATCAACCTCGTGCAGGCGCGGGGCCTTGCCCTCGATATGCTGGAATAACAGCGACATCGGTTCACCCTTGTAGGGCGGACTGCCGGTAAACATGGCATAGGCGATGATGCCCAGGGCATAGATATCGGCGCGGTGATCGGCCTCCAGACCCTTGGCCCGTTCCGGCGAGATATAGGCCGGGGTACCGATAATCATCCCGGTCTTGGTCAGGGTGGCATCGGCGGAACCTTTGGAACCGGCGGAGGCGATACCGAAATCCACCACCTTGGCCACTCCATCTTCATTAACCAGAATGTTACTTGGTTTCAGATCGCGATGGATAACGTTCTTCTGATGGGCCTCGCGAATACCTTCACAGACCTGGTAAAAAACATGCAGGATCTTGTTATGGTCTGTTAATTTTCTACTCTTGATCAATTGGTCAAGACCATAGCTTTCAAAATACTCCATCGAGATCGCCGAGATGCCATCCTTGGTCAGGAAGTCATGGATACGGATGACATTGGGGTGGCTGATCTTGCGCGAGAACTTCAATTCGCGCAAAAAACGCTCACGGGCCTGGCTGTCCGCGGTCAATTCCGGGTGCATAAACTTTAGTATGGCCTGTTCGCCGACGGTTTCATCTTCCACCAGCATGACCCGGCCCATCGCACCACGACCGATTTCCTTGATCACGCGGAAGCGCTCCATCCAGTAGTCACCATTCTTGAGCTCTTCGATATCCTGGAAACTGACGACCTCGGTGGCTTCGATATTCTGGTCTGCCACCAGATCGGGTATCAGGTGCTCCTCGGTGCGATTGAGGCGGGTGTCAAACATCCGCTTTTCATCGAGATCGAGCTTGGGCAGGTTGAATTTTTCGGTCAGGTTGTTGACCACTTCCTGCGCAGTATCGAGGACCACCACCTGCAGCTGCGGCAGGATTTTGATGATGCCCGAACGCACCCGTTCGGCATGGGTTTCACTGACGATCGCCTCCATCGTCAGCAGCGCTTCCCGCTGGACCGAGGCCTCTTTCATACTCAGGCACTTGGACGCAACTTCCAGGCCCTTGCTAAAGCCCAGGCGAGCCACCGCTTTCAACGCACTGATCGAGGATTCCGGGTATTCGGTGACCACCTTCTTTAATAATTCCAGCGCGGAACGGTTTTCGGATTTACCCAGGGCATCGATTGCACGCTCGCGCACCTGCCAGTTCTTGTGCATCAACGACTTTTGCAAGGCGCCCAGGTCCAGGGTCGAACCGGTGTGGGCAGCCGCCAACTGCTCGGCTGCATTCCTGACGAACTCGTTTTTATGCTCGGTCAGGGTCTGCGCATTCATGAACAGGGTCTGGTCGCCGCGAGACAGCAGGGTTTTGATCGCCAAATCCTTGCCGTACCAATCATACTTGTCCAATGACACCAGGAAAGCCTCTAGACTCTCATCATCGGCATGCTCGATGACAATCGTCGCGATTTTATCGCGAAAGCCATCGTTTTTGCCTGCCATCAGTTCGGCCAGTTGGGGCAGGGTTTCCCCAGTGGCATTTTTCTGCAGGATCTTGAACGCGGTCTTGGCAAATTCCTCGTGCATTTGCGGGATGTACTGGGCAATGATGCCGGGGTCGAAGCTGACCTCGACCGTGTTCAGGCTCTTCAGGGCCTCGATGACGATGATCTTGGACTCATCGGCGAGAAAATGACAGATGGTCTGCGCGGCTTCCGGGCTTTTAACCGCCTTCAGAAACCGAATCAACATCAGCTTGATGTCGACATTGCGGATGAATCCAACCTCGATATTCAACGCCGACAGATCGGTCTTTTCCGCCACCGACTGGGCAATGCGAATCAGGCGCTTGGCATCCCCCACATCCATCCGCACCGCATTCTTGATCAGCATCTCGGGCGGAAACTTGTCGCGTTGGGTTTCGATGATATCGAGGACATCCGCCCTCGATTCCGGATTTTCATGCAAGCGTTTTAACAGCTTGGCCGGGGTGATTTTCTTGGCCTGGCTGAGGATGATCTTGGCGGTGGTGCGGATTCCATCATTCTTGTTCTTGAGATTATCGAGCAGGCGGTCTTCGGTATCCAGCCGCTTGTCGTTCATGACCAGGTGTTTCAATACATCGGTGTGGGGTTTCTGGCCGTTGGCAATTGCGTCCAACACCTTGTCGATATTATCGCCCACGGCCGAGCCCAATTTCTCCAGCAGGGCCTGTGCCTCTTGGCTTTGCAGGTCTTCGCAGGAAAGAAATTGATTTAAGGTTCGGTTATATAGCAGTGAGCCGAAAACAGCCATGTTCCATTAATTATTATTGACGACGGTCGTGGCTACAATTATAGCCACGTTCGTCTGTTTTAGCTTAGTTTTTTGGTGCAACTAGCTGAGCCTAACAGGATTCATCAACTGACAGGTGATAACTGCTTCTCAGTTGAAAACAAAGGCTTTTTCCTCATTCACATCGATCTGGATCTGATCGCCCGCGGTGAATTGCCCCGCCAGCAACGCCTGGGCCAGTGGATTCTCGATCGATTTCTGGATCTCACGCTTCAATGGACGGGCACCATAAACCGGATCAAAGCCAACCTTGCCCAGTTCATCCAGGGCCGGTTCGGAGATCTGCATCGCCAGGTCGCGCTCGGCCAGGCGCTTGACCAGGTCATCGAGCTGGATCCGTGCAATGACCCGGATTTCGTCCTGACCGAGGGGATGGAATACCACCGTTTCATCGATCCGGTTGATAAATTCCGGGCGAAAATAACCGGCCACGGTTTGCATCACCGCTGCTTTCATCGCTGCATAATGTTCTTCCCCGGCCATGTTTTGGATCTCTTCCGAGCCCAGGTTAGAAGTCATGACGATGACACAGTTACGGAAATCCACGGTACGGCCCTGGCCATCGGTCAGGCGCCCGTCATCCAGCACCTGCAGCAGGACATTGAATACATCCGGATGTGCCTTCTCCACCTCGTCGAGCAGGATCACCGAATAGGGTCGGCGGCGGACCGCCTCGGTCAGGTAACCGCCCTCTTCATAACCAACATAACCCGGAGGGGCGCCGACCAGGCGCGCAACGCTGTGTTTTTCCATGAACTCCGACATGTCGATGCGCACCATCGCATCCTCGGTATCGAACAGGAACTCGGTCAGGGCCTTGGTCAGTTCGGTCTTGCCGACCCCGGTCGGCCCCAGGAACAGGAACGAGCCGTTGGGCCGGTTGGGATCGGACAGGCCCGAGCGGGAACGCCTGATCGCATTGGCCACCGCACTCACCGCCTCTTTCTGGCCGACCACACGCTTCGCCAGTTGCTGCTCCATCTGCAATAGCTTGTCACGTTCCGATTCCAGCATCTTGGCCACCGGAATGCCGGTCCAGCGTGAGACCACCTCGGCTACTTCTTCCTCACCGACCTTGTTGCGCAACAATTGCATGTGCTGCATTTCCACGTTGGCCGCCAGGTCCAGCTGTTTTTCCAGTTCCGGGATGCGTCCGTACTGCAGTTCCGACATCCGGGCCAGGTCGCCGGCACGCTGCGCGGTCTCCAGGTCGAGGCGCGCGCGTTCCAGTTCCTCCTTGATACTGGCGGAACCCGACAGCGCGGCCTTTTCTGAATTCCAGATCTCTTCCAGGTCCGCGTATTCGCGTTCCAGGCCGATGATCTCGTCTTCCAGTGTCGCCAGCCGTTTCTTCGACGCCTGGTCGCTTTCCTTGTTCAGGGCCTCGCGCTCGATCTTGAGCTGAATCAGGCGACGCTCCAGGCGATCCATGTCCTCTGGTTTGGAATCGATTTCCATGCGGATCCGGCTGGCCGCCTCGTCGATCAGGTCGATGGCCTTGTCCGGCAACTGGCGATCGGTAATGTAGCGATACGACAGGTTCGCCGCAGCAATGATCGCAGGATCGGTCACATCCACGCCGTGGTGCACCTCGTAGCGCTCCTTCAAGCCACGCAGGATGGCCACGGTATCTTCCACCGAGGGTTCGAGCACCATGACCTTCTGGAAACGGCGCTCCAGCGCAGCATCCTTCTCGATATACTTGCGGTATTCATCCAGGGTGGTGGCGCCGATGCAATGCAGTTCACCGCGCGCCAGCGCCGGTTTCAACATGTTGCCGGCATCCATCGAACCCTCGGCCTTGCCGGCGCCGACCATGGTATGCAACTCATCGATGAACAGGATGATCTGACCCTCCTGTTTAGACAGATCATTCAACACGCCCTTCAGGCGTTCCTCGAATTCACCGCGGAACTTGGCCCCGGCAATCAGGGCCCCCATGTCCAGCGACAACAGGCGTTTGTGTTTGAGCCCTTCCGGTACCTCAGCATTGACGATACGCTGGGCCAGGCCCTCGGCGATCGCGGTCTTGCCGACCCCGGGCTCACCGATCAATACCGGGTTGTTCTTGGTGCGGCGCTGCAACACCTGGATCGCGCGGCGGATTTCCTCGTCACGCCCGATCACCGGATCCAGTTTGCCCTGCTCGGCGCGCTCGGTCAGGTCGATGGTGAATTTTTCCAGGGCCTGGCGCTGGTCCTCGGCATTGGCATCGGTCACCGCCTGGCCACCACGAATTTCCTCGATTGTCTGCTCGAGCTGCTTGCGCTCGGCCCCCGAAGACTTGAGCACATCGGCCAGGTCACCCTTGTCATCCATCAATGCGGCGAGAATGAACAACTCGGACGAGATGAACTGGTCAGCGCGATCCTGCGCCAGCTTGTCGCTGATATTCAGCAACTTGCCCAGGGCATTCGAGATATGCAGCTCGCCGGCCGTGCCTTCAACCGTCGGCAACTTTTCCAACAGCTCGCTGAGCTGCGAACGCAGCAGGTTGACATTGACCCCGGATTTGGACAGCAGAGGTCGCACCGCACCGCCGCGTTGATCGAGCATCGCGACCAACACGTGCACCGGTTCGATGAACTGATGGTCACGCCCTACCGCCAATGACTGCGCATCGGCGAGAGCCTCCTGAAATTTACTGGTAAGTCGATCCATTCGCATGGAATTCTCCTGATAAATCAATCTTATACTAACGTCTAGGTAAGATTGATTTTGTCTATTTCAATGTTGGCTAAAGGGTTTTCCTGAGCCAGCCAGAGATTCAAGGACGGATGTAAATCAGCGAGGCCTGGCGCCCGGTATGCCGGTCGCGGCGGTAGGAAAAGAAGCGCTGCTGGTCCTGGTAGGTACAGTATTCGCCGCCGCTGATTTGGCGGATGCCGAGTAGTTCAAGACGCAGGCGCGCCAGGGCATAAAGGTCGGCGAGGTAATGCCCGGGACGATTGACCTGGAAACAGGCCTCGGCCGAGGCATGCTGCCGGACGAAGGCTTCACGTACCTCGCTGCCGACCTCGAAATTGTGTGGGCCGATCGCCGGTCCCAGCCAGGCCATCAACTGCGCGGGTTCGCTGCGCATCGCGCTGACGCTCTGTTCCACTACCCCGCCTACCAGGCCGCGCCAACCGGCATGCGCGGCGCCGACTTCGCTTCCATCACGGTTGCACAGCAACACCGGCAGGCAGTCGGCAGTCAACACCGCGGCAATAGTGGCTGGCCTGGCAGTTATCGCTGCATCGCCCTGGCGAGTTTGCGTACGGTCCAGATCGATCACCGTGGTGCTATGGATCTGCTCCAGCCATTGCGGCTCGGCCGGCAGTTCGAGGCTGGTGACCAACTGCTGGCGATTCTGTGCCACGAGGTCCGGGTCATCATCGACATGCGCGGCCAGGTT
>JASJBV010000222.1 GCA_030066335.1 Gammaproteobacteria bacterium
TTGGCAATGGTGTCTTCGTCGAGGTGAAGGGTATTTACATGGGCGGTAACAGCATCGATGCTGAAAAGATCGAAGGTGATGATGCCCTGTAGACTGAGCTCGCCGGAAGAGTCCTCGATAAACGCGATATCATCATCCTCACCTTCGATCTTTTCAGCATCGATGCTGTTACCGCCCATGTAAATACCCTTCACCTCGACGAAGACACCATTGCCAAGTCCATTATCCAGATCTTCCAGCTCAGCATTGGTGAAGAACACCGTGAGACCATTCAAATTGAATTGGTCGGTCACAAGATTTTCGACGGTTCCGCGAATCTCAATTTCGGTACTGCCCGTGAATGCTCCCTTGTACTCTACCCGGGTGGCATTGATTACGGCGTTTTGATCGACAAACCCACTGACCTCGACCACGTCATCCACCGCGATGTTGGCAAAATCGAAAACGCTACCGCCGGCAAAAGAAGTGCTGGTGTCATCGATGATGATATCCTGACCCAGCACGGTTATGGTCTTACGCGCACTGTTGATCGGATCAGCCACGATACCGGATATCGGACCCTCGATCGCGTCGTCGTAGAACACCTGGGTCGCCACGCCGGTACCATCACCGTTGTTAGTGGCCTGTAATCGAACCACCATGCCGATGGATAGATTGTCTTGACCAGCCATGCCGGCGTAGGTTACCCCATCAACCTCAAAGTTAGCGTCATCAATGTCATAGCGAACGCCGTTGACATAGATACTGCCGAACCCGGTTAACACGCCGAATACAATGCCGGTACCGCTGATACCCCCGGTGACAATGGTCGACCCACCGCCGCCGCAGGACATCACTGTCAGCGATAACATAGTTATCGATAAAGCCCGTTTTAGTTTGAATAAATAATGCAAAAGCGTAGACATTAATCCTTCTCCTGATCGAGATCGTCTGTATCCTGATAAAAATAGATTCCGATACTGACTGCCGTACTCTGCTCTTTATCATCGGTTTCATTTTCCGAAAAGCTGGCGTCAATATCTTCGAGTAACTGTTGGGCTTTCTTATTGATGCGTTGTTTGATCATCGGCAAGGCGTCGAGTCTTACCTGGGTATTCGAGGCCTTGCGTTGAAAGCGGACATCTTCGGGGTGCTCTACGCAGATATTGTGATCAATCGTCTGCATCAGCTCCGCGGTATCGATGCCAAGAATTTCCAGTTTCTTGTCCGAGTCGGATACCGGTAAAAAATTGCGGTTAACCAACTGGATATTGCCATTGTCTATGACCCGTATATTGCCACTGTCGAGTAATGCATTGAGCATCGCGACCACCGGCATATCGCCGCTGTATCGCTTGACCAGGCTGCTGAATGAACCGGTCTCGCCCTCCAGTAATAAATCGCGCGGCTCATGATCACTGTCGAGAAATTCATCATCGTATTGCCAGCCCGCCAGCACCCTGACCGTGCGGTTGAACTTTTTCAATGAATTGTCGGTATCGAAAACCAGCGCATCGCGTAACCGGCTGACTTCCTTGCGGTTGATGCCGGTGATAATGGATACATTGGAAACGGTCGATTTCTGGTTGCGGCGCTCGGCTTCTTCAAAGCCGGTATCCACATAGATTTTACGCGCCAGATCGGCAAAGGTGCCGTAAGCGATACCATTGCGTAACAGAATTTTGATCAGGGGTTTGAGAATCCTGATCATGGTGGTTTGGGTGACTTCAGGAATCAGGCTCATATCAATCCACGTGCTGTGTCGATAGCTGTAAATAGCTGATGCTGTCGGGACAAAATTGATCCAATTCGAGCACGTTTAACAAGGGCAGACAACTTTCTCTCAGATCAGGTACAGCACAAAATGGGTCGAGCTGGGAGCCATCCGGATGGATATCAGCGTCAGCAGACGCGAAACCACCTGGCATCTCGTGGTCGCTGCCTTGCCAGAAACTCGGCTGCTGTGCAACCCTTTGCCTGCTGGTTGTTAGAGTTGATGAAGGAATTTTGTCAGCAGAATGCAGTGTGCGGACTTGGGGATGCGAAAGGGACTGGTTGGCCACTTCTCGCTGATTGCTGACAGCCGCCACCACCGATGATGGATAAGGCCCTTTGTCATGACCGGATTCTGGTTCGATTTCAGTGACAGCCATAATGGCCAGTACTATCGCGCTGCAAATGATATAAAATTTCATATTCCTGAATATGGGAAATATTTCCCAAGCCTTTTGTGGGAATATATTCCCATTGCAGTAAAAGTCAACCGTAAATATTTAGCAAAATGACCCAGTTGGGAGATCGACATCCCGGTTTTAACCTTCAGGAAAAAGATTAATTTTCTGCAGATTTAATGAGACTGATCGGAGGTTTGCTTAGAGTAGCAGTTCGATGGTCTGGATAATCGAAGGCGCATCCCATTGCAGAGCACCGCGGTAGGCATATTGGATCTGCCCCTGCTTATCCAACAGGTAATTAGAGGGATAGGCATAGACCTTCCAGTCCCTGACCGCGTTACCGTTGCGGTCGAGTAAGATATCGAAATTCACCGGGATGGTCTGCAGGAACTGGTTGATCTGCTCGGGTGATTCGCCGATATTCACTGCCACTACCTTGAACGGTTTGTCACTCATGCGTTGCACCAGGCGTGACAGCGATGGAATCTCTTCCACGCAGGGACCGCACCAGGTGGCCCAGAAATTGACCAGCACCACCTGTCCCTGCTGCTCGGCGAGGCTGAAATCTGCGCCCGCCAAATCCTTCAGGTCCAGTAACGGCGCCTGCTTGTTGCCTGCATAAGGATGCAGCCTGGGAAGTTTGACCTGATTGCGACCGGCATCGCCATTCCCATCCTGGCTATAGCCGGCGACAAGATTCGCCGCGGGAATTTTGCGTAACAGGCTCATCGCCATCTCGATGATCTCCGGTAACTGTTCACGCATCTGCAGATCGCGCTCGGTCAGATCCTCTACCGGACGCATGTGGAAGCCGCCCTGGACCCCGGATAGAAAATGCATGAACACCTGGCTGCCACCCTGCTCCAGTTGTTGCGAGATTTCCTGGCTGCGAGCAAATTTGGTGGAGTACTGGGCCTGCAGCATGTAGACCGGCAAATTGCTGTAGCCAGCGATGTCGACATAATCGGCATCCACGCCGATTTCGGTTCGCCCCTTGATCAGGTGCGGGGAGAAGGTCAGCAAACCCTTGAGTAGGTTCGATTGCGGAGACTGCTGTTGCCACAGGTAGGCAGCTTTCAGTGCCAGCTGCACGCCGCGGCTGGAGCCGATCAGGAAGATTTCCTCGAATCCCTGGTCTCTGGCCAGTTCGATCAATGCCAGCAGGTCCTCCATCTCGACTTCCTGCAGGCTGTTGCGGCCACTCGGCATCATGTAGGTTTCATGCAGGTTGGCACTCCAGACATCGTAGTCCAGCGTAGCCAGGTTCAAAGCTACCGGGACGTAACCCTGGCCAAATCCCCGCTCGGAAGGCAGCCAGAGCAACAGGGTTTTGCCTTCTCCCTCAAACTGGGTCAGGGTCATCGTGGTGCCGTTGGCAAGGTCTAGCTCGACCGATTCATAAGCTGCCGAGGGCAAGCTAAGCAGCAGGAGCAACAGGGACAGCAATAGCCTCATGGGATGTTCAGCGGGCGAAAAAAAGGCCTATTCTAAGCATAGGCCTGAGTTTGTACAGTCTGACTAGCGGGGCGCTGCAGTCTTGCCCCGTTGCCTAAAAGTTGGCAGGCGTCATTAGCGATAATTACGCATCTGACCGACCAGGACGCCATGAATCGTCACCCGCTCGGCGGCATACACCATGGTATCCATGTCCGGGTTTTCCGGGATCAATGCGACCTCGCTATTACTGCGACGCCTGAATCTTTTCAGGGTCGCTTCCACCTTGTCGATCATCGCCACCACGATATCACCATCATGCGCCACCGGTTGTTTCTTGATGATCACATAATCGTTATCGAGGATACCGGCATCGATCATCGAATCGCCACTGACCCGTAACGCAAACAGGTCCGGTCCCATGAACATATCGGACAGGTTCAGTTCCTGCTGGTCCTCGATCGCCTCGATCGGCAAGCCGGCGGCGATCTTGCCAACCAACGGGATCACCGGCGGACTGACCAGTGGCAGCTCCACCAGGCTCATGCCGCGGGCATTACCCTTGGCCCGGTTGATGTAACCCTTGTCTTCCAGTGACTGGACATAACGATGCACGGTGCCCTGGGAATTGACGCCAATCGCCTGACCGATCTCCTTGAACTTGGGCGCATAGCCAAACTGAGCAATATAGTTGCGGATGAACTGCAGGGTATTTTGTTCTTGCGAGGTCAACATGGCTTTTCTCGTTTTCTTCTCAGTAAGTCAGAGAATAAAACGAGAAGATTCAATCTGCAAGTGCTTTGTGCGTTTGCTTGATCGAGTTGATGCAGATCAAACAGTTTATACATATATAAGAATATTCTTAATTAGCTGCTAAACTCGCAACAATAAAATTTTATAAGTGCAGTCATGAAATCTATTAACCGTAATTTGAGCTTTGTTTTGTTGTTTGTGATGTCGCTGTTGTATCTCGCAAACGCCTCCGCCGATAACCATCTAAGCGTAGCCATTGATGAAGATATCGAGATCGATATCGTGCAGATCGGCACAACCGCCCCCACTGCCCTGATCTGGTTCTCCTGCAACCAGGGTGATGAAACCGAGGAATTCCAGATTGCGCGTAAGCTCAGCGAGCGTGGCTACACGGTTTATTTCCCCGACATGTTAAGTGCCCACTTCCTGTCCCCCACCCCTTCCAATATCGCCAAGGTGCCCCAGCACGAGGTGGCCAGGGTGGTGAAGTATCTGGTGGAAAACGGCGAGGCAGATGAATTTCTGCTGGTTGGCGGTGCCCGTGCGGCGGTGCCCTTGCTCAAGGGCCTGTCCGACCATGCGATTGTCGATAGCGACAATTTACAGGGTGCTTTACTGATCACTCCCAGAATCCTGAGTAAGAAACCCGAGCCAGGCGAAGAACCGGTATATATCAAGGAGGCCGGCCTGTCCAAACACCCGATCCGGATCCTCGAGGGCGAGCGCACGCCCAATCGCTGGGGTCTGCCCCACCTGAAATCAACCTTGAGCCGTTCGGGCAGCGCGGTTGACAGTGACCTGATCAAAGGCGTCAGGGGCTATTTTTACCTGCGCAGTGAAAAAACCCCGCAGGAAATCGAGATGACCCGGCAGTTCCACGAGGTCATAGACAACAATGTACAAATCATGCTGGCGGCAAAACCATGAATAAATTACCACTCATTGTATTCCCAATAATCCTGGGCCTGCTGGCGTTCACGGCGCAGGCCGCCACTGGACAGCTGAAACCCTATAAGGGCAATCTGTCGTCACCGGCTTTTACCCTGAGCGATGTGCAGGGGCAAACCCATAACCTCAGCGACTACCGCGGCAACGTGGTATTGCTGCAGTTCTGGGCCACCTATTGCACCCCTTGCCGCAAGGAAATGCCGACCATGAACAACCTGATCAAGAAGATGGATGGCAAGCCTTTCAAGATTGTCACCATCAACATGGCCGAGGACCAACAGAGTGTGCAGCAGTTTCTGGACCAGGTACCGGTGGACTTCCCGGTATTGCTGGACAGTGATGGACAGGTACTAGGTCAATGGAAGGTGTTCGCCGCCCCGGCCAACTTTATCCTCGATAAGCAGGGCAAT
>JASJBV010000223.1 GCA_030066335.1 Gammaproteobacteria bacterium
AATTCCCATACGTAGAGTATTTTGGCCATAGACCGTTAGCAGATGGCGATTGTCCAATTAAAGTGACTTTAGCATAACACTTCTGAATGCCATGATTGGGGTTTTATTCCGGGTGTGGATGAGAATCACGCGGCCTAAAGGCATGATCCCGCCAGCGGCATTCACTTGATTGGCATGAGTGCTATCCCGACATGGATCCCGGTCCAGATCCAGATTAACCGCCGGCTAGTTTGATAACAGCGCCTTGAGACTGGCGAGACTGTCCATCCCGCGTTCCTTCTTCTGTTCCTCGCTCAGATTGGTCGCCGAATGTTCGGCGCCTTCCAGTTCCTCGCCGGGCATCTCGGCAATGAAGCGGCTGGGTTCACACTGGATGACCTCGCCGTATTTCTGCCGGGTCTGGGCATAGCTGATGGTGAGATATTTCTCGGCGCGGGTGATACCGACATAGGCCAGACGCCGCTCCTCCTCGACCCCCTGATCATCCTGGCACTGTAAGTGGGGGATGCTGTCCTCTTCGAAACCGACCAGGTAGACATGGGGAAATTCCAGTCCCTTGGCCGCATGCAGGGTCATCAATTGCACACCCTTCGCATTGTTGTCATCATCGCTGTTTTCCAGGATCGACATCAGGGTCAACTGGCTGACCAGTTTGTCCAGGGTTGGCTCATCCAGTTGCTTCTGCAGGTTGCCGATCCAGCTGATCAATTCCTCGACATTGGCCATCCGCGACTCTGCCTGCTTGGTCGAGCTGCTGGTATTTTGCAACCAGTCGGCATAATGCAGCTCATCGATCAGGCTGCGGGTCAGGCTCATGACATCGGTTTGCTCGGCCTGGATTCTTTTTTCATCGAGCCAGTCGGCCAGCTGCTGCAGGTTGAACCAGCCCTTGCGCGACAGTTTTTCCTGCAATCCGGCCTCGTGCAATACCGCCGACAGGCTGGCATGGCGCCAGGCTGCATACTCACCCAGCCCCTTGATCGTGGTTGCCCCGATCTCGCGCCGCGGGGTATTGATGATCCGCAGCAGGGCGCGATCATCGTCCGGGTTGGCGATGATCCGCAGGTAAGCGGTCAGGTCCTTGATCTCGCTGCGCTCGAAAAACGCGGTGGCGCCGGTGATCTGGTAGGGCACCGAGTTCTCGCGCAATACCTTTTCATACAGGCGTGACTGGTGGTTGCCGCGATAGAGGATGGCGAAGTCGTCATACCTCTCGTCATTCTGGAAATGCTTGCCGATGATATCGATCACGACCTGCTGGGCCTCGTCCTGGTCGTTCTTGCAGGGCAGCACGCGGATAAACTCGCCGGGGCCGGAGGCCGACCACAGTTTCTTGTCAAACAGGTGATGATTGTTGGTGATCAGCTGGTTGGCGACCTTGAGGATACGACCACTGGAGCGGTAATTCTGCTCCAGCTTGATGACCTCGAGCTCGCGGAAATCCTGCTGCAGACGTTGGATGTTTTCCGGTCTGGCACCGCGCCAGGCATAAATCGACTGGTCGTCATCGCCGACCACGGTCAGTTTCTGCCGCATCTGGCACAACAGCTTGATCAGTTCATACTGGCTGGTATTGGTATCCTGGTATTCATCGATCAGCAGGTAATGGATGCGGTCCTGCCACTTGTTGAGGACTTCCGGCTGCTCGCGGAACAGTAACACCGGCAGCATGATCAGGTCATCGAAGTCTACCGTGTTACAGGCCTGGTTATGTTCCTGGTAAGCCAGGTAAACCTGGGCATGATGATGACTCAGTGGATCCCCGGCCAGCTGTAAGGCCTGCTCCGGGCTGACGAAATCATTCTTCCAGTTACTGATCTGATGCTGGGTCTGTTTGATCAGCTCCGGCTCCGGGCTGTCCTTGTGTTGCAGTTCGGCCAGGCAGTCCTCGGCATCGCGCGCGTCGAGGATACTGAAGCCCTTGCGATAACCAAGCAGGCGGTATTCCCGTTGCAGTATATTCAGACCCAGGGTGTGAAAGGTCGAGATGCGCAGACCCTTGGCCTCGTCCTTGCCCAGCAATTCACCCGCGCGTTGCTTCATCTCACGTGCGGCCTTGTTGGTAAAGGTGACCGCCCGGATCTTGTGCGCCGGGTAGCCGGCCTGGCGCACCAGCCAGGCAATCTTGTGGGTGATCACCCGGGTCTTGCCGCTGCCGGCGCCGGCCAGCACCAGGCAGGGCCTGTCGATGGTGGTGACCGCGTCCTGTTGTGGTTGATTCAGATGTTGCAGCTTCATGCCGAGTATTCTATCGTGACCCCGGATTTGTTACATAAACCGATTGAGATATTTACAGGCCTTAGTTTAGCAGTGCAAAGTAAATTGAAAATAAAACACGACGGCTGGTTACAGGATACTGATATCCTAGCCTCACCGAATTTTGAACAACGCCCGGACAACGCGGAAATAGACCTGATCGTGGTGCATGGCATCAGCCTGCCTCCGGGCGAATATGGCGGTGGTTATATCCAGCAGTTGTTCACCAACCAGCTGGATCCCCGCGAGCATGAATATTTTGCCGAGATCGAGGGCCTCAGGGTCTCAGCACATTGCCTGATCGAGCGCAACGGCCATCTGGTCCAGTTCGTCTCGTTCAATGACCGGGCCTGGCATGCCGGCGCCTCCTGCTGGCAGGGGCGCGATAATTGTAATGATTTTTCCATCGGCATCGAACTCGAGGGCTGTGACGATGAAGGCTATACCGATGCCCAGTATCAACAGCTGGCGAGGCTGGTAATCAGTTTGCGGAAACAGTATCCTGCGCTCACCGAACAGGCCCTGTGCGGACACAGCGATATCGCACCCGGGCGCAAGACCGATCCCGGCCCCTGTTTCGACTGGAACCGGCTCAACACATTGATACACAGCTAATCATCACAAATGGCATTTCTCAGTATTCTGATCGCGTTGCTCGTCGAACGCATATTTCCCCAGTTCATCCAATTCAGGCGGTTTGACTGGTTGCGGGGTTATGCCCAGTGGATGGATGACCTGCTGCATCTTGACCGGCTGGGAGGCTGGGCCGGCAGTGCCCTGCTGCTGTTGCCACTATTGTTGCTGACCTGGATCGCCGAGGGCATGTTCGAACATACCCTGTTCGGCCTGTTCGAGCTGGCGTTCAATGTAGCGGTCATTTTTTTCTGCCTGGGTCCCCGCGACCTGGATAACCAGGTCGAGCAGTACCTGGATTCGATCGAGATCGGGGATGGCCAGCGCCGCTTCAACATGGCCGGCCACATCACGACTGATGAACCGGCCATGGAGCTACCGGAGCAGGCAGTGCAGGTATCACGTGCGATGCTGGTCCAGGCCAATCGCCGCCTGTTCGCGGTGATGTTCTGGTTTACCCTGCTCGGTCCGATCGCTGCGTTGTTGTACCGCGCGATGGAGCAGTACCTGAATAGAAATTATCTGGAGCAATCCTTACAACTATTGCAACCTGCATTACGCAGCATGCTGGGCTGGATCGACTGGATCCCCGCCCGCATCAGCCTGCTGGCTTACATGATCAGCGGAGCCTTCGAAGAGGGGCTGCAGGCCTATCACAAGGGCAGTGTCAGTGCGCTCGATAGTTACGAGCAGAATAGTGATCTGTTGAAACTGGTCGGTTTTGCCTGTATCACCCAGCAGGAAGTCAACGATGAAAACCAGGCCATGCAGTTGATTCGTAAAACCCGGGGGCTGATCCTGCGTGCCCTGATGGTGTGGCTGCTGCTGATCCTGTTGCTCAGTTTCATCCTTTGACCTTTAAATCCCCATGTATTGAATTCATTCGCCACGGCCTGCCCGAGGGGGGTAATCGCTATCGTGGTTCGGCCATTGATGATCCGCTGTCGGAGCTTGGCTGGCAGCAGATGTGGCAGGCCATGGGTGAGGATAAGCAGTGGGACCTGGTGGTCTCCTCACCGCTGAAACGTTGCCGGGCATTTGCCGAGGAATTTGCCCAACGTCATGACCTCGAGTGGCGGATCGAGCAAGACCTGACCGAGGTTGGTTTCGGTGCCTGGGAAGGTAAGACCAAGCAACAACTGATGGCAGAGGACAAACAGGCTTTCGAACGTTTCTACCAGGATCCTGTGCATTATCGTCCGCAGGACGCGGAACCCTTAGCCGATTTAATTCAGAGGGTAGGCCACGTGTTTGACCAGCTCTGTAGTGAGCAGGCCGATAAACGGACACTGGTAGTGGCCCATGCCGGGGTCATGCGGGCAGCGATCTGTCATGTGCTGGATCTCCCGCTGGCATCGATGTACCGCATCACGATTGATAACGCGGCACGCCTGCGCTTCGAGTTGGGAGACACGATCAGGATGACTATGCGTTAACGCGCTAACGTCGTCTTCACTCTTACATCCATACTCAGCCTGGCAGATTCTTAGAGAAAAAAAGTCGTCATGCCGGCGCAGGCCGGCATGACGATATTCTTAGGTTTCGTTTTTTCCAGGTTCAGCATGGATAGTCGAGATTTCTTCTAACTGAAATTCTGAAACCATCCGCGACGATGGGGTAGGATGACCGTGGGTCTAGGTCTGGGTCTGTTGGATCCGCTTCAGTTCATCGACCGCGATCCCGGCTTCATCGGCTATCTCCAGCGCCCGCGCCAGACGGGCTGGTGCGCTCCGACCCATACATTTATGTTGCGGGTCGCCATCGAACGCGGTGAGTACCGCGCTTAACAGGCGGTCGCGGTTAAAGTTCTGGCCACTGAGGTGTTGCTGGATGTGCAGGATATCGTCGAATACCCGGTTCATCAGTATCGAATGATTGTCCCATAATTCACCAACCGTACCACCGGTCTCCAGTCCGCAGATGTTAGTGGTCAGGATGTACAGGTTTTTACGCACCAGTTCGAACAGCAGTTGCTCCTTGCTGTCGAGCTTATCCACCGGAATACCGAGGCCGGCCAGGCCCTGTTCGATAATAGCCGCCTGCGGGCCAAAAACCGGCGACGGCACCAGCACCTTGAAATCCTGGCCCGGTTTTTTCTCGAACCACACCGAGATCACGGTTGGGTTGTCGATGCCGGGTTGTTGCCAGTCCCGAGGCAGCAGTTCGTTCTGCAGCAGTGCCAGTACCGGTTGCCAGTTGACCGGGACCTGGCGCACGGCCTGAGGGTAATCCTTTTCTGCCACCGCCAGCAGGACCAGTGCCGGTTGCTCGATCTGCTCGGCCAGTTGCTGGATATCGTCGTCGCGGCTAAGCGGGTACACCGGATAACCGGCCTTGAGAAAACCGCGTGCAAAGACACCGCCCATCTCGCCGATGCCGATGATGACTACTGGTTGTTTCATGGTCACCTCTGTGACGAAAAATCAAACCCGGATTCTAATCGCAGCCGACAAATATTGCAGCAAATTGATCCGGTTTGTTTTAAAATCCGCGCTTTTATCGACGAGCCGAGTCCATGCCCGATTCCGCCCAAATCCAAGCATTTCTAGACATCGCCCTGCAGGCCTCGCGGGCCGGCGAGGAAGTCATTCGCCATTACTACGATGGCAATGTCCAGGTCACGCTGAAGGAAGACTACACGCCAGTAACGGTGGCCGATGTCGAGACCGAGAAAAAGATCAAGGAGGTCATCCTCGGCGCTTTCCCGGATCACGGGTTTTACGGAGAAGAGACCGGCAAGACCAATCCGGATGCCGAGTACAACTGGTTGATCGACCCGATCGACGGTACCAAGAGCT
>JASJBV010000007.1 GCA_030066335.1 Gammaproteobacteria bacterium
AGCAGGTTCTTGATCGCACTGCGGTCCTTGCAACCGAATATGATCAGATCGCTGCCCGCCTCCTCTGCCGCGTTGAGAATTTCATCACTGACATTCTTGGCTTCACGTAACTGGGTCTTGACGTTGGGCGTGGCCCATTTCAGCGCCGCGACGGTCTTGTCCAGTTCGTATTGCATAATCTGTTTCTTCTGCAGCCAGATCTGGTTGATGTGCTGGCGTATGTCCTGGCGATAGGCGGTGATCAACGGCATCACGTTGACCACGTTGATTTCCGATTCCTGTTCCAAAGGCAAAGAGGCACACAGGTCAAGCGCTTCCTGAGTGACGTCTGATTTATCGTAAGCCAGGGTGATGTTATAGGGGGCATTGGTGCCCGGTGTGATCTCGGCCTGGACTTCCTCACCGTGTTTCCTTTTGACGATTAATACCGAGCAGCGGGCATACTCGAGTACCCGGTCAGACACGCTGCCGAGCAGGAAACGTTCGGCCAGGCCCATGCCATGCGAACCGAGGACGATCAGGTCGGCCTTGATCTTTTTCGCGACCCGCAATATTTCATCCACCGCGTTGCCATTGCGGACCAGGGTGTCACCCGGCCAGCCATCATCACGCAGACGTGCGCTTTCACGTTGCACCAGTTGTTCAGCATCCGCCAGTAGTTGTTTATTGGCCCGGTCCAGATTTTCGCGCTGGCTTTCATCCAGCGCATCGAGTTCCTCCGGCAACATCGGGATGTCACTGACCACCGTCATCACGGTCATCTTGGAGGTGCGCGGAAACGGGAAGCGCAGCATGAAATTCAACGCATTGGCCGCGTCATCGGATCCGTCAGTGGCAATCAATATGTTCATAATAAACCTTGTTATGGTACCTAGTGGGCACTCTCAATATTCAGCGCGTATTGCAGGACGACATAGACCACGTAAACCCCCAGCAGCCAGTAGCCCTGCCAGCGGTAAAACACACCCTCCCGGTTCATCGAGATGAATACCCGGAAGGAATACAGGATGATCAGCATCGCCGGAAAATGGAAATAGTAGAAGTTCATCGGAATCTGCAGTGGCGCAGCCGCTGCGGCGGCACCGATAACGAACAGCACGTTCAGCACATCGGCCCCGACAATGTTGCCAACGGTAATTTCAGGGTGGCCCTTGCGGATCGCCGCGATTGCGGTCATCAGTTCAGGTAACGAGGTACCAAACGCGACCATGGTAGCCGCAATGACGTCATCCGGCACCCCGAAGCGGGCAGCGATTTCGGAAGCACTGGGCACCAGGATGCGCGCGCCGATGATGACCAGGGTTAATCCACCGATGATCAGCAGCCAGCTTTTGCCGACACTCATCAATTCATGCTGATCATCCTCATCATCCTCGGGCAGTACCCCATCTCCCTGCTTGGCCCAGCGATAGGTGATATAAAGATAAAAGCCCAGCAATACCAGGAAAAAGAAGCCCACCCAGCGCTCCAGGTAGGGTGGATCATCACTGGACAGCAAGGCGACCACCGCGATGACGACCAACAGGGTGGCGGATCCGACCTGGACCCAGCCGGTACGATTGAGGATGAAACGATTGACCGGAACCGCGGCCAGGATACAGGTGAGACCGAAAATCAGCCCGGTATCGGCGATGATCGAGCCGACACCATTGCCCAGGGCCAGGCCCGGGTTGCCCATGTAGGCGGCCATCACCGACACGAAAGCTTCGGGCAGCGTGGTACCGAGCGAGACCACGGTAGCACCGATGACTATCTTCGGCATCCCGGTACGCTCGGCCAGATCGACCACGCCATCGATCATCCAGTCAGCACCGGCAGATAG
This sequence comes from Gammaproteobacteria bacterium, assembly GCA_030066335.1. Lineage (GTDB taxonomy): Bacteria > Pseudomonadota > Gammaproteobacteria > JACNJF01. Next base: position 1,823 of record JASJBV010000007.1, read on the forward strand.
CATCGCAATACAGACCGCAATGACGATGAGCAGGACCCAGGTCGACTGCTCAGCTACCAGGTTTTGCAACAGGGTCTCGTCTGCGAACCAACTTAACACCGAATTATTCATATTATTTCGGGCATCTGCGTAAAGGGTTATCGAAGAATGTTTTTATTATTTCTTTTGGTCAGGGACAATATACCGGAAAACGTTTGTAAGCAAAGCGGCATAGATCAATAGTTTGGCCCATTAACGTCCCCGCTGACCTGTACTCGAGAGCAAAATCGCGTAATATGGTAAAAGTCGTGACCGGTAACACAATACAAAACGAATAATCCGGCATAACCCAACAGGACAGAAACCAGCGTGTCGACCGCTACGCCCATCTCCGATCAACTGTCACTGGTACACTCCGGTGTTGCCGGCCGCACGCGCTTTGAAGTCGCCGGCCTCTACCGCAGTCAACAGATAAAGCACAAACTGGAATCGGCGCTGGGTTCGATCAGCGGGGTCCAGCAGGTCAAGGCCAACCAGCTCACCGGTCGGGTGCTGGTGTTATATGCTGCCGATATCGAGCTGCAGCAGATCATCGATATCATCCTCCAGCAGCTCGATGGCAAAATCCGTCTCCGCCCGCCAGCAACAGAAAATCAACCTACCCAGAAGGCAGAACTTCCCCAGCTAAAACAGCTATATGCCAAGGTCGCCGAGGTAGTCGGCGGCATCGAGGCGCTGTTGTATTCGACCCTGAGCTGGCGCCCGCAAGAGCAGGTTGATAACCCGGGCATTGACGGCGAAGCCCAGGACATCGAACCCTGGCATCTGAAAACAATCGATGAGCTGATGCAAATCCTGGTCAGCTCCAAACGCCATGGCCTGGATGATGCCGAGGCGGCCCAGCGCCTTGAGCGCTATGGCAAGAACAGTCTCAGTGCCAGCGCGGCCCGCTCCGACCTGGCGATCTTCATCAGCCAGTTCAACAGCCCTCCGGTATTCATGCTCGGTGGTTCCGCGGTGATCGCTATCGTCACCGGTGGCATGATCGATGCCGCGGTCATTCTCGGCGTGGTGCTGATCAACTCGGTGATCGGATTCGTCACCGAACGCCAGGCTGAAAAGACCATCAGTTCCCTGTCCGAGACCGGGGTACGCACGATACGCGCGTTGCGCAATGGCGTCGAATGCGAAATCGATGTCGAGGATATCGTGCCCGGCGATATCCTGATCTTCACCCCCGGCAGCTATGTCGCTGCCGATGCGCGCATTATCAGCTCGCATCGCCTCAGTGTCGATGAATCGGCATTGACCGGGGAGAGCCTGCCGGTCAATAAGAACCATGCCTTCGTGGCAGATAAAGCAACCGCACTGGGTGATCGCAGCAACATGGCCTACATGGGCACTCACATCAGCGGCGGTAACGGGCGCGCGCTGGTGGTTGCGACCGCCGCGGCGACCGAGTTGGGCCAGATCCAGACCATGGTCGGTGAAGCCGAGGCGCCGGAAACGCCGATGCAGAAGCAACTGGATAAGATGGGTACCACGCTGGCGTTGCTGAGCGGCGGGGTCTGTGCCGGCGTGTTTGGGGTCGGGGTCATGCGCGGCTACGCGATGCTGGAAATGCTCAAGGCTTCGGTATCGCTGGCGGTGGCCGCGGTACCGGAAGGCCTGCCCGCGGTGGCCACCACCACCCTGGCGATGGGCATCGCCGATATGCGCCAGCATAATGTTGCGGTGCGACATCTGGATGCGGTCGAGACCCTGGGCTCGGTACAGGTGTTCTGTATGGACAAAACCGGCACCCTGACCATGAACCGGATGGCCGTGGTCTCGGTCTTCAGCGGCGAGACTACTTATGCAACAGCCGGCCAGCAATTTCTCAATGATGGCAAGGCCATCGATGCACTTAAACTGGATGAAACCCTGCAACTGATGCAGGTGGTGTCATTGTGCAGCGATACCACCTTTGAATTGGTCGAAGGAGAGAAAACCCTGACCGGTTCACCGACCGAGATGGCCCTGGTCAACCTGGCGCTCGAGTCTGGCATCGATGTCGAGGCTTTACGTGACCAGCATCCACGCCTGAAAAGCCGCGATCGTGCCGAGGGTCGTCCCTATATGTCGACCCTGCATCCCTGGCATAAGGGTAAACACCTGCTGGCAGTGAAAGGCAGTCCGGAACAGGTGCTGGCAATGTGTGAAGCACAGATCTGCAATGGCCGGATCGTTGAACTGAACGATGAGTCACGCGATGCGATCATGACCCAGAATGAACGCATGGCCGGCGATGCCCTGCGTGTACTCGGGGTGGCCTATCGCGAGCAGGACGAGGCCAGGATGCCGAGTAAAACCGGCAGATTGATCTGGCTCGGGCTGGCCGGTATGGCCGACCCGATGCGCGATGGCATGGACAAGCTGATCGCCCAATTCCACGAGGCCGGCATCGCCACGGTGATGATTACCGGCGACCAGGCAGCCACCGCCCAGGCCATCGGCCGCCAACTGGGACTCAGTGGCGACCAGCCGTTGCAGGTACTGGAGTCGACCAAGCTGGAGGAAGTCGAACCCGAACTGCTGGCCGGCCTGGTCAAGAATGTTCACGTATTCGCCCGGGTCAGCCCGGCGCACAAATTACGCATCGTGCAAGCGTTCCAGGATGCCGGCATGGTGGTGGCGATGACCGGCGATGGCATCAATGACGGCCCGGCGCTGAAGGCCGCCGATATCGGGGTTGCGATGGGTGAGAGTGGCACCAACGTGGCGCGCGATGTGTCGGACGTGGTGCTGGAAGATGACAACCTGCATACGATGGCGATCGCGGTCAACCAGGGCCGCACCATCTACAATAATATCCGCAAGATGATCCATTTCATGGTGTCGACCAACCTGACCGAAATCGAAGTCATGCTGGCCGGGATTGCCACCGGTATGGGGCAACCGATGAACTCGATGCAGTTGCTGTGGATCAACCTGGTTACCGATATCTTCCCCGGTCTGGCACTGTCGATGGAACCGGCGGAGCAGGATATCATGCAACGGCCACCGCGCAGCAGTGAGGAAGCCATCATCGGCGGTAAAGACCTGACCCATATGACAATAGAATCCGGCATAATCGGTGTCGGTACGATGGCGGCCTATGCCTATGGCCTGAGCCGTTATGGACAGGGCCCCGCGGCCAATACCCTGGCTTTCAATACCCTGACCCTGAATGAACTGGCGCATGCTTACAGCTCACGTTCCGAGCATCGTCATGTATTCAGCCGGGGCAGTCACCTGCCGCCCAATCCACATCTGGACAAGGCGATCCTGGGGATGGCCGGGTTACAACTGGTGGTCAACCTGCTGCCCGGTTTCCGTAATATCCTGGGCACCGCCCCGATGGGCATGGCTGATCTGCTGGTCACCGGCGCCGGTGTGCTCGGCCCCCTGGTCGTCAATGAAGCCATGAAACCGGCACTGCCCGAGATTGAACCGTTGGATGATGAAGAATTCGATGATGAGGACTTCAATGAGTCAGCATCCGATGAACAAGAGAACCTTACGAGGGATATGACATGACGCGTGCTAACGCAGACAATGCCTTTGATTACATATTCACATCAGAATCGGTCACCCGCGGTCACCCTGACAAGATTTGTGACCAGATCAGTGATTCCATCGTCGATCACTTTCTGAAACAGGACGAGGATGCCAGAATCATCGCTGAGTGCGCGGTTTCCAGCGGTGTGATTTTTCTCTCCAGTCACTATGCCTCGTCCGCCACCGGTCTCGATTTATCCGATATCGCCCGACGTACCATCCGCGAAATAGGCTATCCCAAGAACATCTTCAATGCCGATGACTGCACCATCCTGACCAGCATCATGGACCATAGCAAGGACGATTACGCGGCGTTGAATCTTGCGTCGATGAGCGATGCGGAGATCAATCAGATCAGCGCACGCCAACAGACCAGCGTGTTCGGTTATGCCTGCGACCATACCCCTGCCCTGCTGCCAATTCCGATCTGGCTGGCGCACCGGATTGCGTTGCGTATGGACAATAAAAAAGTGCTGAAAAAATTGCCCTACCTATTGCCGGATGCCGAGATCCAGGTCGGTTACGAATTCAAAGATGGCAAGCCCTCGCGAATCCATAGCATCACCATCGTCGCTACCCAGGCGGTCGGTAGCGAAATCGGCCAGAGTGACCTGCGTAACGATTTGATCGATGAAGTTGTCAAACCGGTGTTGAAGAAAGAAAAGATCGCTCTGGACTCTGACACCATTATCAATATCAATCCGGATGGTGAACGCCGGGGAGGCCCGGCGGTGCATTCGGGACTGACCGGGCGCAAGACCGGTATCGATACCTATGGTGGTTTCGCCCGCACCAGTAGCGCCGCGCTAAGTGGCAAGGACCCGATGCGGATCGATCGGGTCGGTGCTTACATCGCACGTTACGCGGCGAAGAATGTGGTTGCAGCAGGGTTGGCCAGCGAGTGTGAAGTCCAACTCAGCTACTCCATCGGCTACGCAGAACCGGTCAGCTTGCGCGTACGCACTTTTGGCACGGCAGAAGTGGGAGACAGGGATATCGCCGATCGGCTGCGGGAAGTGATAGATTTTCGCCCTGGCGCAATTGTACGCGACCTCGGTTTAAACCGACTGAGTAGCGGCTCCGATGGTTTTTATCGTCAACTGGCAGTCTATGGCCACATGGGCAGAAGCACACCCGAGGTACCCTGGGAGAATACCGACCTCGCCGCCGGGCTTAAATAAGAGCCGGCTGGGATCAGGTTTTTGGCAGGCGATTGTTCAGGGCGCCGATCAGTACCCCGCTGACCACCGAAAAGGTGCCGGTGACGGCAGCAATCTTGGCCAGCTCTTTGGGTGGGGGTAGCTGAAATTTCGGTTGTTTGCCGTCAGCAGTCTCCTCTTTCATCCGCCCCATGTTGTAATGAATCAGGGCCTCTGCCATGAAGACACCAAAGGTTATTCCGGTTACGAGGAAACGTCCCATAATCTTCTTCTCTGTTCTTTAAACGGTAAAAATTATACACCACTGTCGTCAAACGGGAACAGTGGGATATCCCACCCGCGAAGCTTCACCAGTCTGATTGACATGCATCAACCTGGAGTTTACCAAAGCTGGTTGCCGGCATCATGATGACAGGTTATTGTTGTAGTTTATCTACACTAATCGAAGTAGGTTGACATGGCAACGGTTCAAATCAAACGCAAACACCAATTGGACAAGGATCAGGTCAGGGAAGAGATTCAAAACCTGGCAGACAAGTTGAGCAAGGAATTATCTGCCAACTATCAATGGAAAGGCGATCGCCTCGAGTTCAAACGCAGCGGGGCCAATGGCTATATCGATATGAGAGAAGGTGAAGTCGATGTCGAGATTAAATTGAACATGCTGTTGACCCCGTTGAAATCGACCATCGAGAAAACGGTGAACGATTACCTGGACGAACGCCTCGGTTGATTCAACTCGGCTATTTCAACTCCTCGGCGATTTCCTTATAGCGCGCCCGAATAAAATCCTCTCCATACTTGCGTTCGAGGCGGCGTACAGTGAAGTGCGCGCGGGCAATACTGAGGAAATGATGCATGAAGATGGTGTTGACGGTGGCCCCACCCAGTGCCCCAACCACCGGCACCAATTGCGCCGCGGATCGATTGGACAAGGCCAATCCAAACCGATGGGCGATAGTATTGATCACCGATAGAAACATCGGCCCGCCCTCTGCCTGCAGTCCATTGCGCATGACATGTAAACTGGCAGCCGACATGTAAGTCGAGAGGGCCAGGCGCACGCCGTAATAACCAGTCTCTGCGGCATCGTCATCCTCGGTGGTGCCTCCAAACGCAAATACCTGCACGCAGGCCATCTGGGTTTCGGCATTGTCGATATTCTCACCTTCCTCGCGGGCAATTTCGGCAATACCCCGCATCATCAGGGTCGTGGTGACGGGTAATTCCACCAGCAGCCCTGGTAATCCGAACAAGCCGCCTACCGCTCCGGATCCGGCCGCCATGACGTTGTGATATCTCTCACTGGATCCCTTGTGATTGCGGTTAATTGAGGCCAATGCAGCGCGTAGTGACTTGGCGACCGCTGTTTCGACCACTGCGAGAAACTTCTTGTACCATTTCCTTGGCATCAAGTGGATCGCGATCTCGATCGGGGTGCCGACCACGTTGGACAGGCGCGCGGCCAGGCTCGGATGTTCCAGCGCCTGGTAGGCTGTGATGAGTAATTCCTCATCCGCGGCTTTCATTGTCACCGGCAAACTCCCCACCACTTTGGCTTTACGATTGGTTTTTGCAGCTCTTGCCATGGCTTATCTCCAACCCGTTATCTCCCCGTTACAGGCGTCGCGACCCTGTCGCTACCTATTAGATTAACCATGAATCAATAGCAATTTGATGTAAATGATCCAGGTCGAGATTGGATTAAATAAACGTAGATGCTTGAGCCAATATATTTTATATTGTTGTTATTCACAACATGCACAGAGGGTTGATGCTATGCCTCGTTTCGACAGTTTCACCAAGGGCCTATCGGTCGGCATCGGGGTCGCGATCCTGGTTCCGGTAGCCATCGCAACCCTTGCCCCGATATTGAAACCAGCGGCCCGCACCGCGGTAAAAGGCGGCATCCGCGCCTTCGAGAAAGGCCGTGAGACCCTGGCGGAAACCATGGAAAAGGTCGAGGACCTGGTTGCCGAAACCCAGGCAGAATTGCGCAGCGAACGTTTTGACAGTGATTTTGAGTCAGAAATAGAAGACGTGGTCGAACAGGCAGAAGCTGCCGCCCAGAGTGATGATGTGCCCAATGTCAGGAATATCGTTAACAAATGACACTGGCGTTTACCATCCCCCATCTAACCGATGGTCGAACCCGCATTCGCTGGGCCGGTGATGATGACGAAAAATACAATATTGTAGAGATCTCCGGGACCATTAATGACCTGCAGGGAGTCGACCATTCCGAACCCAGGATGCTGACCGGCAGCATTATCATCGAACATCCGGAGGTCGATTGGAGCACGGTCAAGTCACAACTGACCAAGCAGTTGTCGCTGCAATTTATCGAGCCCGCTCCAACCCAGGACCTCAACGCGATCGCAAGCCTTAACCGGGGTCTGGATAAAATCGATGGTGGTTTAAAAACGGTCAATACCGATTTGCAATCCCTGACCGTGTTCCTGCTGGCGATCCTGGCGGTAATCCAGGCGATGCGGGGCCAGGTGATGACCAATTCGATTTCCTTTCTATGGTATGCCATCAGCATTGCGATGGTTTCGCGCAACACTGCAGAATAATTCCACCCTGTTTTCAGAGGTCTAAGCTTGTCGGCTGCAAAGCCTTGAGGCCCGGTTTGCCGGGGTGGATTCTTGTAGGGGGTTGATTAGATTGAGGGGTCAGTGGCCCGTGGTCCGGGCATAGGACCCGGTCCTGCAAGCTTTCGGAGATTATTGGATGGTTACCGCTGACAGCTCAACAGCGGCAAATCCACAATCTTCTAGAATATCTGGACCATAATGGCCGCGAGAGTTACAACCGTGGCGGCTTCAGCTACATACCAGGTCAATGGCACTTTCGGTGGTTTTCTATCCTGTAATGAACATTTCGCTTCAATAAAATTCATGATTTACCTTGTTAGCTCCTGATGTATTTATGTTGTATATACATTGTAGTTTAAAATATACACATTTCAAATTTTTTTGTTATTATTTATTTTTTCGTCGTTATTTCTCAGGTCCGCGGTTATGCCCAAGGAAAAAATAATCAATATCCGAGTGGATGCTGAATTCAAGAAACAGGCGAAAAAAATGGCTGAAGAAGATGGCAGAAGCCTATCAAACTGGATCCTGAAACTGATCAAAAAGGAGATGGAACAGGCTAAACCCGATGACAAAATATGATCCATCGATAAATCGCCCAACTCTGCGCATCTGACTGCCGGGCTCGCCCACAAACGGCAATATCCCTCCTCACTTACTCCGGGCTTGATCTCAGCCAATCATTGATCCATTCGTCTATCTGCTATCTTTTTCCTAAAGTTATGCGTTTACCTGCCGATACCCATTGCAAAGCTGCGATATCACGCAGCCAAAAAGGATAATTTTTGACCGAGCTTTAACGAAATGCCTTTGAGGGAACAGCAATGAAATATATTGAGGCCGAAAATACAACTACGCATAGCGCGGACCAAACAGGAATTGACAAGCTATCAGAGGAAACCCTGGATATGGGCACTTTTGATGGGATGAGATCGGTCATGGAGGATGATTTCAACGACCTGATCGAGGCCTTTTACCAGTCCTCCGAAGAAGTATTCCGCACCATGGACGGGTGGACAGAATGGGGATCCGAGGATGAATATCGGCGTTATCCCCATAGCCTGAAGTCGATTGCCGGCAATATCGGTGCGATGAGCCTGAAAGAACTGGCGGCGCAGTGCGAGGCCCAGATCACCGACAATTCACTGGCCGAAGCCCAGGCCACCTATGCCTTGATCCGCGAGGAATACCAGCGCGTCAGACAACAGCTGGACTCTCTCGGTTTCGCCCAGGCATCATAGCGTGACCTGCCCAAGCTAGCTGACAACCAGGCAGGAAACGTTATCGGCTACAGGCGTTTTTACTGGAGTAATTTTTTCGGGCTGCGGTCGGTGCGGTAAACCCCCCAGTGTTTCTCCGCCTTGGCCATCGGGTTGTCGCCATCAAAGCCGCCCTTCCATTCCTCGTCGAAGGCCGCAAAATACAACGAGATAATCCGGTTGTCATCGACCCAGGCGTTATATTGCTCAAAGAACACCTGCTGCTCGTCTTCACCCGCCTTGCCGATCAATCCACCTTCGTAACTGCCATCGCCGTAAATCCGACTGGTGGGCCAACCGGTCTCGGTATAGGTGATCAGGTGCTCGGGATGTCGACTCTGGATATCGTTGTAAATATCCAGGGTCCAGTCCATCGCCACATCCAGGGTTTTATTATTCCAGAACGCATAGGCATGCAAACCGATGAAATCGAGTTCAGCGGCAACCTTCTGCGCATGCGGTTTGTTCCAGAAGTTATAGTCGTCGTTTACCGTCACCGGTTGCCTGATACTGGACCTGACCTGGCGGATATAGTCGATGACCTGGTCCATGTCCTTGACCTTGTGCCATGACCAGTCGACAAAAATTTCATTGCCGACATTTACCGCGACGATGATCTCCGGGAACTCGTTGGCCATCCGGATCAGGGTATCAACTTGCTGCTGGTTCTCCTGGTCGGTCTGATGGCCGGAAATCCACGCCCCCTGCATGACCCGAATCGGCAGATCATTATCGCGAATCACCTCCAGCACCTGTTGATGCTGGGGATCGGCGCCATATAATCGGATCAGGTTCCAGCGACTGCCGAGTATCTGCAGATCCTCCAGCACATTTTCCTTGGCGATCAGCTGTTCCATATCCGGGTTTTCACCATCCCGATAGGGACTGTAAGAGATACCGTTGCCGATCCAGCGTCCATCGAGCATCGGGTTGAAATCCCGTTTGCTAAAACCGTCTGCTGTTAATGCGTTATCCTGTTTAACCGCACAGGCGGATACCAACACAAGGCTGACGAGCAGAACGCCTAATAGTTTGATTGTTTGTTTCATGTTAACGATGTCCTCTAAGCCTGGTCATTGAATAATTGCTCAGCGGTCAGTTTCAGCCAGACCTGCCTGATCTGTCCGTTGCGTTTGAAGAGCTGATCACTGATTGCCGGTGGCAACTGCATAGCATTCAACCGGGTTGGTTCAGCGTCCTGTTGGATGACGGTCAGGCCTACCTCTGATTCACCCGCCAGTTGATAAATAAATGGCACCTGGCACCAGGTGAAGGCCAGGCTAGCTGCCGGCAGCGCGATCTCCTGCCATTGGTTATCGACATCGAGATAGCGGAAGGATCCTGCCTCGCGTAAGAATTCCTGCGCCCGCAACAGACAGGGATTGAAATGCGCGGCACCGTTTTCAACCCGGATACCGAGCTCGCCAAAGCGGGTCAGGATTTCCTCTTTGACCTGGCCGGTCATCCCCGGTTGCTGGGCCCCGGCATGTTTCGGGGTATGCGAGTAGGGATCGGTGGGGAAAGCCCCATATTCGTCGGGTGACTTGTTGAAACCGATACCGTGACGAACCCGGTAATAAAGCTTGCCCAGGGTCTGCAGGCTGTTCTGGTCGGCACCTGCATCGACCGCGCGGAAGAAAGTCTCCTGCACGGCCAGCAATAACTTCGACACCATATGCCAATAGATACAACCCAGCCCCTCGAAACCGAACATGCCACCGGAACGTCCGGTAAAGGCCTGGTGATTGAATACCGTCTCGTATAACTCGAGTAAAGCTTGCCGAGCGTCATCCAGCTGCTCGCCGTAACCGGCACCGAGATGATCCAGTCGTTCTGCCAGGGACGCTGCATTGTCAATATCAGCATTGAATCGATAATTACCCTCCGCATCCTGCAACACGATGGATTCGTCACCTTGTTCGAGCATCTGCCTGAGCAAGGCTATGTGTTCAACGCTGGCAGCTGGAATCAGGTTCTTTTCCAAGAAGCCGGGTAATTCGCGGTCTGGATAGAGCATGAAAGTGTGTTGATCGGGACGAAAGATCGCAGAGTCGAACAGGCCCTGGATGACCGAGATCGATTGTTGGGGGTCCAGCGTGCCGGAGCTCAGTACCGCCACCTGGCCCTCCAGCATCGGATAAAGATGATTGATTTCAACCAGGTTTTGTTGGTAATCCAGCAGGTTATAGGCATGATACAGCCCGTCATCGCGCTGGTTTTGATAAATACTGTGATCGACCAGTTCGAGCGCGTCCTTAAGCAGGGTTTTGACCTGGGTCAGCGGGTACACCACCACCGTGGTTCGGGTATGTTGCGGATAGACCGATTGTTGATAGCGACTGGCCGCCTGCCCCAGCGTCTTTAATACCAGGTAGCGGTCGCTGCTCGATATCGGGCCCGCGTGTAACAGGCTGAGCGCATCGCCAAGCGCATTAGCGGTCTCCGAAATCCACAGCGAGACCTCACTGGTGAGAATCACCCCTTCGCTTTCCGGTTCGATCAGCTCGCGCAGGAAGCGAATATAGCGACTCAGGTAATTCAGGGTGACCATCGACAGTCCCTGGCCCACCAGTGCATTGTTGGCATCATTCCATTCCGGACGCTGGGTGTTCATCCAGATACCGCCCTCCAGTACCAGGTTACCCAGCTTACTCAATAATGGCACCAGCAACTTTTCCATCAGGTTGACCTGGTAAACCTTGCCGTTGTCATCCAGCACCAGTTTACCGTCGGCACCGATTTCACCGATCCGCTGTTCGATCAGTTGCGCCAGCTGATCGTCGAACACCACGGTATTCTTGGCATCCTCGAGTAATTGCTCGAACGGCTTGATCCGATAGGGCACATTGGCATAACTGAAAATGGACTGGCGCAACAATTCGCTCAGCCGGCCCGGGTGGAACTGCTGCGAAAGCTCGAGCAGCTTTAACAGGTAGATAATCTGGTGATCACCCCAGTAACCGATATAACTCCATGGGTCTTCCGGGTCCTCGATTTCCCAGTCTATGCCTTCCTTGGTAATCCGATAGGGATTGTAGCCATCCATGGTCGAGGCATTGACGAACTTGGCAATGACGGTCTCGATGAATTCCGGATAACTCAGGCACAGGGCCTCCCAATTCTGGAAGATATCACGCCAGTTACCCTGGTAGGTCAATAGTGAATGGCCATGTTCATCCTTCAGCCTGATCGCAAACTGGTTCCATGGCCGACTGGGGTCGCCATGGCGCCGACCAAAGGTGATCGGCAGGTACTCGTAACCCAGGCGCAACAACCCTGGATCCTTTAATCCACGGATTTGTTGCAGCAGGTCTACATAATTCACCGTGGCCGGTAAGCCCTGCAGGAAATCCCGGTGGGTCGAGAAGATTTCACGATTGAAGTGCTGGATGGTTTTCGTGAAATCGCTGCTGTCTACCGCATACTGATCATCGAATATACCACCGCGCAGTACGTTAAAAAGAACATTCGCATAATGATGCAACGAGACATTCTGTTCATCGGTGAGTTGAAATCCATCACTCGCGGCCATGATGCGGGCCAGTTTGTCCGAGCCCTGATCGATCGAGCTGGTGATCGACAGCGCCAACGCAGACGGATCCTGTAATTGCCGACGTAACGCAACGATCTGGCCCTGGGTCTGTTCGACGTTGGCTACCAGTTGCCAGCCCAGGGCAGACTTTGCCGATAGTTGAAAATGATAATTGGCCAGGTAAGCACCGCGCACACCGCGCTGCTGCTTTTCCGCGCTCAGAGGCTTGCCCAGGCGGAAATCTTCCAGCTGCGTTGACGACAGCAGTTTATCGCTGCCTTCCAGGCCCAGGCAGAATACGGTGTTCGCTCTCAGCGACTCGCAGGGCTCGGCCCGATCGGTGATCGCCGAAAACAATGCGTAGTACGCCAGGCCTGATTCATCGAGCTCGGTCCATTTATACGCATCCACCAGGTTGCTGGAATTGCTTTGAATAAAGCGGGGGGTGCCGGCCGGCAGGATGTTCTGCAGGCCATCCAGCATCTCGATATCGACCGTATTGTCGCCCAGGTTATCCAGCTCACTGGCCCTGACAAAGCCGAATTCATCAGAGGTCATCCAGGTATAACGATAGCGTAACTGCAGGTCCTTGTTGATCTCCTCGAAACTTAGCTTGTTGCCGAGCAGGCTTTTATACAGATGGCGCTCGATATCGTACAGACCATCATGCTCCAGGTTGAAGGGTTCCCATTCATGGGATCCGGACGAGTGCTGGATACGGAAAATGGTCTTGCTGCCGGTGTGGATCGGGGCATCGTGGATCTTGTCCACGGTCACATAAGGAAATAACGCGGTCTCCGGAGATACCCGGCCCGCGGTCAGGCCGCCGCTGGAAGAAGCAAACAGCCAGTGATCATTGTCCGACACGACACTGACGAAGAATGGCGGCATTTTGTCGACGTGGCAAATCTTGTAAAAAGATTCGCCGTTGACATCAACAAACTCGCCCTGCACCGAATTAGCGTCTGCGCAGTGTATATCCATGATGTGCCTGTGACCGATCAGTTCATGCTTCAGTCTTTATCTGTCAGCTTGGCAAGGCTTATTCCAGAGCCTCCATGATCTTGTTATCGATATTAAACGCATATCCCCATTCACCAATCGCCTGTTCGGCCAGTAGGGTAGTGGCGAAGAGCGGTACCAGCCCGGTTTCCAGCACGTCAGGATCGGTCGGATCAAATATATTCAAACCCACGGCATCTTTCAGCTTACGCGGGAACAGGATATCACCGTCGGGAGTCTCCACCTTGAGGAACCAGGCCGAGTCAAAATAGTTATCGAGCAGGGCCCGGTAGGCTTTTAATGTTTGCTCACGGATCAGCTCACTGCCACTGGCACCATACAGGTAATGCAGATTTAACGCGGTGAAAAACTGGTAGACACCTTGCGGGCTTCTGGCCTGGGCGGTGCCCCACAGATAGAACCTGGCCTTGGGCCCCGGTGCATCTTCATCGAGTTCTTCAAATAGCTGCTCCAGGGTAAACGGTGTGCGCGCATAGGGATTTGCCGGATCATCCAGGATACAGCTCTCAGCCCCTACCCCGACATTTTCACAATAGAGGTTAAGCGAAGTATCGGTCGGTAGGGGAACGGTGCTGATAATATCACCGTCATCCTCGTCAACCTCACCGCAGCCGACTACCCCAACCAGCATTAAGGGCAGGAAGAAATATTTCCAGGATTTAATGTTTGCTTTGTGAGCATTCGTGTTAACTGTATTTTTCATCATCATAACCTCAACCATTATGCCCAATCGTTAGAATTTAAGTTCGAAATAGGTCTGGACTTCGAACATGTATTCGTTCTTGCCATCCTCGTAATCAGCCCCGGACAGCTCATCCAGTTCACGATACAGTGCCCTGACCCCCCACTGACTTGAGAGATCCTCATCACCGAACTGATCCAGGAACCGGGTGTACTCAAACTTGGCCTGTAATGGATATACCTCGTTGAACTGTTGCTGAAAATCATAGGGGCCGAAGTCATCGATTCTGAGTTCACCTAAGTAGGTATGCTTGTTATCGACCACGAACTTGACATTGGCGCCGGCAAACTCAACAGCTTCCTGGTTAGGCTCACCGGTCGACTGTTGTTTACCCACATCGAAATTGGCAACGATGCGCAGACCAAGCCGCGGGTTGAAGATCAGTTTACTTTTCAGTAACCAGACATCTTCTGCCTCGAGTCCGGTGCCGAAGGGTGCATTGGTACCACCCTCCTCGAAGAAGAACAGGTAGGAATCGGTGGGCGTGTCATAACTGGTCGCGGTCAGGCCAATATTATAGGCAAAAGCCGCATCCTCGATATTATCCGCGTCCCAGTCGTAAAACCAGGTTCCCGGGGTCGGATCATAGGTGAAGAAAACTTCAAAGGACTCAGCCTCGCGGTTGCCGAGTACCGCAAAAGGATCACTATCACGGTTACGTGGATCGATACCCGGACTCAGGTTGGTACCGGTGGTGACCGGATCGATCAGAGGTGCCGCGTCGACGATATTCTCCCGGTACAGGAACCTGGGATAGATGGTGTAATCACCCAACGCGATACGCACACCACCATCGATCTCGCGCTTGTTACCGAGGTCGGAATATGGCAAGCCGGTGCCCCATTCGGTCAGGGTCGCACCACCGTCGGCGACCAGGCCCGCGTAGTTCAATCCAACATAACCCTCGATGGAACTGGTAATGTCGTAGGTCATCTTGGCCTTGAACCCTAGGGTGTCCTCGAACTCGATTTCATCGAGCACGATATCGTTACCCTCAACCCGGTCGTATTTGTCATCGACTTTCTCGGTGCTGGCGATGATGCCGCCAAGTTCGAGCGTCATACCATCCATCGGTTTGGTCTCGGCATAAATGGTGGTTTGCCGGGTTTGTCTCTCGGTGGGCTCGGTTGCAGAGGATGAATCATCACGTTGTGCAATATCCTCGGCATGCATGACCGCCCAATCGACATTGTCGGTGCTGAATTCGTATTTGGCGATGGCTTTCGGGTTGGCACCCCAGTAGACCTCGGGTCCAAACACCACCTTCAGGCCGCGCAAGGCGTTTTTACCCTCGTACTCAACACCATAGGGTGCCTTCGCATTCCAGATGTCCTGGCCATTGGCTCCGGTCAGGTCAGTGGTCTCCCGCAACAGACCATAGAAATCGCCTTCATACATCCAGTGGTAACGCGGCACATGGTAAAAAGCCTCGAGGTTGTAGTCGTCCGCCTCGTAGGTAGCGTTAAAGCTATAGAGTTCGATTCGCTCGTTGTCCTCGATATTGGTATTACTGCGAGTCACGCCAAACTCACCGTTTTCCAGTGTTTCTACGGTATAGGGTAATCCGCGATCTCCGTAGCGAAACTCAAAATCGCTTTCGGCAACATTCGCCAGCAGATTCAGGGAAAACTCACCCTTGATCCTGCTGGTAGGCTGGAACTCGAAATCGAGGAATGCCATTTGTCCATCGGTAAACCTCAGACCATCCTCACCGCTGACGGTAATATCGTTATCCCGGCCCTTGATAAAATATTCGGCCTTGAAACTGCCCCCGGTCATGCGGAATTTTTCGGATTGTTCCTGGGCGCTGCGCAGTGCACGTACTTCGCTGAGCAGAGAATAATAATCCAGGTTGATATCCCTGATTTGCTGGTCCACTTCAGAGGCGGATTGCTGATAAGGATCCAGGCTCCAGATTTGCGCCAACACATCCAGCGCCATCCTCGGTTCGGATATCCAGTAGCCACTATCGTCGAGCTGACCAATCCGGGTGATGCCGAACCATTCCTCGTTCATGTTGTTCTGGCCTTCGACAAAATCGAACTTGTAGCCACCATTGCCCCAGGACGCGGTAGTATCCTGCACATCAAGGTTCTCGGTTTGTTTATATTTCCACCATTCGTCACGCCACTCGAAGACAAAACCACCGATTGCGTTGCCCTCTTCTCCATTGCCGTAGCTTTTTCTGTACATCTCCTGCCACATACCACGCAGGTAATTGGCCTGGGCAGGCTGATCTTCCCTGAAATCACGTGAATTGAAGGCATCGCTGCCGAATTCGAAGAACAATACCGGCTTATCGTATTCAGCATCGACTCTGGCCCATAAATCGGTGAAGCTGATACCGCGATAGGAATTGGTGCCGAGAATATCCCAGTTCTGGCCATTTTCAACGATCAGGTCAAGGTACTGAATATCACCGTTGACGATGGTGAACAGGTGGTTAGGTGCGATCTGCTTGCCGGCATCGATGACTTCACCGAACAGGCTGTAGAGGAACTTAGCTTTCTCCCGCTGTTGCTCGCCGACCGGAAGATTTTCTATCTCAAAGCTGGAAGACCAGGAGAGACCGTAGTTACTCTCGTTACCCAGCGCGAACATCAATACACCGCGGACGTCTCTAAACTCCTCAACTACGGCCAGGACTTCTTCTTTGAGTATTTCACGGGTTCGTGGATCAGAGTAATCCGTCTGCGCCACCCAGACGCCATCGATGCTGGCACCATAGCGCCCCATCAACGGATTGACCACGGTCATGATGCCGTAATTATCGTAAATGTAGGTGACCCACTCGGGTGGAACTATAGCAAAGGTACGGATGGCGTTGATATTGTTCGCCTGCATCAGGGAGAATTCCCTGTCAACCACGGTCTTGATAATGTCTTCAGGCTGGTTCCACAGGCTGTAGGTGTAGTTTGTCCCAGGAGGCGCGTAACCCCAGACCACACCCTTGACATAAAAATCATTGCCGTTGACCTGCAGTTTCCAACCATTTGCATCCTTAACGGTTGTCACCAGGTCTACTTGCTGTGCCTGCCCAGTCGACGCCAGGAAAAACAGGCACACAGCGGCGATAATGCCACTGACTTGCTTAACTGAAGCGACATTATTCAAGATCGCCATAGTTCCACCTCTCTTTGTTATGTACGATGTGGTTTATCGATTAGATAGTTATGCTATATAGCAGTTTGCCGAAACCGTCAACAGAAGTCAACCTAATAAATAAGCGGTTTAACAGGGTAAAATGTGAATCCACCCACTTTTTTATAACTTTTCTACCTGATGCCTGGTCAATCTCGATGCTAAAAGCTCTATAGCAACAAAAGGTGTCCTGAAATAAAAACCTAAAGTCATTCCAGGCTCACAATTCGAGCCTGACCGTCAGCAATGCATTGGCCGGTATAGTTATCGGTGCATACTGCCCATCGATCTGCAGGTTCAGGGCTATGTCTTGCTTGGTCGTATTCAGGAGCTGGATGCTGAGTAATCCCTGCGGATTGATCGTGGCGCAGGCATGCAAGTCATCGATATCCAGATGATCCCGAGCGATCCGGGTCTGGAGCGCTCTATCGCCGGGACGGATGGTCCGGCTGAGCTGGGACAGAATGTAATAAATCGGGGTGTAGTAAACGTGACCGGACTCGGTATCGATCATGATCGGTGCGCCACAATAATTACCCACATGGTTCGGCCCGCCTCGGGCGTCGAGCACGATATTCCAGTCGATCCAGCCATTCAGCCAATGATCGAGGCTGACAATGATATTGCGCGCATAGCGATGCACCGGGGTATAGATGGGGTGATTTTCGATCACGACTCCAGGCCAGGTCGCCTGGTAGGCCCAGTCGGTGGCGTTTTCGTTCCACCAGAAATCGTCATTGTCGAACCAGCCGGATTCCTGGTAACCCTCGGGATCGAGTACGCCACCCGGCGCCTTTTTACCCAGATCATCGATGCAACCCTCGGTATGGATGATCGAGTAATCCGGATATTTTGCATGCACCCGGTCGAACACATCCTCGTAAACCTTGAAGGTGCTCTCGTACCAGTGAACGGCAGCGCCGTCGACATAGCGCGCGGTCTCGGGATCGTTGTAGATGACCTCGGCCCATTGCTCCAGGTGTGGCCGCGCATGATCCAGCATCAACAAGCTGACATCCGCATAGCCACTTTGATGTAACTTTGGCCCGAGGTGATGCTTGATGAATTCGTTTTGCGTATGCTCGGTGAAATGCATGCTCTCCCACTGGCCGCTATTGCCCAGGGGCTCATTGACCGGGGTCATGCCCCAGATATCGACCCCCTGCTCGCGGTAAGCATCGAGGTATTTGACCAGGTAGTCGGCAAAGGTCGCCTCGTAGTGAGGTTTTAGCACCCCGCCGGTGCCATTGAAGTTATTGGCCGGGGTGCCGGGTTGGTACCAGTCCTCGATATCCTTCATCCAGGCAGGCGCGGTCCAGGGCGAGGCGATGATCCTCATCCTACTGTCGGATTGCGCCGCTTTGATGGCCTGCGCCTGACGGATCATAGGCAACAGATCGAAGTCAGGATCCTTGATCCCGGGGTATTGCTCAGGGTTGAAACCATCGAGATCCGGCTGGATGGAAAAAGCCTGCAAACCGGTATCGCCGGCAATCCGATCGGCATAGGAATATCGCCCTTCCACGCAGAAGTCACAGGCACCGATATGGGTGCGGGTCAGGGTGAAGTTGGCACCCTGCTCACTAAAGATATTGCGCATGACTTCATCGCGCGAAGCATCTTCCAGGTGCGCTAACACAAACGCAGAAGCCTCGGTAAAGGAGGTGCCTATGCCGAGCAGTTCCTGTTTGACGACTGCGGGATTGACCTCGACAACCACCCCGCCGGCTTTGCCCGGTCTGAAGTCGACATTATCCTGCAGAGATAACCTGGCGCCCTGCTCCGAGGTCAACAGAATTTCAGAGGTGCCTAACAAGCGAGAACTCCTTGATGAGATAGCGACGCTGCTGTAGCTTCATCATCCGATCAGTTTTTAAGCCGTGGCCGCTGATGTTACGCCGCGACGCGCCTCGAGCTCTGCTCGGACCTGATGCGCTTTCTCTTCGGTGATGGAGAAAGAGGCTATCGCCCACATCGCCAGAGCGGAGGTGACCAGCGGCACCATGACATCAAAGAACCGCATCAGGAAGATAGTCTGCTCGGATTGGGCTCCTTTCAACTCGACATCGAAGCCGGTCGCATTGAGGAGAAAACCACCACCGGCCAAGGCCAGTGCCATCCCCAGCTTGACCACCCACCAGAAGATGGAACCGAACATGCCTTCCCGCCGCTCGTGGGTTTGCAGCTCGTCATAATCACAGACATCCGCGATCATCGAGCCCATCAGGGTGAACAAACCACCGAGGCCAAACGCCATCAACGGCGCCGGTAACAATAACAGCAGAGGATATTCCGGGTTGTAGCAAACCCACTTAAGGGCATAGCCGACCATGGAAATACCGATCGCATAGAAAAACGCCTTACGCTTACCCAGCTTGGTCGACATCCAGGTCACGATACCGATAACGATAAAGGTGGAAATCGCACCGACGGTACCCGACCAACCGGCATACTCGGCGCCAAGCTCGGTATCACCACCGAACACGTAATAAATGATGACGTAGAACTGGAACGAGGAGATCAGCATGAAACCGTTGAAAACGAGGAAGGTCGCCGCACACAGCTTGAGGAAAGGCGCTACCTTGATCGTGGTCAGGAAACCTTCGAAGAACTGGATCATGTTGCGCTTGACGATTTCCCACATCGACTCTTTAGGTTCT
The DNA here is from genome assembly GCA_030066335.1 of Gammaproteobacteria bacterium. Lineage (GTDB taxonomy): Bacteria > Pseudomonadota > Gammaproteobacteria > JACNJF01. The sequence goes on from JASJBV010000007.1 coordinate 21,495, forward strand.
CTGCCGTCATCCTCAGTCACTGGATGACTGAATCGCTCGCGCAGGTAAATCGCCGGCATGATACCGATACAAATGGTAAACACGGCGATCCCGATCGCCAGGTAGGAAGCCCCCTCGACCATGTCATCAAAATATTCGGCCTGCATGATCAGCAGGAACCACGGTGCCACGATGTAAGCCCACTGCCCCATGAAATTCTGCACCCCCATCAGGCGGGTACGTTCGTGGTAATCCGGGGTCAATTCATAACCCAGGGCCACCCAGGGGGTGGCGAAGATGGTATAGCCCAGGTAGAAAATGAAGGAACCGATCAGGAAGTACCAGAAGTAATAACCTTCCGACATACCTCTCGGGAATTGCCACAGCAGGGCGAAAACAATCCCGGCGAAGATCGCGCCGACGAAGATATAAGGCCGACGCCGGCCCCAGCGTGAACGCGTATTATCCGAGATGAAACCCATCAAGGGATCGGTGATCGCATCGGTTAAACGGGGCAGCGCAGCGAGCAGACCGACCAGGGCCGGGTTCATGCCCAGCCCCAGGTTCAACACGATTATCATGCCGCCGATGGCAGCCGCGAGCAGGTTGTTTACGAAGGCACCCAGACCATAAATGATTTTATGAACCAGGGAGATGCGGTCTTCAGGCTTGGTTTCGAAATGCTTGGTGGCCGCCAGTTCATCGGACTCCATCGATCTCGACATGGATACACTGGCATTGTCGCTTGATGAATCCGCTGGCATTGCCAGGCTCTCCCGTTATAGTTTTTATTGATCTGGACTTAAGTTCAAATCCAAGGCTGGTGATCAGTGAATCAAAAAAACACTAATCTTATTCACTGAACACCAGCTTACATCATATATCTATTGAATCTTCACTGACACGTTGTCGATATACACATCGGTACTACAACCTGATACGCCTCCACAGACCGCCTCAATAAGCAGGCTAAATCCGCCAGATAGATCGCCCCCGGTTAAAGTGGTCGTATAGGTATATTTAGTCCAGTCCGCAACAGACGCAGTGATGTTAGGCGCTATAGCACCGCCACCACCGCTCCAGGTAGCAAGGGTATTAATGACTGCGCCAGGATTAAGATCGCCCTTCAGGTCAAAGGTAATATCAATAACGTCGCCATCAGTGACAATACCTAGGCCAACACCATTCTGTTGTGCAAAGACGTTTTGTGATATCGCGACTTGAGCTCGAGCTGACCAGTCTCCGTTTCTACTCTCAGTATCAGTCACGGTTAATGAACCAGCACCAGGGGCAGGATCAAGCCATCCCGTTAAATCACCGGTTTCGAAACCACCGTTGGTGATCAACTCGAGTCTCTCCTGCGAGAAGTAGATGTCATCCACATAAATCGTACCAAACGTAAACGGGGTAGTATTTCCGGCAGCATTTCTCATATTCCAGAAACCAACCGCAGTCACTGCATTCAAGGTCGCTGTTGAGGCAGGAAAATCCGGTAGCGGAATGGCATAGAGCTGCCAGTCCCCAAAAGTCTCTACAGGTAAGTAAGCTGACAGCTGGACATTACCACCAACGGTACCACCGGCAGGCGGTTCAAGCTGAATGGTTATGTCACCAAAGTCTGCTACCGCTGACGTATTGATCGCGAAGTTCAATGTGTTGTAAGCAGTCAGGTCAGCACCTCCGAATGTGAAGAACGCACCAGCATAAGCACCGCCAGTATCGGTATATTCGATCTCAAGAGAGTCAGTACCATCATAGGGTGTTACAGCAGTGCTGGCAGCATCTACGTTCACCACATTACTACCGCTACCTCCGTCGGTCCTACCAATACCACTGTAAGTGACAGTCGCAGAAGTAGTGGTCTCAGTAAACAACCCACCCGTATTCGGCCCATGATCGCCATCCAATGAGAAGTAAACATCATCCACGTATATCTTGCCAAATGTAAACGGAGTGGTGTTTCCAGCTGCATTTCTCATATTCCAGAAACCAACGGCAGTCACTGCATTCAAGGTCGCTGTTGAGGCAGGAAAATCCGCCAAAGGTATAGCATAAGTATTCCAGCTACCCGATGTTGCGACCGGAGTATATGCTGATAACTGAACATTACCTCCAACGGTACCACCGGCAGGTGGTTCAAGCTGGATAGTTAGATCGCCAAAGTCAGATACAGCTGCGGTATTGATAGTGAAGTTCAGCGTATTGTATACCGTCAGATCAGCACCTGCGAAAGTGAAGAACGCACCAGCATAACCACCGCCTGTGTCTGTATAGTCGATCTCAAGCGAGACACTACCATCGTAAGAAGCTATCGCTGTGCTAGCAGCATCTACGTTCACCACATTGCTACCGCTACCTCCGTCAGTCCTACCAATGCCTGTATAAGTTACGGTATCTGATGTAATGGTTTCGGTAAACAACCCGCCTGTGTTGCGCCCGTGGTTGGTGATTGTGGATCCAACAAGGGGTGCCTCGTAGAAATAGATATTATCGACAAAAATAGTACCGGCAGCGCCATCTTTTGAGAGAATATACTGTGATATAAACTCCTGCCTACTAAGACCGGCAGCCTGGAACTCTGACAGCGGTATATCGAGACTGGTCCACTCGCCTAAAGTCAGAGCTTTGGTTACCTCTCCCGCAACATCTGCGATGGTACCTGCAAAGCCATCACTTCCGAAATCAACCAGTTTGATTTTCAGGCTTGATACATCTGCACTCCAAACATCAATACGAAGGTTGGTCATGGAGGTTGCATCTACCTGTGAAGTGCCTGTCTCGATAGCAACGAAAGAATTAGAAGTTGCCGGTGTAGCCAAACCTGAGTAACCCTTAATGTCATTACCATTCAACACAGGTTCAGAAAAAGAAACAGTAGTGAAAGATGCACTAAAAGTATCCACAGCAACATCTGTGTAAGCATTGCTAAAGAGCGAGATTACATCCGCAGAATCTTCAGTTGGAGCTGCCGGTGCATCGGCCGGGGCAGAACAAGCCGTGCCTGCTGATGGGGGAAATTCATCATAAAAGGTATCGGTTACCTGGAATGTATAGTCGGTCGCAGACGAAGTATTGCTACCCCACATGATGTAGGTATGATCGGTAGCATCAATATCAGTCATAGGAATCGAAACGCTGTAAGAGCCATCAGATTCCAAGGTAGCGCGGCTATCAGTGGCCAAATCAATGCTGATTTCACCCTCCGAATCACTGAATTTAAGCCGCAGGATATTTCCTGGAAGCCCCTTAACGTTGGTATTGAATGACTTGTAATCAGCATCAAATCCGCTATCGAAACCGGTAAAGGCCAGCAATGCAGCAGCACCGGCACTGCCATTTACCGTCACTACATCATTGACAGTATTGAAAGTAGCCCCGGAACCAAAGTCACTGTACGAATAGTCAGCATCAGGTAGCCAGGTTTGCGGAATGCCCGCCGAGGAAAGCACGTACAGAGAATCACCGACGCGGTTAAGAAGCGCGGTTCCTGCATCCAATCCGGCAGACGCTGTATCTGATGCAGTGAGCGGATTACCATCTAAATCCAGATAGTTACCGTTGTATGTAGCGAGTAGGTTGCCAGTGAATGCAATACTGCCAATTTCATCATCCGTACCACAGAAAGAAGCAGGACTGACCAGGTTGATATCAGTACTGCCTTGCCCGGCGGCATCAAGATCAACACCGACTACAATCTCATCAGAACCCACAGCCACTTTAACTTCAACAACCGAGTTCGCCGCACACAGGTCATCCACAGAAATAATGGCAGCAGATTCGGCTGGATTATAATTGACCGCATCGAATGCAATCGATGGATTTGGTGTACAGGCCTCGGTGGTAAAGCGAAGGTCGTCAAAATACAGGGTGCCGGTTAACAACTGGTCTGTATCGTCTTCTGCATCAATCAAACCCAAGTGCAAAATTCTACCCAGGTCCACCCCAGCAAAAGAACTGAGCGGGATGTTGTAGGTTGTCCAGTTACCTGATGTCGATACTGGCGTGAAGTCTGATAGCTTCACCTGCACCACGGTATCGCTGAGATCCTTGAATTCTAGCGTAAGATCATCGAAATCCGTGAACTGAGAACTATCCACGTTCAGAATGAAGTTGGTGAAGTTGGACAGGTTGGAACCGCCAAAGGTAATGAAAATCCCACCGTAATCGGCAGCTGGACCGCCGCTTAGACCGGTTCTGGTATTGGTATATTGAACCTCGAGAACCTCGCTGCCTTCGAGCGCAGGGACAGCAGTACTGTCAACTTTTGCTATGGTAACGTTGGCATTGCCGAACTCCTGCGATTGAATGATCCGGATATAATCAAGCGGTACTTCGGTTTCCGTGGTTAAACTAGCCGAAGTGGCCGGTTCACGTTCAAACACCCGAACCCAGTCAACCAGCATTTGCTGTGGGTAGGTTGTTGATGCATTGGGAGTGCCGCCGGCACCGCCAGCGGCCACATTCAGCAACAGGAAGAATTCATTCTTGAATTCAGTCATGGTAGCGGGATCGATGGTCTTGGTGAAATAGGTGATTCCATCGATCTTGCCGATGATACGATCTTCATTCCAGTCCACTTCGTAAACATGGAAATCATCGGTCAACGGTACGTCTGAGACGTAGGTGCCTGAATCATTGGTGGCCGCATTGTTGTTGTCATCATCGGCCCAGTGAATGGTGAAATGCGAGGTGAAACGATCGGATCTGTCGTACAGCATTTCCATGATATCGATCTCACCGGTCAGCGGCCAGTTGGTTTCCGGCCAGTTTTCGCCCAACATCCAAAATGCCGGCCACATGCCATCACCACCGGGCACCTTAATCCGAGCCTGGATCACGCCGTATTGAACTTCAAGCCTGTCCTTGGTCATGACCCGGGCGGAGGTGATCGTGCCATCCCGCTTGCCACAAGTTGGTGCAGTAGGACACAGTACCTCGATCACCAGGTTACCGTTCTCGGTGTAAAGGTTATCGATGGAATTCTGATACAACTGCCATTCATCGTTGAACCAACCATCATTATTGGGTCCGTATCCGGTTACTGCCCGCCACTTGGAGTCAACAGTCAATGCTTCTTTTGCTGCCAGGCGGGGTGATCCGCTGGGTCCGCCAAAATCGTCCTCGAAGACCAGTCTCAGCTCCTGCGCCTGCACATCAGCGGCAGAGTCCTCGAAGACTTCTTCGCCGTCTCCAGTGCCACAGGCACTCAAAGATGCGGTGAGGAATAGGATAAAGATTGCTCGGAACCAGTGGGATGAACTATTGCACTGCATGTCTAGGCCTCCGGATAGGATTATTTATTGGCTTGTTCTACACAAACCTGTAGTATGCTATATAGCACTTTAAACTTTGCGGCTACATGGTGTCAAGTTCTTTAAACTAGGAAATATTCAGGCTTTCAATATAAAACCGCAATATCAAGGGTTTTTTTTAATATAAAGCATTGATGTGAGTCTTTATTGTGCGTCCCGATGCTATGTAGCATCGGCTTTGACTAATATGCTATATTCGCCTCGAGCTTAGGGAGAGAACGCGAAATTTGACACCAGGTCCATGTCTGATGGGGTAGTCAGACAGTTGACCAAGTCCAATTTAAACTACTGATGGATAGATGCTATGAGCAAAGCTACACCAAAATATCTTTTGGTCGAAGAACACATAAAGAAGTCAATCAAGAACAAGACCATAACCGACAAACTACCCGGCGAAAGAACCCTGGCCAAAGAACTGGGCTTCTCTTACATGACCATCCGCAAGGCCATCGATAACCTGGTTGCTCAGGGTGTCCTGTATAAAATTCCGACCAAGGGCACCTTTCTCGCTGACCGTAGGAGTCGCCAAAGGACCGGTAATATCGGTTATTTTCTCGACAGCAGCATCGTCTCCGGCGTATCCAGCCCATATTACTCGTTGATTTTTCATGCCCTGGAAAAAGAAGCGGTGACTCATGGCTATTCGCTGGTGTATTTTTCTGAATTGACCAATGGCGATGGCGAAAATATCACCGACAAACTGGATGGCGTCATCGCCAGTTGCTTCCCCCGGGTGGAAAACACCATCCAACAGCTCAAGCAGCAGGTACCGACCGTGGTGATCGACAACGCGTCGTCAGACAAAACCATACCCTCGGTTATCATCGACAACTTCAATGCCGTGCTCGATTCCTTTGACCATCTGTATCAACTCGGTCATCGACGCATCGCCTTCATGACCGGCCTGGAAGACTCCGATGTCGGCAAGAACCGCTGTGCAGGTTTCCAGAGTGGTTTGAATAGATATGGTCTTGAACTGGATGAAACCCTGGTTTACCGGGGCAATTATTCCTTCAAATCCGGCCTGGATGGAGCGGCTTATTTCCTGTCGCTGGCACAGCCGCCCACGGCAATTCTTTGCGCCAATGATTCGATGGCCCTGGGTGCGTTGCGGCGGCTGCATCATGAAGGGATTAAAGTACCGGAGGATATGAGCATCCTGGGTTTTGATGATATCGAGGTGGCCTCGCAGATCGCCCCTGCCCTGACCACGGTAAAAGCACCGATAGATCAGATCGCCAATACCGCGGTTTGCATGTTGGAGCATCTGATCAAGGGTGAAACCCTGGAAAACAGGCACGTTGCGCTGTCCGCCGAGTTGGTAGTCCGCCAGACCTGTGCTGAGGCGCCGACGATTATTGCGGCATGATCGCTAAATCCTAATAATCGGTTAATTAAACCAGACTGCAGGTATCGATAAATCAGGCAGTTTCCCGCTTACCTCTTCTTGCCTCCAACTCAAGCCGAATCTCATGCGCTTTTTGCTCTGACAAATCGTAGCGCGACATGATCGCCATTGCGATCAGGGTTCCGCTCATCGGGAACAGGATATAGGCCAGTTTGAGTCCCTCCAGGGTTTCGCTGGTCTGTTGTGCTACATCCTGGTCAAAGCCGACCATGGCCAGAATCAGTCCACTCAACAGGCCGGCAATGGCAAAACCAAATTTGACCATCCACCAGTAGATCGCGCCGAATACGCCTTCCCGGCGCACCCCGGTATTGAGCTCGTTTAGGTCGCAGACATCCGCGGTCATCGACATCATCATCGTGAACAGAGAACCAATGCCAAACGCAAATAATGGCAAGGGCAGCAGCATCAGGATAGGATTATCCGGGTCGAATGCCCACCAGAACGAGAGATAACCCAGCAGGGAAATCGATTGCGTGACCAGGAAGGTTTTTTTCTTGCCCAGCTTCTGGGAGAGATAGGTAATGATGGGAATAACCAGGAAACTGGTTGACAACGCACCGAGCGAACCGAACCAGGCCGGCCAGGTGCCGGCAGCTCCGGCGTCACCATTGAAGATATAGTAAACGATAATGAAGAATGAAAAACCGGCAACCGTGTTGAATGCATTGAATACAAAAAAGGTGGCAATGCAAAGTTGGCGGAACGGGACACATTTGAAAGCCTCGACGAAACCCTGTTTGATGCCCTGCAGGTTCTCCCTCAGCTTATCACGCGACAGCTCACTCAGTTCGTCCTCGTTGACAATCTGGGTCTTACAAAACAGGGCCGGCACCATGGTCAATACCATGCAAAAAATACCTACCCAGATCGACAGTTCGCGCGCGCCGGCATCCGGAGTCGCAAAGATTTCCGGATCGTAGATGATGACCCAGAACCAGGGCACGATCACCCAGGCCCACTGACCGATCCACTGCGCGACCGCCATCAGGCGGGTGCGTTCATGGTAGTCGTTACTGGTTTCATAACCCATTGCCACGTACGGGGTGGCGAACACGGTTAGCCCCAGATAGAAGATGATCGAAACCAACAGGAAATAGAAGAAATTGTAGAGCTCGGAATTTTCCGGATACACCTGCCACATCGCGATGTAACTGAGGCCGGTTAAGATCGAACCAATGAAGATATACGGCCGCCTACGCCCCCACCGGGATTTGGTGTTATCCGAGATAAAACCCATCACCGGGTCGGTAATCGCATCTACCAGCCGCGGGATAAAAAACAGGATCCCCCATAACAGCGGATCCATGCCCAGGCCCTTGACCAGTACCACCATGAAGATTGACAACGCGGCCGGGAACATCTGGTTGCCCAGCATGCCCATGCCAAAAGCGATCTTCTGCCCCAGTGGTATTCTATCTTCTGGTGCAGTTTGATAATGCTGCTGGGTCATCGTCGGTAACTGCTGGTTATTTTTTACTTAAACTGCCAGATCGGACTCGTTGTCGTGCGGCCACAGATGTTGATAAATCTCCTGCATCACCAGCTTGGGTTTACGATCGACCGTGAACAGACCCCAGTGCTTCTCCGGTTCCATCGGGTCTTCTGACCCTTTCCAGGGTTCATCGAAGGCTTCGAATACGAAGGTCAGGATACGTTTCTCGTTGGTCCAGTCGATCAACTGGCTGTAGTAATGGGCCTGGAATTCCTCCGATGCATTCCAGGCGTCGATGCCACGATCATTGGAATTGGTAGTCCAGCCCGCCTCGGTAATCACCACCGGTTTATCCGGGTAATGCTGGGCGACGCTTTTGAAGTTTTTCTTGGTGTATTCGAGCGCACCCTCGATCGTGTGATATTCCCAGACCGGGTAGGTATGCAATGAAATGAAATCGAGCTCGGCCGCCAGGGGCTCCAACTTCTCGGTCCAGGGCACGTAGTTCTCGCAGAAGGTCACCGGCTGCTTGACCGTTTGCTTGATCCGGCGCACAAACTCGATCAGGCGCTCAACCGGCACCTGGTGATCACTCCATTCAACCGTGGCCTCGTTGCCGACCGATACCGAGAACACCACGTCGGGATATGCGTTAGCCAGTTCGATCAGGCGATCGATCTGTTGATCGTTGGCAATCCGGTTGGCTGCCAGCTGCTCTTCCGGATGATCGTCCAGCCACGGGCAATCCACGCTTTGCATTTCCGCCGCGACATCGGCGCCCAGCATGACCTTGAAATCAAGCTTCTCGTTGCGTACCGCCTCAAGCACCAGGTCGGCATGCCGGCTGCAATCGTAGATGCGCAAAAACTGCCATTCATGATCGAGGATCTTCAGGTCTTCAACGACCTGCTCATAACTTGGATAGGTTTGATCAATCGGCGATTGTCCCTCCCGGTAACCCGAGTAACAGATCGCATTGCCAAATTCTATGCCTATTGTGTGTCCGAATTTCACTTACTTCCCTCATTTATACTTAATTTGTCCGTGTTGATCCCAGAGCCCCCAATAAGCGCCTACATCACCTTCATCTCCGACCTTCCAGGATTCGTCAAACGACGAGAAATAGAAGATCTCTATCCCCTCCTCTTCAGCCCACAGGCAGGTTTGAATGAAATAATTCAGCGCGTTTTCATCACTGGGTACAGCACCACCATAGGGTGAACCGATATTCGGCCATCCGGTTTCACTGATAATGACTTTCTTGCCATGGGCAACATTCTCCGCGCGGCGATACATCTGCTTCATGTAAACCAGCGCGTGTTCCGCCGGGCAGCTTTCCCAGAACGGATAACAGTTGATCAGGATGACATCACAGGCCTCGGTGACCCGCGGATGATTCTCGAACAGGAAATACGCATCCACGTAGCCGACCGGCACTCCGGGCACTTCTTGCTTGACCCGATTGATGTAATCGATCATTTCATCCTCGGTCAGGTCACCACGCAGCAGCACCTCGTTGCCGACCGCCAGAATATCCGCATGTCCGGCCTGCGCGATCTTGATCCCGTTGGCCATCTCGGTTTCATTGATTTCTTTCTTTTCCCCCAGACCGATTCCCACCATCGTCTTCAGACCCATTTCATGGGCGATCCTCGGGGTTTCCTCATGACCTTCTATACAGGAAAATGAGCGAACCCAGTTGGTGAAGGGCTGAATGATCTCCATCCGCTGTCTGATCTGCTCGGCGGGTATATCCATTCCCGGCTCCTGGCCATCCATGTAAGGGCTGTAGGAAATCCCATGGATTTTGTTCTGCAGAATCTCGTTGAACAGGGCGATCTTCTCGGCATGGGTATAGCCGGACAAATCGAAGCCACTGCTCTCTGCATAGGGCGAAGCGTAGCGGGCAGCCCGACCGCTCAGGTTAGCGCTGCTCTGGGATTGGGCGGAAAAAGCATCACTGTATCCTTTAGACATGTCTATGACCCCTGGGACCGAAAATTTCCCGAAATAATTGTGTGTGTAATATGGTTAATTGCTATATAGCAGTTTGGTCAAAAGACAATAGATTGTCAAGGCAGCCTGGGCATAAATCCTCGCAATAAATCGACATTGGAAAGCTTGAGCTGAGGCGGATCAGCACAATTCTCAAAGGAAAGCGTCATGCCGGCGGAGGCCGGTATCCATTACAAATTTCGCTATGCTGACAAATGGATACCCGCCTGCGCGGGTATGACGAAGTTTTTCAATTCGAGGCTAGAAATCAATTTGCGGCCGCAGCGCTTCAGGAATCAACCTTTCCTCGCAATTCTTATCCTGGCCATCACGATCTACACAGACAAAATTCATATCGTCGTAGGGGGTGAACAATGGGGCATGCCAGATGCCGGCGCGGTAGTTGATGCCCTGACTGCCATTGGTTTTGAAAGCGCGAAGCTGGGAGGCATCGACCTCATCGCCGATGGGTGCGACTATGACGATGAACGGGGTGTCATCCAGCGGAATGAAAGCCTGACTGCCCAGCGGATGGCGCTCGACCAGGTCAATCGTGTGCGGCATATCATAACGATGGCTATGTACCAGGCTGATCACCGCCCTCGCCTTGTCACCATAGGTTTCGACCTTGGCCAACGACGGGAAACGCTCGGCCATGCCCCGGTTCATCGGTTGCGAGGCGCGCTGGTCCATCTCGATGACATCGCCGAATTCGAAAAAAGCTTCCGCGGTCAGCGGTTTTACCAATAGTGACTTCATGCCAGTTTGCCAAACACGCGTAAGCGGCTGACCCCACCGTCGGGAAAGATGTTGAAGCGGATGTAATTGACCGGACCGATCTCGTCGCTGTCGACCTTGAAGTGATTCTTACAATCCATTTGTAGCGGTTGCAGGGAGAATATCTCCGGCCAGTAGATACTCCGCGTTATCAATGACTTGCGCGTATCGTGCATAACCTCGGCCGCCTGCAGGGAGAATTGATGCGGGTAATTGCCTTTGAAAAAAGCGGTATCGACGACGATCTCCTTGATCAGGCAGCGATGACCGAGCTCGATCACACACCAGTCGTAGCCGGGTTCGCGCCGGCGCCGGGTCTCCCAGGCGTCGCCCATGTTCTGCGCGTCGCCATCATTCAACAGGTTATTCGGATGACCGAAATGGGCGTCGTTCCAGCCGATGACCCGGCCCCCGTTGAGACTGTTGGCAAAATCATGCAGGGCATCCGGGTCCTCGCTCTCCCAGTCGCAATACACGCGTCCATACAGGCGCAGCCGCGCCACCCCGCCATCGGGAAAGATATTGAACCGGATATGGGTCCACACCCTGAGGCTGTCGACTTCCAGGTAATGCTCACTGTCGCCCTGCAATTCGGTCATCGTGACCAATGGCACCCATTCCGAGTTTTCATCGATCTGGGTATCGCAGTAGGTACCCTCCAGCGAGGCCGCCATCGGGTAGTTACCAGTGAAATGCGAGGTATCGATATTGACCCCAAACAGAATGCCCGGCCGTCCAAGCTTGATGACCAGGTAATCATGTCCGCCATTGCGACGACGGCGGGATTCCCAGCCGTCCATCCATTTGCCGTTGTCATCGTACTTGTCCGGGATCCAGACCGGCGGCTCGGGATTCAGCAGTCGTGTGCGATCGGCAAAGAAATCATCGCTGCAATCGATGATTTTGGTCCCCAGCGAGGGATGGCCCAGATCGATGCCGCGTTCGACAAAATCAGGTACTGGTTTATCGTTATTTTTCATGGTTTTCTCAAACATGGCCTGCAGCGACCAGTAACTGGTGAGCAAGCTGGTTATGCCGAAGCACCAGGTTCGGCAGATCAACATTCAACAATTCTCCTTGTTCTACCACGATCCGTCCATTGATCACGGATAACCAGGCCGCGACCGGCGCGCAGGTCATCAGCGCAGCAACCTTGTCACTGCCTGCCCCGGCATGATAAAGCTGATCGACCCGGAAAGCGACAAAGTCGGCGGCCTTGCCTGCTTGCAGTGAGCCGATATCATCCCGTTGCAGGATCTTGGCGCCACCCAGGGTCGCCAGTTCGAGCGCCTCGCGCGCTGAAAAGCGGTCGGCGCTGGATTCGAACCCCGGCCAGCCGACCCTCTGTAACAGCATCGCCTGGCGTGCCTCACCCAGCATGTGGTTGCCATCGTTACTGGCAGATCCATCGACGCCGAGCCCAACCCTGACCCCGGCATCCACCATTTGCCGCACCGGCGCGATACCGGAGGCCAGGATCATGTTGCTGCTCGGGCAGTGGCAGACGCCGCTGCGGGTATTCGCCAGGCGCGCGATTTCGTCGCCGTCCGGATGCACCATGTGAGCGAACCAGACGTCTTCGCCGCTCCACCCGAGGCTTTCGACATAAGCCAGCGGCCGCGCGCCGAATCGGCTTTCGCAGAAACGGTTTTCGTCGATGGTTTCGCACAGGTGGGTGTGCAGCCCGACGCCGGGGTGCCGCCTCGCCAGCTCGGCGCTCTGCCGCATCAACGCCGGCGTCACGCTGAACGGCGAACAGGGCGCGAGCCCGATACGCAGCATCGAGTAGCGCGCGGGATCGTGATACTCGGCGATGACGCGCTCGCAGTCGGCGAGGATGTCGGCCTCGTCTTCGCAGACATCGTCGGGCGGCAGTCCGCCCTGGCTCTTGCCGAGGCTCATGCTGCCGCGGGTCGGGTGGAAGCGCACGCCGAG